>NZ_JBITFB010000008.1:21842-305059 GCF_044455625.1 Kitasatospora sp. NPDC051164 | reverse complement strand
CACGCCCTCCCGGTCCGTGGTGTGGTCGTCCGCGAAACGACGGTCACCCGTCGCGTCCGGCACGTACTTCACACAGACAACGATCCTCAAGCTCATGAGTGGTTCTCCTGTCACGGGTGCACGGGTGCACTGGATCCATGGCCTCAGTCATGCCGAGGGTACTGAGTGCCAAGTCCGGCCCGGCCGCGACCCGCGCGCCGCGGGCGCCACCTGGACCGGCATACCGTGTCGGCTCTCTTCGACTGGCGTCAGAGGCTCCATCGAGAGAATACGGCACTCAGTACCCCTCGTAAAGGAACTCAGTACCCTTCCCGGTGCCCGGGGGCCCGCGGCCCGTCCTCGCCCTGGGCCGTACCGCCCAGGGCGACGGCGGCCTCCCCGGTGTAGACGCGGAAGGTGAGGGACTCCTGTAGGTAGAGCCGGATCGATTCGGCGTCGTGGGAGAGGTAGCCGACGGAGACGTCCTGGCCGAGGAAGAGTTCGAAGTCGCCGCCGCGGGTCGAGACCAGGAAGGCGCCCTCGATGGCGGGGGCCCAGATGATGTCGCCGTCGAGGAGGCGGGCCAGGTGGTTGTGGACGGGGTAGCCGTGGTCGCTGGTCTCGTTGACGGCGGTGAAGGCGTCGGCGCCGAGGAGCAGCGAGTACGGACCGCCCACGCCGGCCAGGCGCAGCGCCGTGAGGGCGCGGCTGACCGCCTCGGGGTACTCGCGGACGTCCTCCGGGAGGGGGACCGGGGGGTTGCCGGAGGCGGCGCGGATGCCGTCGACCGCGGCGGCGCGGTAGCCCTCGAAGACGGTCCGGTCCTCGGCCAGGGCGAGCGTGCGGGCGGCGTCCTTGACGGGCTGCCAGTCGGAGTCGCGGGAGCCGCGCTCGACGTCGTCCACGGCCTCCCGGCGGACGGTGAAGGGGACGCGCAGCTCCACCACCGGTCGGCTGGCGCGCGCGTGCGCCTGCACGCCGTCCGCCGGCGGTTCGATACCGGTCAGGTGGCCGGTGCCGACGGCGGCGAGGCCGGTGCCCTCGGGGCCGGCCAGGTCGACCACCCGGCGGCCGGCGATGTGCAGCTTGAAGGTCTGGCGGGCCTCCTCCTCGATCTCCTCCCAGGCGGCGGCGGAGACGGGGGCGAGGTCCCGGTGGAGGTTGTTCATGCGCGGGGTCCTGTTCGGGGGGTCTGCTTGAGGCTGCCGATGCCCAGCGAGCCGTCGGCCGGAGGGTCCGCGGGTACCGGCGGCAGAGACGTGAGCGCAGACGTGAGCGGGGACGGAAGCGGGGGCGGCGAGTCGAGGAAGTCCGCGGTCGGGACGAAGAACAGCGAGCCGGTGACGGCGGTGGAGAAGTCGAGCAGCCGGTCGGTGGTACCGGGCGGGTTGCCGACGAACATGTTGCGCAGCATCTCCTCGGTCACCCCGGGGTCGCGCGCGTAGCCGATGAAGTAGGTGCCGAACTCGCCGCCGCGTGCGAAGGAGCCGAAGGCCATGTTGAAGCGGACGATCTTCCGCTCCTCGCCGTCCGGGCCGGTGATCACGGTGAGTGCCACGTGCGAGTCCGCGGGCTTGACGTCGTCGTCCAGCTCGATGTCGGTGAGCTTGGTGCGGCCGACCGCCCCCTCCTGCTCCTCGACGCTCAGCGCGTTCCACTTGTCCAGCTCGTGCCGGTACTTCTGGACGATGACGTAGCTGCCGCCGGCGAAGTCCGGGTCCTCGGCGCCGACCAGCGCGGCGCTCACGGCGGCCCGGCCCTCGGGGTTCTCCGTGCCGTCCACGAAGCCGAGCAGGTCCCGGTCGTCGAAGTACCGGAAGCCCTGGACGGAGTCGACCACGGTGGCCGGGCCGGCCAGGCGGGAGGTGAGCCGGCCCGCGAGCTCGAAGCAGAGGTCCATCCGCTCGGCCCGCAGGTGCAGCAGCAGGTCGCCCGGGGTGGCCGGGGCCCGGTGGCGGGGGCCGGCCACCTCCCGGAAGGGGTGCAGGGCGGCCGGCCGGGGGCCGTCGAAGAGGCGGTCCCAGAGCTCGGAGCCGATGCCGGTGACGCAGGTGAGGCCGCCCTCCGGGGCCCGGAAGCCGACCGAGCGGCGCAGGGCGGCGAGGTCGGGCAGCAGGTCGCGGACGGCGTCCTCGCCCCCGGGCTCGACGGTGAGCACCAGGAAGATCGCCGCGCCGGTCAGCGGGGAGAGCACGGCCTGCGGTTCGGGCTGCATGTCTCGGTCCTC
Source organism: Kitasatospora sp. NPDC051164 (assembly GCF_044455625.1). Lineage (NCBI taxonomy): Bacteria > Bacillati > Actinomycetota > Actinomycetes > Kitasatosporales > Streptomycetaceae > Kitasatospora > Kitasatospora sp. NPDC051164. Next base: position 302,853 of record NZ_JBITFB010000008.1, on the reverse strand, counting down.
CTCGGGAAGATCGGCGCAAGGCACACGACTGGCGCGAGGACGGGGTTCTCCCGCGGCGGGCCCACGTCAGCCGCTCCCGGCGGGGCGCGGGCGTCGGCGGGGCGCGGGCGTGCCGAACACCGGACGGACCAGCACAAATCTGATCATGGGAACGATTACACCGCACAGCGGACCATCCGGCGCGGTTGACGTGCATCCGGACGGCCCCGCCACACCAGGCCGGACGGCCCCGTCGGACGGTGTTCCGACGGGGCCGTCCGGGTGATCAGCCGGGGCCTGTTCGACCATCCGCCGGTCAGACCCGCAGGGCCGCCAGCTGCTGCGCGAACGGCACCACCTGCTCGGCCGCCGCCTGCTCGGGCACCGTCGGCGCCGCCGACCCGCGGCCGGACAGCAGCGCTGCCAGCTCGCCCGCCGCACGGTCGATCCGGCGCGGCAGCCCGTCGGTGAGCCCGTCGCCCGCCGCACCCCAGTCGTCGGTGGCCGCGTAGACCGCGGTCGGCAGCACCACCGCGCGCAGATAGCCGAACAGCGGACGGACGGCGTGCTCCAGGGCGAGCGAGTGCCGCGGCGTGCCGCCGGTGGCGGCGATCAGCACCGGCTTGCCGGTGAGCGCGTCGTGGTCGATCACATCGAAGAAGGACTTGAACAGACCGCTGTAGGAGGCGGTGAAGATCGGCGTCACCGCGATCAGCCCGTCCGCCTCCGTCACCGCCTCGATCGCCCCGCGCAGCGCGGCGCCGGGGAAGCCGGTGACGAAGTTGTTCGCGATCTCCACGGCGAGGTCCCGCAGTTCGACCACGGTGACCTCCACCTCCCGCCCCGCCAGGGCGAGTTGCCGGACGGTCGAGTCGGCGAGCCGGTCCGCCAGCAGGCGCGTCGAGGACGGCTTGCTGAGCCCGGCGCTCACCACCACCAGCTTGTAGGCGCTCACTTGGACACCTCCACCTTCTCGTTCTCGTTCTCGCCGGCCTGCTCGCCGACCGTCTCGGCGGCCTTCTCGTCGCGGGCCGCGAGCAGCGCGGCGTGGGTCGGCCCCTCCGGCACCTCGGCCGGGCGGCCCTTGGCGAACTCCTCGCGCAGCACCGGCACGACCTCCTCGCCGAGCAGGTCCAGCTGCTCCAGCACGGTCTTCAGCGGCAGGCCGGCGTGGTCCATCAGGAACAGCTGACGCTGGTAGTCGCCGAAGGTCTCCCGGAAGGTCAGCGTCTTCTCGATGACCTCCTGCGGGCTGCCGACGGTCAGCGGGGTCTGCTCGGTGAACTCCTCCAGCGAGGGCCCGTGCCCGTACACCGGCGCGTTGTCGAAGTACGGACGGAACTCGCGCACCGCGTCCTGGGAGTTCTTCCGCATGAACACCTGCCCGCCCAGGCCGACGATCGCCTGCTCGGGGGTGCCATGGCCGTAGTGGGCATAGCGCTCGCGGTAGAGGTTGACCAGCTTCCGGAAGTGCTCCTTCGGCCAGAAGATGTTGTTCGCGAAGAAGCCGTCGCCGTAGTAGGCGGCCTGCTCGGCGATCTCGGGGCTGCGGATCGAGCCGTGCCAGACGAACGGCGGGAGGTCGTCCAGCGGGCGCGGGGTGGAGGTGAAGCCCTGCAGCGGGGTGCGGAAGCGGCCCTGCCAGTCCACGACCTCCTCGCGCCACAGCTGGTGCAGCAGCGCGTAGTTCTCGATCGCGAGCGGGATGCCCTGGCGGATGTCCTTGCCGAACCACGGGTAGACCGGCCCGGTGTTGCCGCGGCCCATCATGACGTCCACCCGGCCCTCGGCCAGGTGCTGCAGCATCGCGAAGTCCTCGGCGATCTTCACCGGGTCGTTGGTGGTGATCAGGGTCGTCGAGGTGGAGAGGATGATGCGCTCGGTCTGCGCGGCGATGTAGCCGAGCATGGTCGTCGGGGAGGACGGGACGAACGGCGGGTTGTGGTGCTCGCCGGTCGCGAAGACGTCCAGGCCGACCTCCTCGGCCTTGCGCGCGATCGCCACCATGGCCTTGATCCGCTCGTGCTCGCTCGGAGTGCGGCCGGTGGTGGGGTCGGTCGTCACGTCGCCGACGGAGAAGATTCCGAACTGCATGCTGCTCACCACTCCCAGGTAGTCCAACTTTCAACCACCTTAGCAGCCGGGTGGGGATCGTTATTCCCACCCACAATGGAAAGCGGGACGACGGCAAGGGGACGGGGCTCCGGAAGGGCGGCGGACGATGGCGCCGTACATCGCGGTGAGCGCGCTGAGCCACGAGGGCCTGGTGCGGGAGCACAACGAGGACAGCCTCACGGTCGGCCCGTGGACCCTCTGCGCCACGGTGACCGCCAACCCGCAGAGCCTGCTCTTCCCGCTCGGCCCGCCCTGCGTGGTCGCGGTCGCCGACGGCCTGGGCGGCCACCCCGGCGGCGAGGTCGCCAGCGCCCTCGTCGCCCGCCGGCTCGCCGCCGACGGGGACGCCCTGGACGGCGAGGAGGCCATCCGGGAGGAGCTGCAGGAATGCAACCGGGCCGTCTACGCGGCCGCCGCCGGGGAGCCGGAACTCGCCGCCATGGGCACCACGGTCGCCGGACTGGTGCTGCTGGCCGAGCAGGTGCTGGCCTTCAACGTCGGCGACAGCCGGGTCTACCGGATCACCCGGGACGGGCTGCGCCAGGTGAGCGTGGACGACAGCCCCCCACTGCCGCCCGGACGGCGCACCACCTCGGTGGTCACCCAGACCCTGGGCGGCTCGCTCGGCCTCACCTTCGTCGAACCGCACGTCCGGGCCGCCCCGCTGGCGCCCGGCGACCGGTACCTGGTGTGCAGCGACGGCCTGACCGACCCGGTGCCCGACGAGGAGCTGGCCGCGCTGCTGGCCCGGTCCTACGAGGGCACCGAACAGGCCGACGGCAAGGCCGCGTTCGAGCTGTGGAAGGCGGCGATCGAAGCCGGCGGACCGGACAACATCACCCTGGCGCTGGTGCGGGTCGGCGGGTAGCCCGCCCGGGGTGCGGGTCGGCGGGGTGGCCCCGGGGTGCGGGCCGGCGGGGTGGCCCCGGGGTGCGGGCCGGCGGGGTGGCCCGCCCGGGGTGCGGGTCGGCGGGGTGGCCCCGGGGTGCGGGCCGGCGGGGTGGCCCGGGTGCGCCCCCCGGACATACGGACCCGCCCCGGCGGGGCGCCGAAGCGCTCCGCCGGGGCGGTCACCTGTCCGTTCGCCGTTCTCGGCTCACATTTCGCTCGTGACGGTCACCCCGCTGAAGCCCTGCTGGGCGTAAAGGCTGAAGTAGACGTAGCCCGCCGGCGGGTCGGTCACGGTCAGCGTCTCGGAGTTGCCCGGGCCGGTCGAACGCGTGGCGCTGCTGTCGGTGTACGCCCAGTTGCTCGCGTTGTAGTAGAGGTCGCCGTTGCCGGTGCCGCCGGCGGTGGTGATCTTCACCTGCTTGGTGCCGGCCGGCACCAGGAGGTAGAAGTGCGCGTAGTTGCCCGTGGTGGCCGCCACGTTGCTGCGGGCGCAGTTGGCGTCCAGCTGCCGGGGGTCGGCCGCGGTGCACTCCGGCAGCTGCGGCGGCGTGGTGGCACCGCCGTCGGTGGCGCAGGCGCCGCCCGCGCACTTGGTCAGCCAGCTGTCGAAGTCGGCGTCGTAGCGGGTGCCGATGGTGGTCTTCAGCAGGGTGCGGGCACCGGCCCAGTCGCCCACCCGGTACTTGGCGAGGATCGCGTCCATGTCGGAGCGGTGCTGCTCCAGCATGTAGCGCACGGCCAGGTAGCCCCAGCGGTAGACCCGGTCCTGGTCACCGTAGACGGTGTCGAAGAGGTCGCTGAGCTTGTAGGTGTGCCGGCCGGCGGCCGCGATGGCGCCGTCGTTGTTCACCTTCCGGTACGAGTAGGAGACGTACTCGGCGAAGCCCTCGACCCACCAGACGGTCGGGGTGGTCATGCCGGTGTTGAAGTCGCCGTACATGTCGAACCGGCCGTCGAGGTAGTGGGTGTACTCGTGGTTGAGGTTCCAGATCTCGAAGGACGGACGGGCCCACTCGGCCTCGTAGCAGAGGAAGCGCGGCTGGTTGCCGGCCTTCGCCGGGTCGCCCTCCAGGTACATGCCGCCGTTGTTGGTGTCGATGCCGTAGATGGCGGCAGCCAGCACCTGGTAGTCGCGCGAGGAGTGGAAGACCACGACCTCGATCGTGTTGTTCCCGTCGTCCTTGACCGGGCCGTTGTCCTTGACCACCGAGTGGAAGTAGGCGTCCTGGCCGGTCAGGCTGGTGCAGGCGGTGCCCAGCTGGGTGCTGTCCAGCGCCTGGGCGATCAGCTTGATGCTCGGGCTGCAGGTGTGGTTCACCGTCAGCACGCCGGCCTTGAGCTGGTCGGCGGCGTTGCAGGTGCCGTAGTACGAGCAGTTGCCGGCGTCGTAGAAGCCGACCGCCTCGGCGACCGCGGCCCACTGGAAGACGGTGCGTCCGTTCGGCGCCGCCTTGTCCACCAGCCCCTTGGCCAGCGGACGGACCTTGGCCTGGAGCGCCGTGTCCTTCAGGAAGCGGCCGAGCTCCTTGGTCGCGTTGTAGACCAGCACCCCGAAGTCGCCGCCGAGCAGGTCGTTGTTGCGGGCGGCGAAGGTGGAGAGGGTGTCCAGGACGCTCGGGTCGGCCTCGACGGCCGCGTCGAAGCCGGCCAGCTGGTGGCCGCGGAACAGCACGGTGAAGACCGGGTTGACCGACCAGGCCATGCCGGCCGGGTTCCAGGTGGCGCTGTTGTAGTCGGTCAGCAGCTGCTTGACCACCGTGAGGTAGCGGACGTTCTCCTGCGCGCTGTCGATCAGGGTGACGGCCTCGCCCAGGATGGACCCGTTGCCCGCGGCGACGTCACGCGAGTGCGCGCTGCCGAAGAACGCGTCCAGACCGGAGCGGATCGCCGTCTGCAGGGCGGTGCCGTACGTGCCGACGTCACCCGGGTGGTACCACTGCGCGAAGTAGCCGGCGCGCAGGAAGAGCACCAACTGCTCGACGGAGGTGGAGTTGTCGCCCGGGTAGCTGCCCGCCGCGTCGCGCAGCGCGTACGCCACCGTGGTCATCTGCTCCTCGCGGAACGCGCCGCGCGCGTCACCGCCGGTGAGCTGGAAGAGGCTGTTGATGCACTGGATGTCGGCGGCCTTGATGTGCTGGACCAGGTCGCTGCCGGTCCGGCCGGTGAAGTCGCCGGTGGTACAGGCCTGTTCGGCCGCCGCGCCGAGCCGGAAGGACTTGGTGTTCGGCGCCGTGGACGCCTTCACCTCGGCCGGCCGGGTGTCCAGCGACAGCGGGGCGCGCTGGTCGGCGGAGGCGAACTGCCGCTCGCCGTCGCCGCGTTCGGGCGTGCCGGTGGCCGGCTGGGGCGCCGGTCCGGCGGGGGTGGTGGGGGCGGGCGCGCCGCCGGGGGCGGCGGGCGCGGCCTGGCTCTGCGGCGCGAACAGGCCGACCGCCAGGAACAGGGACAGGACGAGCGTCAACAATCGTGCCAGCTGCGGGAGTCGCAGCAGACGTGAGGGACTCACGTGAGGGCCTCCGGGCCGTCGTCGGCCGCGATCGGGGCGCGACCGGTGGGGGAATCGAGGACCGTTGGCGACGGCGCCGCGTGGGGGCGACTCCGTCGGGAACCGGTGGGGAGTGTGACATGTACCATGGCACACATCACATACCCTTGGGAACCCTGGGCGTTGTGCGCAGTTCGCGGGGAAAACGCGAGGAGACCGTGGTGACGAATCGTCACCACGGTCTCCAGGACGTTCAGTTGCCGCACAGCCGGCGAACCGGCCGTTCGCGGGGTGCTACGTGCGGAGCGCTCCGTGCAGCGCGCAGCGTGCGGGGCGCAGCGCGCCGAGCCGCTACTTGCGGAGCAGCAGGATCACGCCCGCCGTCGCGAGGCCGACCACGACGGCGGCCACGCCGTACGCCAGGCGGTGCGCCCGCACCACCGGCAGGAAGCGGTCCACCGCGTAGCGGCCCGGACCGGTCAGCGCGAGCGCGGCGGCGCCGGCCGTCAGCAGCAGCTCGTACTCGCTGCCCTTCGGGGCGAAGAAGCCGCCGCCCCAGGTGACAGCGATCGCGTTGACCATCGTGCCGACGATCGCGGCGCCCGCCAGCGGGGTCAACAGGCCGACGGCGAGGCCGAGTCCGCCCAGCGTCTCGGTGAGGCCGGCCACCACGGCCATGGCGTGACCGGCCGGGTAGCCGCTCATGGTGAAGAAGTGACCGGTGCCGTCGATCCCGCCGCCGCCGAACCAGCCGAACAGTTTCTGGCTGCCGTGCGCGGCCATGGTCAGGCCGAGGACCAGGCGCAGGAGCAGGAGTCCGACGTCATAGGCGTGCGGGGAGGTCGTCGCGGACCCGGAGTTCTCCCGGGCCGGGCTGACGGTGGGGCTGGTGGCGGCGGTCGTGCTCGGGCTGCTGCTCGGCATGCGCGTCTCCATCGATCGAGGGTCGGTCGTCGCCGGCCGGGGCCGGCGTGAGGGGGTGCGGTGAGGCAGCGGGCGGGGGTCGTCACCCCGATGCCATTGTTCAAATTTGAACTGGCCGCTCCCCCGACCGTACCGTGGAGTTCGAATTTGAACAACTGACGCTTCGTGGGCGACTCGCGACCCCCGCCCGAACCGGGGCAGGGTGGAGACATGGCTCAACGCAGGCAACACCAGCGGGGCGCGCGCACCGGCACCCCGTACCCCGAAGCCCTGGCCGCCTTCGACGAACGCGTCCGGCTGATCACTCCCGACCAGTGGGACTCCCCCACCCCGTGCGCCGACTGGTCCGTCCGCGACCTCGTCAACCACCTCACCGGCGAACAGCTCTGGGTGCCCGAACTGCTGATGGGCGCCACCATCGCCGAGGTCGGCGGCCGCTTCGACGGCGACGTACTCGGCGACGACCCCGTCGCCGCCTGGACGGACGCCGCCGAAGCCGCCCGACAGGCCTGGGCCGTCCCCGGCGCCACCGAGCTGACCGTCCACCTCTCCTTCGGCGACCTCTCCGGCCAGTACTACCTGGACCAGCTCACCACCGACCTGACCATCCACACCTGGGACCTCGCCGAAGGCATCGGACGGCGCACCCGGCTCCCCGCCGAGCTCGTCGACTTCACGCTCGGCGAGATCTCCGGCTACGGGGACCTCTCCGGCAGCGGGCTCTTCGACCCGCCCCTGCCGGTGACCGAGGACGCGAGCCCCCAGACCCACATGCTCGCCCTCACCGGGCGGCGGGACGCCGGGTGACCGGACGGCGGGGCAGCCAGGACGGAGAGTGACCGCACCACGGCGTGACCGGGACGGAGGGTGACCGGGAGCCCAGCCGGCCGAACCGCCCGACGCCGGATACTGGAAGGTACGGGGGTCAATTTCCGTGCGAGAGGCGGGCGCGCCATGAGCCGCAGGCCGGACATCCTCGGCGAGTTCACCGCCGACCACCGGGCGGTCACCGAACTGCTCGACGCGATCGAGGCCGCCCCGGCCGGCAGCCCCGGGCGCGGCCCCCTGGTGACCCGGCTGACCGACCTGCTGTTCGCCCACTGCGCCGCCGAGGAGGAACACCTCTTCCCGCTCGTGCAGCACGACGTGCCCGACGGCGGCGCACTGGTGTTCAGCAGCATCCACGACCACCTGGCGATCGGGCAGTACCTCTCCGACCTGCAGGCGCTCCGCCCCGACGACCCAGTCTTCGACACCCTGCTGCACGGCCTCGGCGACACCCTGCGGCGGCACCTGCTCAGCGAGGAGAAGCAGCTCTTCCCCGCCGCCCGCAAGGCCCTGCCCGCCGCCGAACGCGCCGCACTCGGCGACCGGCTACGGGCGGACCGCGAGGCGCTCGGCTCCTGACCCCTCCGGTCAGCCCTTCGCCGAGTCCTTCGCCGGCCCCTCGTCGTCCTTCGTCAGCCTTTGGTCAGCCCCTCGTCAGCCCCTCGTCAGCCCCTCGTCAGCCCCTCGTCAGCCCTCCAGGCTGATCACCGCGAAGCGGGCGCCCTCGTGGTCCTGCAGCCGGGCCACCCGCCCGTACGGGGAGTCGAAGGCGGGGCCGAGCACCGCGCCGCCCAGCTCGACCGCCCGGGCCAGCGCCCGGTCGGTGTCCGGGACGGCGAAGGACACCTCCCAGTGCGGTGGCATCCCCGCCGGGCCGCCCGCCTGCTCCCTGGCCAGCGCCGCGACGTTGTTCCCCTCGGCCCGCAGCACCACCCGGTCGTGCTCCCAGCGGACCTCGAAGCGCTCCGGGTCGCGGCCGTCCCAGCGGAACACCTCGCCGTAGAACAGCGCCGCCGCGAACGGGTCCGGGGTGCGCAGCTCGATCCAGACCGGCGCGCCGGGCAGCTCCAGCTTCCGGGCCCGGCCCAGCGGGCCCTCCCAGATGCCGAACATCGCGCCCGCCGGGTCCGCCGCGAAGGCCACCCGCCCGGCGTCGAAGCCCAGCGGGCCGACCGCCAGCGTCGCGCCGCGCTCACGCACCGCGTCGGCGGCCGCGTCGGCGCTCTCCGTCCCGAAGTAGCTGGTCCAGGCGAGCGGGATCGCCCCCTCACCCGCGACGCCGAGCCCGGCCACCGCCTCCCCGCCGACCACCGCGTGCACGTACGGGCCGAAGCGGTCCGGCCCGGCCTCGAACTCCCAGCCGAGTAGCGGCCCGTAGAACCCCTTGGCCCTCTCCAGGTCCCGGGCCATCAGGCTCACCCAGCACGGAACGGCCGCCACACAACGCACCCTGGCGGTCTCACCGCTGCCCATCGCGAACCTCCTCGCCCACCCGGCCGCCGGGCCCCTCCCGACTCCCACGGCCCACCGGCCGCCCGGGACGCCCACAGCCTAGGCCGCCACCCCGGACACCCCGGGGAAGCCATGCCCGGGATCAGCGCACCCAGTTCTTCAACGCCTCGGTGTCCTACGAGATGCCCACCGGGTCCGGCAGCCGAACGGTCCTGCCGAACGGGAGGGTCCGAGCGTTCGTTTAGCGCACCCCGTCGGGCTCGCTGAACACGGTGACCTCGGCGGAGTCCCGGTCGACCAGCGGAGCTGAGCCGACAGCCCGGTGGGCGACGCGAGGGGTCAGGCGTTCCGGACGACCTCGCGGGTGAGCTTGAGGGTGGTCTGGATGGCCAGCAGGTAGCCGCCGTGCATGCGGGTGGCGGCGGCTTCCTCGGCTTCTCCGCCGCCGAGGTCGAGTTCGCCGCGGAAGGTGAGGGTGAGGCCGTGCTCGTCCTCGTCGATGTCGTTGTGGATCACCCAGCGGGCGGCCTCGTCGTCGCGGAAGAAGCTGACGCGGGTCTTCGGGTGGAAGACGATCTCCTCGCGCACCCGCTCGCCGTGGAAGACGACCTCGCGGATCAGGCCTCTCTCGGTCCGCTCGAGCACGGTGCACTCGTCCATGGCGGCGACGACGGGCACCGCGTTCTCGGCCTTGCGCACCAGGCCGGCCCAGACGTCGTCCCGGGTGAGGTGCACCTCGTCGGGGTTGGCCGGGTCGTTGACGCGCACGGTCTCGCTGATGACTCGCATGACGGATCCCCCAGTTACTTGTTCGGCCAAGCAATTTGCTTGCATGGCCAAGTAAACGCTTGAGGCTTGCCCAGCGCAAGAGGCGGCCCCAGAAGAGAAGAACTGATTGCGCATACAATGAACCCATGCCTGAACTCCCGAACCCCCTCGCCGAGGCCGGCGGCATCAGCCAGGCCATCGCCCGGGTCTCCCGCCTGCACCGGGCGAACGCGGAGCGCCTGCTGCGCCCGCACGGCCTGCACGCCGGGCAGGAGCTGCTGATGATGCTGCTCTGGGAGCGCGGGGCGCTGCCGCAGGCCGCGCTGATCGAGGAGCTCGGCACGGACGCCTCCACCGTGACGCGGATGGTGCAGCGGCTGGAGCAGGCCGGGTTCGTCCGGCGCCGGCGCAGCGAGACCGACCGGCGAGCCGTGGTGGTCGAGGCGACGGCGGCGGCCTGCGCCCTGCGCGATCAGGTCGCGCAGTCCTGGCGGGAGCTGGAGGCGGTCACCCTGACCGGGCTGGACGAGGCCGACCGGGCCGCGCTGGCCCGCCTACTGGGGCGGCTGGAGCTCAATCTGAGCCCCGCCGTCGACGCCGGCGACCCCGCAGTGTGACGCAGGTCACATGGGTGGCGGAAATTCCGGGGACAGATTCCCCGTTTCCGACTACGTTGGCAGAAGCGGGGAGAACTTCCCCGGTATCCTGAAGGAGCAGTCGTCGTGACCACCGTAGCCGCCGAGTCGGTTCGTCCCGCGGGGAGTGTCCGCACGCCGAAGTTGCGTGCGGATGCGAGCCGGAACCGGGAGCGGATCGTGCTGGCGGCCCGGGAGGCGTTCGTCGAGCACGGTGCGGATGCGCCGCTGGACGAGATCGCCAAGCGGGCGGGGGTCGGCAATGCCACGCTCTACCGGAACTTCCCGGATCGGATGGCACTGATCCGCGAGGTGGCACTGCTGGTCAAGAACCGCATCCTGGCTCTCGCCGAGACGGCGACGGCGGAGGCGGACGCCGCTGACGGCGGTGGCCCGTTCGACGCTCTACAGCGGTTCGCGCACGCGACCGTCGCGGAGAAGGTCGGCGGTCTGTGCGCGCTGTTCACCAGCCATGTCGACCCGCACGACCCGGAGTTGACCGAGATTCGGGAGCGCCTGCGGTCCGCCGTGAGCGGACTGATGGAGCGCGCCCGGGCGGCAGGCGAGCTGCGGCCGGACGTCGACCACGGTGACCTGTTCATCGCGATGAGCCAGCTGACCCGACCGCTGCCGGGCACCTCCTGCCGGCTGCTGGACGAGTTCGTCCACCGGCACCTGCAGCTGTTCCTGGACGGCCTGCGCGCGCCGGCCCGTTCGGTCCTGCCCGGCCGGGCCGCGACCTTCGAGGACTTCCTGACCCAGAACTGACCGATGCACCACACCTGATCCGACCGGCACACCTGATCCGACCGGCGGCACCGGGCGACCCGCGCTCCTGGGCGGCGCCGACCCGGCCTGCCCCCGGCATGCCTTCGAGCACCTTTCACCGTACGGCAACCAGCCGTTCCCGTACGGCAGTTGACCGTTCACGCACACCACGCACCGTGAAGTGAGTACCCCCATGCCTCAAACCGACGCCCGACCGGCGACGCTGCCCGATCCCCGCCGCTGGAAAGCGCTGATATTCATCGGCCTCGCCCAGCTGATGGTCGTCCTCGACGCGACCATCGTGAACATCGCCCTTCCGTCCGCCCAGAAGGACCTGGGCATCACCGACGGCAACCGCCAGTGGGTGATCACCGCCTACGCGCTGGCCTTCGGCGGCCTGCTGCTGTTCGGCGGCCGGATCGCGGACCTCTGGGGCCGCAAGCGGACCTTCATCGTCGGCCTGAGCGGCTTCGCGCTGGCCTCCGCGCTCGGCGGCTTCGCGGTCAACACCGCGATGCTGCTCGGCGCCCGCGCCCTGCAGGGCGTGTTCGGCGCACTGCTCGCGCCGGCCGCGCTGTCGCTGCTTGCCGTGACCTTCACCGAGGCGAAGGAGCGCGCCAAGGCCTTCGGCATCTACGGTGCGATCGCCGGTGGCGGTGGCGCCATCGGTCTGATCCTCGGCGGCCTGCTGACCGAGTACATGAACTGGCGCTGGACCTTCTTCGTCAACATCCCGTTCGCCATCGCCGCCGCCGCCGGCGCGGTGCTGGTGATCCGCGAGCCCGCCGAGGGCCGCAACCGCAGCAAGCTGGACGTCCCCGGCGTGCTGCTGGTGACCACCGGCCTGGTCTCGCTGGTCTACGGCTTCACCAGGGCCGAGACCAGCGGCTGGACCGCCGGCAGCACCCTGGGCCTGTTCGCCGCGGCCGCCGTACTGCTGTTCGCCTTCGTGATGGTGGAGCTGAGGGTCAAGGCCCCGCTGCTGCCGCTGCGCGTGGTGCTCAACCGCAACCGCGGCGGGGTGTACCTGTCGCTGGGCATGGCCGTGATCGGCATGTTCGGTCTGTTCCTCTTCCTGACCTACTACCTGCAGATCGTGCTCGGCTACAGCCCGGTGCTGACCGGCGTGGCCTTCCTGCCGATGGTGGCGGGCATGATCACCGGCTCGACCCAGATCGGCGCCCGGCTGATGACCCGGATCCCGGCCCGCTACCTGATGGCGCCCGGCTTCCTGGTCGCCTCGGCGGGCATGTTCCTGCTGACCCACATCAGCCTGGACACGTCCTACCCGGCGCTGATCCTGCCCGGCCTGATCCTGATGGGCCTCGGCATGGGCACCGCGTTCATGCCGGCCATGAGCCTCGCCACGTACGGCGTCCAGCCGCGCGACGCGGGCGTGGCCTCCGCGATGGTCAACACCTCGCAGCAGGTCGGCGGCGCCATCGGCACCGCGCTGCTGAACACCATCGCGGCCAGCGCGACCACCAGCTGGCTGGCCTCGCACGCCACCGCCGCGGCCGCCGCCTCCCCGGAGGCCGCCAAGGCGCTGCAGTTCCAGGGCATGGTGCACGGCTTCTCGACCGCGATCTGGGTGTCCTTCGGGATCCTGGTGGCAGCCGCCGCCGTCGCCTTCACCTTCATCAACGCCGGTCGCCCCGACGCGACGTCGGGTGCGGGCGCCGGTGCGGGCGCCGCGAAGGCCGACGAGGTGCCGGTGCTGGTGCACTGACGCCCAGGGGTTTCACTCGGGTGCGTACGCGGCCCGTCCGGTGTCTCACGACACCGGGCGGGCCGCTCGCCGTTTCCGCCGCTTCACTGCTTCCGCCTCCGCCTCCGCCTCCGCCTCCGCCTCCGCCCGATGCTCACCTCACCCGACCCCGACTGGAAGTGGGGATGACCCCCCGTTTAGGGTGGACCCCAGTGCGAATCGGGGACATCTCCCCGTTTCCTTCGGACCGAGGTGCGTGCGACATGACCCGGAATCAGAGCCCAGGGCGGGGGCAGCGGGCCGCCGACTGGGCGGACGGCCGGCTGGGGATCTACACCCTGGCCAGGGCGAACCTCCGCAAGATCTTCCCGGACCACTGGTCCTTCATGCTGGGCGAGATCTGCCTCTACACCTTCCTGATCATCATCCTGACCGGCGTCTGGCTGACCCTGTTCTTCAAGCCGTCGATGGGCGAGGTGGTCTACGCCGGCTCGTACGTGCCGCTCAAGGGCATCGCGATGTCGGAGGCCTACGCCTCCACCGTGGACATCAGCTTCGAGGTGCGCGGCGGCCTGCTGATCCGGCAGATCCACCACTGGGCGGCGATCGTCTTCGTCGCGGCCATGTTCGTCCACATGATGCGGGTGTTCTTCACCGGCGCGTTCCGCAAGCCGCGCGAGATCAACTGGGTCTTCGGCTTCCTGCTGCTCTTCCTCGGCATGCTGGACGGCTTCTTCGGCTACTCGCTGCCGGACGACCTGCTCTCCGGCACCGGCCTCCGGTTCATCGAGGGCGCGATCCTCGCCGTCCCGCTGATCGGCACCTACGTCCAGATGTTCCTGTTCGGGGGCGAGTTCCCCGGCCACGACATCGTGCCGCGGTTCTTCACGATCCACGTGCTGCTGATCCCCGGCATCATGCTCGGGCTCCTGGTGGCACACCTGATCCTGGTCTTCTACCACAAGCACACCCAGTGGGCGGGCCCCGGCAGGACCGAGAAGAACGTCGTCGGCATGCCGCTGATGCCGGTCTACCTGGCCAAGGCCGGCGGGTTCTTCTTCCTGGTGTTCGGCATCATCGCGCTGCTGGCGGCGATCGCGACCGTCAACCCGATCTGGGCGTACGGACCGTACCGTCCCGACCAGGTGTCCACCGACGCCCAGCCGGACTGGTACATGGGCTTCGCCGAGGGCCTGATCCGGATCATGCCGGGCTGGGAGGTCGGCCTGTGGGGCCACACCCTCAACCTCGGGGTGCTCATCCCGTTCACCCTGTTCCCGCTGGTCCTGGGCGCCATAGCGGTCTACCCGTTCGTGGAGAACTGGCTCACCGACGACAAGCGGGAGCACCACCTGCTCGACCGGCCGCGCAACGCGCCCGTCCGCACCGCACTCGGCGCCGCCTGGATCAGCCTGTACCTGGTGGCGCTCGTGGCGGGCGGCAACGACCTCATCGCCACCCACCTGCACCTGTCCCTCACCGCGATCACCTACGCCGCCCGCGTCGGCTTCTTCGCCGTCCCGGTGATCGTCTTCATCGTCACCAAGCGCTGGTGCCTCGGGCTGCAGCGCCGGGACCGCGACAAGGTGCTGCACGGCCGCGAGACCGGCGTCATCAAGCGACTGCCGCACGGCGAGTTCACCGAGGTGCACGCCGGGCTCACGCCCGCCGAACTCCACCGGCTCACGGCACACGAGCAGCCGCGCCCCCTCGAACTGCCCGCCCCGGTGGACGAGAATGGAGTCGCCCACCCGGCAGGGGTGCTCACCCGCACCCGCGCGAGGCTGTCCCGCGGATTCCACGGCGAGCACGCACAGATTCCCAAGCCCACCGTCGAGGAGTACCGCGAGATCACCGAGGGCCACGGGCACTGACCCGCCCCCGACGCCAGAGGGAGGACATCGTGCACGACCGCACCGACCGACTCGCCGACAGCAGACACCTCCTGCTCACCACCTTCGACGAGGACGGCACCCGGATCGACTCCCAGCTCTGGGTGGTGCCGGACGGCACGGCGCTCGGGGTCTGGACCCCCGCCCACTCGGGCGAGGCCGAACGGATCCGCCGCCACCCCCGGGTGCTGATCGGCCCCTGCGACGCCCACGGGCGCCCGACCGGCCGCAGCGTCCCGGCCCGCGCCCGGCTCTGCGACGCCGACGCGACCGCGCGCTACCGCACCTCGCTGATCAACAAGTACGGCCTGACGGCCCTGATCGTGCTGGCCCGCAGCCGGTTCCGGGTCGGGCTGGACGGGACGGTCGGGATCCGGATCACCCCGAACACGCTGGAGCAGCGGCTGGTCGGGCCGGAGTGGCGGCCGCCGGGCACGTACTGCGTCAACTGAGACCGCCGCCAGGGCAGCAGAGCCCGCCGAGCGCCGGGACCCGGGGACAGGGTCCCGGCGCACGGCGTTTCCGGCGCACGGCGTTGTCGGCGTCGGCGTCGGGTTCGCCCGGGGGCCTGCGGCTCGGGGCTCGACAGCCCGGGCCCCGGCGGCTCAGGTGTCGTCGTCCGGCGCCCGCGCCAGGTCCCCGGGCTCGCAGGCCTCGCGGCCGGTCCCGACGTGGACGACCTTGATCGCCCGGTCCGGACCGCCGGGCACGACCTGCTGCTCGTGTCCGCAGCGCGGGCAGATCAGCGGGATCCGTGGACGGGACGGCGCCGGTCCGGTGCCGCCGCCGTCCGGGTGCGGGGCACTCACGTCAGCGGGTGGGTCGGGATCGGGCTGACCTCCTGGATCTCACCGTGGGCCTTGGTGAGCAGTTGGGAGGCGAGGTCGTTGAGCGCGCGGGCGCCCGCGACCTCTTCGCCGACCCGTAGCTGGTCCGGGTCGGAGGGGTGGCGGCTGCTGTAGCCGTGGGCGCGCAGTTCGGTCCCGTCGCCGAGCCGGAGCAGGGCGGCGGCGCTGGTGCGCGGACCGTCCTCACGGAACTCCATGTCGATGTGCCAACCGACCAGAGTCTGCATGGCGGATCACCTCCATCGGTTACTCCTCCAGAGTGCGCCGCACCCACCGTGAACACCAGGCAGCCGGGACCGGGCCTCCGTCGGGGGCAGGTTGAACGCGTTCAAGTCAGCGGCGTAGAGTCGGCCGCGAAGCTCATTTGAACGCGTTCAAGGGGGGTGTGTCCGCCATGGGCAAGGGCACCACCGAACTGGTGGACCTGCTGGTCCTGCTCGGCATGGGCGCCGTCGTCCCGCTCGGCCTCGCCCTGATCGACGAACCCGGGCTCGCCCGGGTCCGCCGCTTCTGGCCACTCGCCGCCGTACCCGGCGCGCTCTCGCTCTGGCTGCCGCGCGGCGGCCTCGCCGCCGGGCCCGCCGGCGTCTACGCCCTGGGCACCCTGGTCATCGCCCTGCACGCGCCGCTGCGGCTGGCCCGCACCCGCTCACTGGTGCCCGCCGAGATCGCCGTGCTCACCGCGCTCGCCTCGCCCTCGGTGGCCGGGGTCGCCCTGGTCGCCGAACGCTCCGGCTACCCGCTGTTCGGCTTCGAGCCGCACGTCCTGGCGCTCACCGTCCCGCACTTCCACTACGCCGGCTTCACCGCCGCCCTGGTCGCCGGGCTGGTCTGCCGCGCCGCCGCCCCGGCCGCAGGCCTCGGCTCCACCGCGACCTCCGCCGCGACCTCCACCGCGGCCCGCTGCGCGGCGCTCAGCGTCCCGGCGGGCACCCTGCTGGTGCTGGCCGGGTACTTCCTCGGCGACTGGTGGCAGTTCGCCGGGGCCCTCGTGCTGACCACAGGCATGTGGCTGGTCGGCCTGGTCACCTGGCGCGAGCTGCGCCCCCGCGGCGGCGACGCCGCCACCGCCCGACTGTTCGCCCTCTCCTCGGCCGTCCTCGCGCTCACCATGGTGCTCGCCCTCTGGTGGGCCCTCGGCCGGGCCGCCGGACTCCCCCACCCCACCCTGACCTGGATGGCCGCCACCCACGGCGTCGGCAACGCGCTCGGCTTCGCCCTCTGCGCCCTCCTAGCCTGGCGCCGGCTCAACACCCCGGAGGCCCACCGGTGAACGACTGCAGCTACCCCGAACAGGGCGCCAGCGCCACCGGCGCACTGCCCGACGGCTACCACCACCTGCGGCACCGGGCGCTGATCGGCCGCGGCCACGCCGTACTCGGGGTCGCCGGAGCCGCCCTGCTCGGCTGGCGGATGCACCGGCTGGCGGGCGTACGGATCGACACCGAGGCGGACCAGGCGGCCCCCGGCGTCGCCGTCCACTGCGCGATCGGCGTCGGCCCGCAGCGGGCCGGCGCCCCGAACCGGGTCCTGACCGCCGTCGACGGCCCGGACCGCTACGGCTTCACCCCCGGGACGCGGCACGGCCATCCGGCCCGCGGCGAGGAGACCTTCCTGGTCGAGATGGGCCGGACCAGGCAGTCTGGTTCACCGTCACCGCCTTCAGCCGACCCGTCGCCCGGCACGCCCGGCTGGCCGGCCCGCTGCTCCCGCTCGCCCACCGCGCCTTCGCCCGGCGCTGCGGGCGGGTGCTGGCCGGGATCGCGGCGGACGCGGCGTAAATGCCGTGCCCGGCGCAGCCGCCATCCGGCATGATCGCCGGATGATGTCGATGCAGCCGGTCCTGGAGATCTTCGCCCCCGACGACTTCGCGCTCTGGCCCACGGGCGAACACCAGCCCTGGGGATACCTGGTGCTGAACGGGGAGTTGACGCCGGCCGAGGTGGGCACGGCGGTGTGGCGGCTCACCGACTGCAACGACGTCGACCCCGACGAGGACGACGAGCGCGGTCCGCGCCCGGAGGATCCGCTGGGCGCCTTCCTGCACGGGCTGCTCACCATGCCGGACCTCTTCGCCCCCGGCGGGTTCCGGGTGACCGACCCCGCCACCGGCGCCGTCTTCCAACCGGGCTGCTGCACCGGCCTGGAGGAGTGGCGCCAGTGGCTGACCGTGGCCGACGGCACGGGCACGGCCTGGTTCGGCCACGACCCGGACGCCCGGGCCGAGTGCGTCGGCCGGGTCGTCCGGCTCACCCAGGACGCCGAGGACGCGAACAGCCCGGTCATCGAGCTGCCGCTGGACGAGTTGCGCCGGCTGCTCGCCGGCGCCGAACAGGACCTGCGCGACTTCCTGGCCCTGGCGACGGGTTGGGCCGAGCGGCAGCTGCCCGACCACGCCGCCGCCGTCACCGCCGCCCTCGCCCGGGCACTGGACCTGGAGCCACCGGCATGACCAGCTTCCACACCCACCGCGCCCGGGTGCACGACACCTCCCTCCCGCTGTACCGGCGGCACAGCGCGCTGCGGACCTGCCTGACCTGCTTCGCCCCCTACGGCCTGCGGGCGACGTACCACCACCTCACCGTCAGTGCCCGGATGCCCCGGTACCTGGAGACGGACCCGGACTCGCTGCTCCGCGCAGTGGAGGAGCTCCACGAGGCGCGGGAGCTGTGGCGGGCCCGGGCCGAGGAGTACCGGGCGCAGCGCCGGGCGCAGAAGCGGGCCGGACTGCGGGAGCCGCCGGTGACGCCGTGGTGGGACCGGTACCGCTACCGGTGGGGCTCGCCGGACACGGCGTGGCACCACGACCCCTTCCTGCACCCGCCGTTGAGCCTGCCCGACTACGTCCGGCGGCAGAACGCGCTGCTGGACGGCGCCGAGCTGCCCGGCTGCCCGGCCTGCGGGGAGGAGGGCCCGCCGGTGTCACTGCCGAGCTGCGACGGCCACGCCGAGCTGTGCCGCTCCTGCGCGCGGGTGCTGACGCCCTGCCCGTGCGGGCGTTGGCACAGCTTCGAGCCGACGCTCCGGGTCGGCTGGAGCCGCACGTGGCGGCGGGAGCACATGTCCGGCACCGGCGAGCCGAATCCGCACTGGCCCGGGGTCCGGGGGACGGCCCGGATCGAGCGGCTGGCCGCGTACCACTACGTGCACGGGCCGTACTGAGTCGGGCCGCGTAGGCGGGGCGGGTCGGGGAGGCGGGGCAGGTCGGGCCCTCGTGGGCGGGGTGCGGATCAGGCCTGGTGGGCGGGGACGGCGACCAGGAGGGCGCCGGTGGTCTGGACCCGCACCTCGAAGTGGTCGATGTCGCCCGGCTGGAGGGCCGCGCCGCCGGTGGTGCGCAGCACGCCGCCGTGGTCCCCGTAGCCGCTCGCCGGGACGGTCCAGGTGTTCACCGTCTGCTGTCCGCCGCTGTGCGAGACGGCGACCAGACTGCAGGTCAACGGGCCCTGGACACCGGAGAGTTGCATGCTGACCCGACTGCCCCAGGTGGCGCCGTCCACGCCGACGGTGGCGTGCGCGCCGGTGGCCTGGTCGGTGGCGCTGAACTGCTCGGCCACGGCGACCACGGCGGGGGTGCTGTCGGCGGTGAGCACCGCGGCCGTGACGGCGGGGCCCGCCGCCACCATCGCGGTCGCGGCCAGGGCCAGGACGAGTCGCCGCACCCGGCCCCGCCGCCGGACGGTGCCGACCTCGGCGACCAGCCGGTCCAGGAGCCGCGGGTCCGGGTGCGGGGCGGGGCCGGCCGGGTCCAGCCCGGCGGCCGTCGCGGAGGCCGCGTACTCGGCCAACAGTGGTTCAACGAAGCCGAGTTCGGACACCTGCTCGGCGCACTGCGGGCAGTCGGCCAGGTGCCGTTCGAAGGCGGCGCGCTCGGCGGGCTCCAGCAGGCCGAGGACGTAGGCGCCGGCATCGGTGTGCTCCGGGCCGCCGGGCACGCCGTCCGGCCCGCCCGGAATGTGCTCCGGGCGGCCGGGCTCGGGGCCGGGGCGCTTGGTCACGATGTCACTCCCCGTTCCTCCAGCGCGAGCCTGAGCGAGCGCAGTGCGTAGAACACCCGCGACCGTACGGTCCCGGCCGGGATGTCGAGTTCGGCGGCCGCCTCGTTGGCCGTGCGGCCCTTCAGATAGGTCTCGACGATGATCTCGCGGTGCGCCGGCGAGAGGTCGCCGAGCGCGTCCGCGACGGTCATCATCCGCAGTGCCCGGTCGAGCTCGTCCTCGGCGGGCAGCAGCTCCAGGGCCGACGCGTCCACCTCGCGGGGCCTGGCCCGGGCGCTGCGGTGCTCGTCGATCACGATCCGCCGGGCGACCGTGACCAGCCAGGGCCGCAGCGACCCCGCCGCCGGGTCGAGGCGGTGGATGTTGCGCCAGGCGCGGACCAGCGTCTCCTGGACGACGTCCTCGGCCCGCTGCCGGTCGCCGGCGACCAGGTGGAGCACGAAGCCGAAGAGCGGACCGGCGTGCTCGTGGTACAGGGCGCGCATCAACTCCTCGTCGGACGCCCTCGTGCCGTGGCCGGCCGTGCCGTCGACGGGGTGCTCCTCGGTCACCACTTCATCGTTGCGCACCCGGGCCTCCTGGTCGAGGGCGGTCGACATCGGTCAGTAGCCCGGGGTGCTGGGCATCGGGTTGGAGTTCGTGCCGGTGCCCGCCTTGCCACCGCTCGGGGTCACCGCGAACCAGGTGCCGCCCACGCCCTGGCCCTTGGTGTCGCCGGGCTTGGCGTCCGGCGAGTAGCGGTAGACCGGCCAGCCGTTGACGGTGACCTGCTTGGTGCCGTCGGAGCGGGTGACCGTGCCGACCAGCTTGCTGTCGATGCCCTTGACCGTGACGTCGCCGTTGACGTGCTCGGGCGGCCAGGTCGTGGCACAGCTGCCGTTGCAGTAGGACTCCGGCGGGTTGCTCTCGTCCTGGTCGAAGCGGTAGAGCGTGAAGCCGGCGCTGTCGGTGACGATCGTGCCCAGCTTGGGGTCGGTGGCGGTCTGCAGGGTCGCGCTCGCCGGGGCGGTCGGGCTGCCCGACATGCTCGGCGTACTGGACTTGCTGCCTCCGGACGACCCGCAGCCGGCGATCAGGGCGGCCACCGCGATGCCGGAGGCGGCCAGCACGGCGGCCCGGCGGGTGCGGGGTGTGCTGCGCATGGGGTGCCTCCCGCGGTCTGAACGGACTGGACACCCTTCTGTACGGGCGGTGGCGGCCGGTTGCTCAATGCCGTGCGCCGGATGGCCGCAGGCCGGCCACGGAATGCCGGACACCCCCGGAATACGGTGCCGAGCAGCACCGTTGTCGCGGGCACATGGCCTGTACCGCAGCCTCCGGAAGGGAAGGAATCGCGAGATGAGCAGCACGGTCGAGCTGACCAAGGAGAACTTCGACGACATCGTCCCCGGCCCGGAGGGCAAGGACTTCGTCTTCATCGACTTCTGGGCCGGGTGGTGCGGTCCCTGCCGCCAGTTCGCCCCGGTGTACGAGAAGGCGGCCGAGCGCCACTCCGACCTGGTCTTCGCCAAGGTGGACACCGAGGCGCAGCAGGAGCTCGCCTCCGCGTTCGGCATCCAGTCGATCCCGACACTGGCGATCATCCGTGAGGGCGTGCTCGTCTTCTCGCAGGCCGGCGCGCTGCCGGAGGCGGTGTTCGAGGACCTGATCGGCCAGGCCCGCAACCTGGACATGGCCGAGGTGAAGCGCAAGGTCGCCGAAGAGCAGGCGGCCGGCGGCCAGGCCTGAGCCGCGAGCGGTCGGCGGGGGCCCGGGGAGCGTCGTCCCCCCGGGCCCCCGCCGTGCCCGCTCCCCGCTTCCGGGACCACGGCCGCGGGTGCCGATCGGGATCCGCTCCTAGAGTCGTCGGTGACAGCGGCCTCCGCGGAGGCCCCGCCGACGAAGGAGTGATCCGCCATGAGCACGTTCGTACTGGTCCCCGGGTTCTGGCTCGGTGCCTGGGCCTGGGACGAGGTGGCCGCGCCGCTGCGCGCCGCCGGGCACCGCGTCCACCCGGTGAGCCTGCCCGGGGTGGCCGAACGGGCGGGCGAGTCCGGCGAGTTCGGCTTGGAGGAGCACATCGCCGACCTGGCCGACCTGCTGGTCCGCGAGGACCTGTGGGACGTCGTGCTGGTCGCCCACAGCGGCGCCTGCGCCCCGGTGGGCGGGCTCGCGGACCGGATGCCGGAGCGGATCCGCCGGGTGGTCTACCTGGACAGCGTCCCGCTGGTCGACGGCTCCGCGCTCCACGACCTCTGGCAGCCCGACTACCGGAAGATGGCCGAGGCCTCGGTGGTCGACGGCCGGTTCCCGATGCCGTCCTGGGAGTACCTGGACACCCACGGCGCCGGCCTGGGGGGCCTGGACGAGGCCACCCTGGCGCGGGTCCGCTCCCTCGCCACCCCGCACCCGGCCGGGGTGTACCGGGACGAACTCCGGCTGACCGGCGCCGGGGCCGCCCTGCCGCACGCGCTGGTGTCCTGTTCCTTCCCGCTCTCCCAGGTCCGCGAGCTGATCGCGGCGGGCCACCCGTACTTCGCCGGGATGGCCGCGCCGAACTGGGAACTGCGCGAACTGCCCACCGGGCACTGGCCGATGTTCTCCCGTCCGGCCGACACGGCGGCGGTGCTCGCGGAGCTCGCCGCGATCTGAGCCCCCGGCCTGTCCGCCATGCCCGGGCCTGTCCCCGCGTGTCCTGGGTGCCCCCGTGTGCCTTGGGTACCCCCGCGTGCGCAGGCCTGTCCCCCGCGTGCACGGGCGTGTCCCCTGCGCGTCCTGCGCGTGTCCGACCGTCGCCAAGGCACGCCCGACCCGGCAGGATGGGCCCAACGCCGTACCCGAGCGGAGAGCGAGACTCATGAGCGAGCAGACCGGCCGTACCGAACCGCCTGCCGCCGGGCCCGAGTTCGGACGGGTCACCACCGCGCTGGTCACCGGGAGCGCCGCCGACCCGCCGTACCACGTGGACGTCAAGGCCGGCACCCACGCGCTGACCTCGGACGAGCCGGTGCGACGCGGCGGCTCGGACAGCGGGCCGGAACCGTTCGCGCTGCTGCTCGCCTCCCTCGGCTCCTGCACCGCGATCACCCTGCGGATGTACGCCGACCGCAAGAAGTGGCCGCTGCAGGCGGTCCGGGTGAGGCTCGGGTACGAAACGGACGGCAGCCGGGGCCGGATCTCCCGCCGGGTCGCCCTGACCGGCGACCTGGACGGGGCCCAGCGCGCCCGACTGCTCGACATCTGCGAACGCACGCCCGTCACCCTCGCCCTGCGGGCCGGGGTGGCCATCGAGACCACGGAGGACCGGGCATGACCAGCACCGCCGAGGAGTACGACGTCATCGTCCTGGGGGCCGGCCCGACCGGCGAGAACGTGGCGGACCGGACGGTCGCCGCCGGGCTGCGCACGGTGATCGTGGAGGCCGAGCTGGTCGGCGGCGAGTGCTCGTACTGGGCCTGCATGCCGAGCAAGGCGCTGCTGCGCCCGTCGGCCGCGCTGGCCGACGCCCGCGCGGTGGCCGGCTCCCGGGAGGCGGTCGGCGACGGACGGCTGGACCCGGCCGCGGTGCTGGCCCGGCGGGACTCCTTCGCCTCGCACTGGAGCGACGACGGCCAGGTGCGGTGGCTGCGGGACACCGGCATCGACCTGGTCCGCGGCCACGGCCGGCTGGCCGGCGAGCGGACGGTGACGGTGGAGGCCGAGGACGGCAGCGAGCGGGTGCTCACCGCCCGGCACGCCGTCGTGGTGTCCACCGGCAGCCGTCCGGTGCTGCCCGGGCACGTGCCGGGGCTGACCGAGGCCCTCCCGTGGACCAACCGGGAGGCCACCGGCTCGCCGGCCGTGCCCGGGCGGCTGGCGGTGGTCGGCGGCGGGGTGGTCGGGGTGGAGATGGCCGCCGCCTGGCGGGCGCTCGGCGCCGAGGTGGTGCTGCTGGTGCGCGGCGAGGGGCTGCTGCCGCGGATGGAGCCGTTCGCGGGCGAGCTGGTCGCCGAGGGCCTGCGCAAGGCCGGGGTGGACGTCCGTTTCGGCACCGAGGTCACCGGGGTGCAGCGGGCGGACGGCTCCGGGCCGGTGACCCTGACGCTCAGGAGCGGCGCGGAGGACGGCGCGGAGGACGGCGCGGAGCTGACCGCCGACGAGGTGCTGTACGCGACCGGCCGGGCCCCGCGCACCGCCGACATCGGGCTGGAGCAGGTCGGGCTGAAGCCGGGCGACTGGCTGGAGGTGGACGACAGCTGCACGGTGCTCGGCGTGGACGGCGAGTGGCTGTACGCCGCCGGGGACGTCAACCACCGGGCGCTGCTCACCCACCAGGGCAAGTACCAGGCCCGGATCGCGGGCGCGGCGATCGCCGCCCGCGCCCAGGGGCGCCCGCTCGACACCGCGCGCTGGGGCGCGCACGCCGCGTCCGCCGACCTCGCGGGCGCGCCGCAGGTCGTGTTCACGCAACCGGAAGTCGCTGCCGTCGGCCTGACCCTGGCCGCCGCCGAGGAGGCCGGGCTGCGGGTCAAGACCGTCGACCACGACCTCGGCGCCGTCGCCGGGGCCTCGCTGTACGGCGACGACTACCGCGGCCGGGCCCGGGTGGTCTTCGACCTGGACCGCCAGGTGCTCGTCGGCGCCTCCCTGGTCGGCCCCGGCGTGGCCGAACTGCTGCACTCGGCGACCGTCGCGGTGGTCGGCGAGGTGCCCATCGACCGGCTCTGGCACGCGGTGCCCGCGTACCCGACGATCAGCGAGGTCTGGCTGCGGCTGCTGGAGGGCTGCCGGGGGTAGGGCCCCTGGGCGCAAGTGCGGCCCCCGGCCGGGCGAACGGCCTTCCGGGTCAAGGACGGCCTCCCGGGTGAACGGCGCGGCGAGATGTGACCACCGGTGGACGGCGGGACACTGGCAGTCGGGGGCCGTCCCGGGGGGCCGCGCTCGTGACCAGGGTGGTGTGAGGCATGACCGAAGTGCTGTTGGCCGTCGGAACCGAGAAGGGCCTCTTTCTCGGCCGCAGCCGCGACCGGCTGACGTGGGAGTTCAGCGGGCCGCACTTCCCGATGAACGCGATCTACTCCGTCTCCGTCGACCGCCGCGAGGGCCGCACCAGAATCCTGGTCGGCGCCGACAGCAGCCACTGGGGGCCCTCGGTCTGGCGCTCCGACGACCTCGGCGCGCACTGGTACGAGCCGCCGCAGCCGGCCATCCGCTTCCCCGAGTCCACCGGCGCCTCGCTCACCCGGGTCTGGCAGCTGCAGCCCGCCGGCGGCGAGGCCCCCGGCGTCGTCTACGCGGGCACCGAGCCCGCCGCGCTGTTCCGCTCCACCGACGGCGGCGAGACGTTCGCCCTGGTGGAGTCGCTCTGGGAACACCCCCAGCGGCCGCAGTGGGGCGCCGGCTACGGCGGCCAGGGCCTGCACACCATCCTCACCGACTCGAGCGACCCGCAACGGCTGCTGGTCGCCGTCTCCAGCGGCGGCGTCTACCGCAGCAAGGACGGCGGCGACAGCTGGGAGCCCTCCAACACCGGGCTGCGCGCCGAGTTCCTCCCGCAGGAGAGCCAGTACCCCGAGTTCGGCCAGTGCGTGCACAAGATCGCCCCGGACCCGGTCAACCCCGACCGGCTCTACCTGCAGAACCACGGCGGCGTCTACCGCAGCGACGACTGGGGCGCCAGCTGGCGCTCGATCGTCGACGGGCTGCCCGCCGAGTTCGGCTTCGCCGTCGCCGCCCACCCCCGCCGGGGCGACACCGCCTACCTCTTCCCGCTCGGCGGCTCCGACGACCGCATCCCGCCCGGCCGCCGCTGCCGGGTCTTCCGCACCACCGACGGCGGCACCAGCTGGCAGCAGCTCGCCGACGGCCTGCCCGGCGAGGACCACTACGGCATCGTGCTGCGCGATGCCCTGCGCACCGACGACGCCGACCCGGCCGGGATCTACTTCGGCAACCGGACCGGCGACGTGTACGGCAGCCGGGACGAGGGCGAGAACTGGTCGCTGCTGATCTCCCACCTGCCGGACGTGCTCTGCGTCCGCGCCGCGGTGGTGGCCTGAGCCCGGCGCCGGCCGCCGCGCTTCCCGACGGCCTGCCGCCCCCAAGTCCGCTGTCCGAAGCCCGCTGTCCCGACGCCCGCTGCCGGAAAACCGGTTGCCCCGAGCGCCCGGTTCTGGCCAGCATGAGCCGCCGACGAACGATCTCCGGCGAACTCGCGAAAAGGGGTGGGCCATGGCTGAGGCCGACTGGGTGGTCAGGCACGACGGCGACGGCAATCCGGTACTGCGCTACCAGCCGGGCGAGCGGGAGGGCCTGCCCTGGGCCGACCTGCTGCAGGTGCTGGACGAGTCGGTGGACGCGGCCGGGTTCATCCGGGCCGAGCTGCCCGGGTGGGTGGTCTCCGGCAGCCCCGAACTCGGGCAGCGCCTGGCGGCGGACGGCGCGACGGTCCTGCGGCACGCCCACACCTTCCGCCGGGACCTGCGCGCCGACCCCCCGCCCGCCGACTGGGCCGGGGCGCCGCTGCCCGACGGCCTGCGCGGGGGACTGCGCGACGGCCTGCGGGCGGTGCCCTGCGACCGGGCGCCCGAGGAGCTGTTCGAGGCCTGGCGGGCCGCCTTCGGGCCCGGTCACGTCGACCGCTTCCCGGGCGACGACGCCCAGGCGCTCTCCGACCGGCTCGGACTGCTGCTCGCCGGGAAGGCCATCGGCCCCGTCCTGTCGTCCAGCCTGCTCGCCGTGGACGCCGAGGACCGCGTGGTCGCTGCGGTGATCCTGACCGACCGCGACGGCCGGCCGTGGGTCGCCGAGGTCTTCCGCCACCCGCAGCGCGGCTACCGGGGCCTCGGCGCCGACCTGCTGCGCCGGGCGGTCGCGGACGCCGCCGCGCGCGGGATCGCCGACCTGCACCTGGCGGTGACCGAGGGCAACCCGGCCCGCCGCCTCTACGAGTCGCTGGGCTTCCTGCTGCAGGAGACCTCGCTGACGGTGCTCGTCCCGGACGCCGACTGAGCCCGGGTGCGCTCAGGACCGGGGCTGCTCAGGGCCGGGGCTGCTCAGGACCGGGGCTGCTCAGGGCCGGGGGTGATCAGGGCCGGGGGTGATCAGGGCCGGGCCAGTGACGGCCGGGCCGACTTCGGCAAGCCGATCGGGGACCGCCGGACCCACGGGAAACCGGCTGGTCGGACGCGGTGTGTAGGCTCAACGGTCATGGCAAGGGTGACACGGGACGATGTGGCGCGGGCGGCGGGGACGTCCACGGCGGTCGTGAGTTATGTGATCAACGACGGGCCGCGGCCGGTGGCGCCGGCGACCCGGGCGCGGGTGCTCGCGGCGGTCGAGGAGCTCGGCTACCGGCCCAACCGGGTCGCCCAGGCGATGGCGCGGCGGCGGACCAACCTGCTCGGGATGGTCGTGCCGGACGCCCGGCAGCCGTTCTTCGCCGGGCTCGCGCACGCCGTCGAACAGGCCGCCGCCGAGCACGGCCGGCTGCTGCTGATCGGCAACTCCGACTACGCCGACGAGCGGGAGGCGCACTACATCCGGGCCTTCCTCGGGATGCAGGTGGACGGCCTGATCCTGGTCACCCAGGACCCGGCCACCCCCGGGCTGACCGGCTTCGACGTGGCCGACGGCACCCCGGTCGTGCTGCTGCACCACCGTGCGGAGAGCGCCGACGGCGTCGCCGTGGTCGCGGACGACGAGGGCGGTGCCCGCGAGGTGGTCCGCCACCTGCTCGGGCACGGGCACGCCGAGGTGCACTGCTTCGGCGGCACCCGCGCGCTCAGCCCGCACGACCCGGTCACCGGGCGGACGGCCGGCTGGGTCGCCGCCCTGGAGGACGCCGGGCTGCCCACCGAGGGGCGGCTCACCCCGGCGCCGTTCGACCGCGTCCGGGCACACGCCGAGGCGCTCGCCCTGCTGGCCCGCCCCGACCGGCCGTCCGCCGTGTTCTGCGCGACGGACGACCAGGCGATCGGCCTGCTGCGGGCCGCCGACGACCTGGGGATCCGGGTGCCGGAGGACCTCGCGGTGGCCGGCTTCGACGACATCGCCGAGGCGGTGATCGCCGGGCCCGCGCTGACCACCGTCACCACCGCGCAGGACGAGATGGCCCGCGCCGCGCTGGAGCTCGTCCTCGGCGGGTCCGAGCGCCGCGCCACCGGCGCCCGGACCTTCCCGGCCCGACTGGTGGTGCGGCGCTCCTGCGGCTGCCCGGCACCGGACCGGGCAGCCCTGGACTGACCGCTGCTCGACCTCGCCGGGCGTCGGTTCAGCACCGCGCGTCGGTTCGGCCGCCGGGCGTCGGTTCGGCCGCCGGGCGTCAGTTCAGCTGGAAGGTGGCCTCGACCGGGTAGTGGTCGCTGGGCGCGTTGGTGTCGAGCTGCCCCGGCGCCCAGCCCGCCTGCGGGTCGAAGTCGACCTTCACGGTCGACATCCCGGTCGGCACCGGGCGGTCCGGGGCGTTGAGGTAGCCGATGTAGTCGAGGTCGTCCCGGTAGTCCTTGGGGAAGGTCTCGACGCCGGACATGTACTGGCACCAGGCGGAAACCGAGCAGTCCATGGTGGTCAGGTTCTGGCCCGGGTCGGTGGCCGGGGTGCCGAGCACGCCGTTCACCGCGTTCTGGGCGTTGGTGTAGTCGCCGCGGCCCCGGCCGTGGACGTACTCGACGTTGAGGTCGCCGCCGATCAGCACCGGCGCGCCGCTGCCGACGATCCCGTCCACCCAGGCGCGGATCTCGGAGAGCTGGCCGAGCCGGGTGGACTGGGTGGTGTCGGTGGAGACGTCCGACTCGTCGGCCTGGAGGTGGGTGCCGACCACCCAGGCGGCGCTGCCGTTCTTGGTCACCTTGACCAGCGCCGCGCCCTTGTTGGCGTGGTAGTCCCAGGTGCCGTACGTCGAGTTGGCGAAGACGTGGGCGTACTGGGCGGCGATCGGGTACTTGGAGAGGATCATCGTGCCGCCGTTGATGACGAACCACGAGTTGGAGCAGTTGCCGCTGATGCCCGTCCAGCCGCCGGAGCAGGTGCCGCCGACCACCGGGGTGCGGTACGGGTAGAGGTCGGCGAGCTTGGCGTTGATGTCGGCGGTCGAGCTGTTGTTGAACTGCTCGTCCAGGATGACGACATCGGCGTTGTGCTGACGGACGATCTGCTCGATCACCGGGGTGCGGCGGGCGGCCTGCTCGTTCTGGGTGCTGTCGACGACGGCGGTGCCGAGGTCGACGTTGAAGGCGAAGACGGACAGCGTGGTGGGGCTCGCCGGGGTGCCGGCGGTGGCGGCCGGGGCGGTACCGCCGACCAGCAGTGCGGCGGCGGCCGCCGAGGTGAGGGCGGTGGCCGTGCGACGCGAGAGCATGGGCGTTCTCCTGGGGATTCGTCTACCCTGCGGGGCCCGGCGCCGGGGTGGCCGGCGGTCGGGGACTGGCGGACGAACGCTAGCTACCGACCGGTACGTCGGGAAGAACGCCAGGAGATCAGTTCCGGCCGATCATGTGGCCGCGAGATGTCTGTACAGGTCCGGGCGAGTAGGCGACAAGATGTCTGTACACCCTTGCACCGCCCACGCGCCGCCCGCCGGGCCCGCGCGAACCGCCGTCAGCCGTCGAGCAGTTCGTCCGCGAGCAGATCCATCAGCAGGTTGTCGTGCCAGGTGCCGTCCGAACCGCGCTCGTACTGGCGCATGGTGCCGACCGTACGGAAGCCGACCTTGGTGTAGCAGCGGATCGCGGCGAGGTTGTCCGCGGCCGGGTCGATCACCAGCCGGTGGTAGTGGTGGTCGTGCACCAGGTACCGGGCCATGGTGCGCACCGCGTCCGTCCCCAGACCCAGGCCGTGCACCGTCGGATCGAGGTAGAGGTCCATCCCGGCGTGCCGGTACTCGTCGTCGTTGTTGGCGTACCACTGGATGGCGCCGACCACCTGGCCGCCCAGGTCGATCGCAAACGTCTCCGTGTCGGGTGATTCCAGGTCGTTGGCGACCTCGGCGGGCAGGTCGTCACCGCCCCGCCAGCGGGCGAACACCTCCGGCGTGCCGCGGATGGCCGCCAGGGCCGGGATGTCGTCGGTGGTGGCCGGTCGCAGCGTGACCAGGGCGCCGTGCAGAATCGTCCCCATATGGGGCATGTTGGCACGGAAACCCGGCTCCGGCGAGTGCTTTTACCGCATTGCCCGGACCCTCGCGACCAGGGATGATGCTGCGCCGTGGCCCACCTCGTCCTCGGCCTGTCGGGCATCCTCGGCTACGCCGCCGTGGTCATGATCCGAAAGAACTGGGCCCGGAGCTGGACACAGGCCGATTTCGACGCGCCCGCGTACGGCGTGCGGAACGTCGCGGCCGCCCTGGCGCAGGCCCCCCGGACGACGGGCGGCTGCCGATGCTGCGGCACCTGCTCGCCCACTACGCGGGCAAGGCCGGGCCGTACCGCATCGCGCCGGAGCAGTTCCGGGGTGCGACGTGCACTGCGGCGCGTTACGCGGTGGGGTGCGCCGGGTCGCCGAGGGGGCCGAGGGGGCCGAGCCAGACGGTGGTGACGGCACTGACGTAGCGGGCACCGCAGTGGTCGTCCGGGACGACCAGCTGCGGGCCGACGGCGTCCAGCGGCGCGCCGTTCATGCTGGTGGCCAGCAGGATCCGCCGGCCGCCGAAGTCCGGGTCGATCTCGGCCCAGGAGACCACCGCCCGGTGGCCGTCGGCGCCGACCACGGAGAGCAGGAAGCGCAGCCGCTGCTTGCGGCCGGAGAAGTCGATCCGGGGCCGGGCCTCGCGCAGTACGTCCAGCAGTGCCGGGCCCTCGTAGCCGTGCCGCTGCTCGCCCTCGGTCCGGCAGTCGAAGCTGACCTCGACCCGGTGGGCGGGGAGGTCGCGCAGTTGGTCGACGGTCAGCTCGGCGGGCCGCTCGAGGTGGCCGTGCAGCCGGATGGTGGGTCTCGCCGGGGTCATGGTGCTCCCTCTTCCCGGGCCGCTGCGCCGCGGCCCGGGAGGAGGACTACCCGAGGGACCGATCGGACATTCGCAGCTGCCAGGCTGAAGACGGATATTCATCGCAATTGCGATGACTGATCCCCTGTTCCGATCGAATCTGCGCTGCTGCCGACCTCGGGCGCGGAACCTGCGGAAAATTTTTCGTGGCGAGTGTCGATCCGGCGCCGGCCCGTTCGACGCAGGGGTGAGAGGCGGGGAGAGGCCCCGCCCGACCGACCGAGGAGTCACCATGCCGCGCTTCATGACACTGATCCGGATCGACGAGCAGGCCCGCGCCGACTGGGAGCCGGACCCGAGCTTCGAGCAGCGGATGGGGGCCCTATTCGAGGAGATCACCAAGGCCGGGGTGATGCTGGAGACCGCCGGGCTGACCCCGACCTCCCAGGGCACCCGGGTGACCTGGAACGACGGGAAGGTCGGCTACACCGACGGGCCGTTCACCGAGACCAAGGAGGTCGTCGGCGGTTACGCCATCCTGCAGTGCAAGGACCAGGCCGAAGCCCTGGAGTGGACCCGGCGCTTCCTGCAGACCCACCCGGCGGGGTGGAGCGTCGAGGCGGAGGTCCGGCAGATCGAGGAAATGCCTCAGCCGTAACGGTGAGTGCGTTTGCCTCCCCCGCCGTCGGCTGCTCTGATGGGTCGCCGTGACGGAGAGGGCTGCGAGAAACGGCACTGCGACGAACGGCACTGCGACGGAGGACACTACGCCGGACGGCGCTGCGCCAGCCAGGACCGCGGCGGCGGCCGTCGAGACGGTGTTCCGGATCGAGTCCGCGCGGATCATCGCCGGGGTAGCCCGGATCGTCCGGGACGTGGGCATCGCCGAGGAGCTGGCGCAGGACGCGCTGGTGGCCGCGCTGGAGCGGTGGCCGCAGGAGGGCGTCCCGGACAATCCGGGCGCCTGGCTGACGGCCACCGCCAAGCACCGGGCGATCGACCTGGTCCGCCGCCGGGAGGTCTACGCCCGCAAACTCGCCGAGGTGGGGCGGTCGGCGGAGGACGTGGCGCCCCCGGAGCCGGCCGAGCCGGACGACATCGACGACGACCTGCTGCGGCTGATCTTCACCGCCTGCCACCCGGTCCTGTCGGCGGAGGCGCGGATCGCGCTCACCCTCCGGCTGCTCGGCGGGCTGACCACCCCGGAGATCGCCCGCGCCTTCCTGGTGCCCGAGCCGACGGTGGCGCAGCGGATCGTCCGGGCGAAGCGGGCGCTGGCGAAGGCGGCGGTGCCGTTCGAGGTGCCGTACGGGGAGGACCGGGCGCGGCGGCTGTCGTCGGTACTGGAGGTCATCTATCTGATCTTCAACGAGGGGTACTCGGCGACGACGGGGGACGACCTGCTCCGCCCCCAGCTGTGCGAGGACGCGCTGCGGCTGGCCCGGGTGCTGGCCGCGCTGATGCCGGCCGAGCCGGAGGTGCACGGGCTGGCCGCGCTGCTGGAGTTCCAGGCCTCGCGCACGGCCGCCCGGACCGGCCCGGACGGCCGGCCGGTGCTGCTGGCGGACCAGAACCGGGCCCGCTGGGACGGGCTGCTGATCCGGCGCGGCTTCGACGCCCTGCAGCGGGCGGGTACCGGGCCGTACTCGGTGCAGGCCGCGATCGCCGCCTGCCACGCGAAGGCACGGCGCTACGCGGACACCGACTGGGCGACCATCGCCGCACTGTACGAGCGGCTGCTGGCGCTGTCGCCGTCCCCGGTGGTGGCGCTGAACCGGGCGGTGGCCGTCTCGATGGCGCGGGGTCCGGCCGCCGCACTGGAGTTGGTGGACGCGTTGGCGGCGGAGCCGGCGCTGCGCGGCTACCACCTGCTGCCGAGCGTGCGGGGCGATCTGCTCGCCCGGCTGGGGCGGGCGGACGAGGCCCGGGCGGAGTTCGAGCGGGCGGCGGAACTGACCCGCAACGAGCGGGAGCGGGAGCTGCTGCGGGAGCGGGCCGCGGGCCTTGGGCGCCCGAGGAAGACTAGGGGGTTTCGTCCAGGCGCAGCCGGGCGCTGACCTCGCCGAGGCCCTCGGCGAGGACGGCCAGCTGGTCGCGGGTGAGCACGTCGATCAGCAGCTCGCGGACCAGGGCGACGTGCCCGGGCGCGGCCTGGCGCAGCACCTCCCTTCCCTGGTCGGTGAGTTCGGCGAAGACGCCGCGTACGTCGCTGGGACAGGAGCGGCGGGAGACCAGGCCCATCCGCTCCAGCTGGGTGACCTGGTAGGTCAGGCCGCTCTTGGAGGTGACCAGCTTGTCGGCGAGTTCGGTCATCCGCAGCGAGTCGCCGGGGGCGGCGGACAGGTGCACCAGGATCTCGTACTGCTGGTGCGAGAGGCCGGAGTCCTCCTTGAGCTGGCGCTCCAGCCGGCGGTTCAGCAGGTTGCTCGCGGTGACGAAGCCCCGCCAGGCGGCCATCTCGTCCGGGTCCAGCCAGCGGGGTTCGTTCAGTGAGGACATGGATGAAGCCTACTCCTGTTGTTCAAATTCGAACAAAGGTGTACCGTCGATCGAAGTAGACGTTCAAATTTGAACTACCATCGAACGAACGGTCCCACCGGTCCCGAGGAGGACGCCATGAACACCGCGGCCCCCGAGCGCATGCCCGCTCTGTACCTGTCGCACGGCGCTCCGCCGCTGGCCGACGACCCGATCTGGCCGGGCGAGCTGGCCGCCTGGTCCGCCGACCTGCCCCGGCCCAAGGCCGTGCTGATGGTCTCCGCCCATTGGGAGGAGGCGCCGCTCGCCCTCGGCGCCGTCACCACCACACCGCTGGTCTACGACTTCTGGGGCTTCCCCGAGCACTACTACCGGGTCCGGTACGCCGCCCCCGGCGCGCCGGAGCTCGCCGAGCGCGTGCGCAAGCTGCTGCGCGCCCCCGGCACACCCGTCCAGGACATCCCCGACCGCGGACTCGACCACGGCGCGTACGTCCCCCTGGTGGAGATGTACCCGGACGCCGACGTCCCGGTGCTCCAGGTCTCGCTGCCCACCCTCGACCCGCAGCGGCTGCTGGAGCTCGGCCGCAAACTCGCCCCGCTGCGCGACGAGGGCGTGCTGATCGTCGGCAGCGGCTTCTTCACCCACAACCTGCGGGCACTCAGCAACGACGGCCGGGTCACCTCGGTGATGGCCGAGTTCGACGACTGGGGCCGGCGCGCCCTGGCCGCCCACGACCTGGACGCACTGCTCGACTTCGAGCGCAAGGCCCCCGCCGGGCGGCTCGCCCACCCGCGCACCGAGCACTTCGCCCCGCTGTTCGTCACCCTCGGCGCCGGCGAGGCCGACCTGGACAGCCAGCGCAGCGTCATCGACGGGTTCTGGATGGGACTGGCCAAGCGCTCGATCCAGCTGGGCTGAACGGACTCGACGGATCACAGCGAGCAGCAACGGATCACAGCGAGCAGCAGGTGAAGCGCTCGCCGATGTGCTCGGGCTGCTCGATCTCGTCCACCAGGACGACCGCGTAGTCCGGCACCGAGATCCGGCTGCGCCCCTCGGCGTCGGTGAGCAGCTGCTCCAGGCCGGTGCGGTAGCGGCCGGTCCGCTCCCCCGGGCCGATCTCGGCGGCCGGGCTGAGCACCGTCCAACGGAGGTCGGAGACCGTCCGGTAGTAGTCCAGCGCCGCGCCGTGCGCGTGCATGATCTGCAGGACCGTCTCCGGCAGCCCCGGGGTGTCCCAGACCCGTACGCCCGGCGCGGTCTCCAGACTGCCCGCACCGCCGACCGCGATCAGCCGGGGCGCCGCGCCGTCGAGCCTGCGCAGGCCCTCGACCAGGGCGCGGGCGGCGGGCTCGATCAGCGCCAGGTGGCCCGGGCCGTCACCGCCGCCGACGGCGCTCACCAGGACGTCGCAGCCGGCCGCCACCCGGGCCACGTCCGCCGGGTCCAGCACGTCCCCGCGCTCCACGGCGGCGGCCCCGCCCCGGTAGCGGTCCGGATCCCGGACCACGGCGGTGACCTCGTGGCCACGTACCGCCGCCTCCGCGACGACCGCACTGCCGATGCTGCCGTTGGCGCCGATCACGGCGATCCTGGCCATGGGGTACCTGCCTGGTGGCTCGGTGGGGGCTGCGTGTGCCGAAGGGCGTCGGACAGGGTCGATTATCGGGCGGATCCCCGGCGCCGGCCCGGGGCTTGGGCCTGTCGTGTGACGGCTTGGCGCAGCTGCGTTCGACGAGCGGCCGAAAGAACGGCCGAGAGTACGGAACGGCCGCCCGCGCACGTCCTCGTGGGACTGACGGGCGGCCATGGGCCAGTGGCCGGTACAGCCGGACGGCTACGCGTCCCCGGTGGCGGCGCGCTCGGCCTTGCTGCGCTCGACACAGAACTCGTTGCCCTCGGGGTCTCCGGAGGCTCTTGACTAGCTGTTCTGCGGCAGGGCCGCGAGAGCCCCGCCCGGATCGGTCCCGGACGGGGCGAGGGGGTTCTACTCGGGGCAGGACAGCGAGCATGCCCACACGGTGTGCCCGGGGCCGCTCGCGGCTTCCTGGTGGCCGATCGGGACCGGGATGGGGGCCGGGCCACCGCACCGGGCGCAGCGCACCGGAGCGAGGCGGGGCCACGTTTCGCCGAGGGCGTTCGCGTGGTCGTCCCGGTGGAACGGGTCACGGCTGCACGGAGCGCCGTCGTACTGCCCGGGGCGGGGGGAGCCGCATACGGGCTTCCTGGTGGCAGCGAGGGTCATCACGCCACCGCCCCGGCCATGGCGGGCGCGGCGTCGGTCAGCTCGGCCCAGCATTCGGCCGGGTCGGGAAGCTCGTAGGCCGTGGCGAACAGGGATACCCGTCGCGCCCGGCGAGCCTGCTCCTGGTCCTCCGCCTGATCCTTCCGGCGGATCATCTCGGCGTGGTAGGTGCGCTGCCACCGGGGCCAAGCCGCCTCGGCCAACCGGGCCCGTTCTTCGCGCTGCTGCGCCTCGGGGGTGCGCTCCCACAGCTCCAGCCACCGCGGAACCAGGCGACCAGGGGCGGGGAGCGGCATCGTGCGGGCGAGGACGTGCGCGGGGATCGGCCGAGCCGATGCGCAGATGACCCGCTTCGGCACAGTGAGCTGTACGGGCTCGGTGGGGCCGCAGATCACGACCAGGGGGCGGGGTCGGCGGTGCTGGCCCCGAGCCGACAGGACCAGGCGCAGGGCGGCCCGTAGGGCGAGGGCGATAAGGTGTCGCATGTCGGCAGCTCCTCGAAAGCTGTTTGGCGGGCCCCGGTGACTGGTCGCACAGTCCCGGGGCGTTTCTTTTCCCGAAAATACTAGGGTTCGCTATAGGTGTCTACAGACAACTACAGGCAGTGAATCCCCACCGCTGTGTACGGTCCTGGTGTGTTCGAGTTCGATGACAGCCGCCCGAAGTGGCCACAGATCGTGGCCGAGGTGCACAAGCGCATCCGCGAGAGGGCTTACGTGCCAGGACAGCGGATCACGGCGTTGGCGCTGGAACGCGAGTTCGGCGTGACTCGGGTCACCATGGGGAAGGTCATGGCGTCGCTTCGCCGTGACGGGTATGTGCGCACCGAGCACGGGATGGGGTCGTTCATCACGGGGAAGGTGCCCGCTCCGCCCGCTGGTACGGAGTAGGCCCCGCCCTGCCGGAGTTCACCAGCGGGACGGGGCCAAGGGGCGCAGCGAAGGCGGGGGGTCGTAATCCCAGGAACCGCCGCGCCCCGGTCTCACTCTATCGGCGCCCGGTCGGGGCCCTTCGCCCGGAGTTCGTCCAGCCTGCCGCGGAACAGAGTCTTCGCCGCCCACACGCCGTACTCCTGCGTGGGTACCGCCGTCTCAATCACGTGGTGCGCCCTCGCCTTGAGTTCGGCGCCCCAGATGACCGCGTGCTGTTGGGCACTGCGCCCGCACTCGTTGGGCTCGCCGGGCAGGCACAGCGGCAGATCCTCGCCGAGCTTGTTCGCCGAGTGGCGGACGTACCGGGCCACGTCGAGCCACTGATCCGGCGTCTTCGCCGGCCACCCGTTGGGCCCGTCTCCGGGCCACGGCATCCAGTCGTCGCCGTAGTGGTCGCCGTGGTTGTCCATGCCGCTCCCTGGTCGCCTAGATGGGGCTCCGATGCTATGCGGTCACGGCCCCGGGCGGGTCGCAGTGTCCCACCGAGGGCACGCACGGCTGACACGGCCCGCACATCGGAAGGAACTGTGGCGGGGTGCAGCTCTGCGCGGTGTCGCACTCGCGCCCGATCTCGGCGAGGGCGTCGGCGAGTCGGTCACCGGACCAGATCGCCGAAAGCGGCTGTTCGAGCACGTTGCCCACCGGCAGGAAGCGGCCGAGCACGCACGGCACCACGTCCCCGTTCGGCAGGATGGCGCACTTCTCGTGCGCGCAGTGCCCGCACAGGTCGGCCACCTTCGGTTGAACCCCGCGGCTCGCCCTGCCGAATGCCCGGGTCCGGTCGCCGCCGATCTCGACCACGCCGAGGCTCTGGAGATCGGTCACGGCCTGGTCGACGCGCTGCCCCGGGTTGACCGTGATCACCCCGCCGCGCACCGGGATGCCGAGGGCCACCGCCTTGGCGATGTTCGCCCGGGTCTTCCGGTGCGATCCGCGGTGCCGGGTCACGGTGTCGTGGTCGTCGGCCTGGTCGCTGTAGTAGGACGTTGCGAGGCTCGCCCCGGTCGACTTGAGCACGTCCCACAGCGCGGGCGTGATGTAGGTCATGTTCGAGAAGACCTCGACCGCGAGTCCCTTGCCCCGGGCGTAGATGATCAGGTCCCCGAGGTGCGGGTAAAGCGTCGGTTCGCCGCCGATGAACTGCACGTTCCGCGTGCCCATCTCGGCGAGCTGGTCGAGCACGGACCGCCAGTTGTCCGCGGTCATCTTGCCGTGCGTGCCCTGCGGGCCGGAGTCCGCGTAGCAGTGATCGCACTCCTCGTTGCAGAACCCCGTCACCTCCAGCCACGCGAAGTCGAGCGGCGCGGGCGGGCGGGACCGAACGTCGGTCTCGATTGCGGTGATGGTCACTGGTGCTCCCTCCGTAGAGTCGGCCGCCGGCTCGGGTGGCTCGGCGGTGTCTCGCTGGTGGTGCAAGGGCCCGCCCTGGTCGGTCTCGGTGGGGGCGACCAGGGCGGGCGGTGCTGTTCCTCACCCCGTGGGAGGGGCATCCCGTCGGACGGGCGAGGCGGGGCCGGGGTCGGTGCTCCCGTCCACGTCTGACGGGTAGGCCGTGCTCCGGATGCGTGATCCTCGCCGGGGAACAGCGGTTGTGCTCCCGCTGCACTCCGGAGTGCAGCGAGCCACCTGCCTTACAGCAGGGATCGGGCCCCGTTGCGGTAGAACGCTTCCTTCCGCCGCTTCGGGAAGTTGAGGGCAGGGCTCAGAACGGGCGGAGCCGTGCCGGGCGGAGTGCGCCCGAGGGGAACCACCAACGGCTCACCGGGGAACAGGTCGGCCCATGCCTCGGTGAGTACGGCCCCGTACCGGCCGCAGGTCTCACAGCGCCAGACCGGACCGTCCGGACCGTGTTCCGGCACCTCGGTGTGCGGGGTGACCGCCACCCGGTGGCGGGGCCCCTCGGGGCACTCGGGCGGACTGGTGGTCACGCGGCGACGTGGACCCCCGCGGGCTCGCCGATGAACAGCAGCGGCAGCCCGTGACCGGCCTCGCGGGCGTCGAGCGCGAAGCCGATGCGGTCGGCCTGGTACTTGGCGAGCTTGCCGGCGAACTGTTCCGGCTTGATCCATACCAGCTCTCGGATCTCGTCGTCCGCCCTCGCCGGGATGGACAGGCCCTCGGCCTCCTCGGCGGTCAACATCCCGCCGTCCACCACAACGTTCAACCCCTCGTTGGCGCCGGTCGCCTCGTTCGCCTCCATCTGGTCGACCGCGAGGGCGTGCGTCAGGGTCCGGCGCAGCCCGGTTTCCTCCAGCAGCTCCCGCGCGGCGGCATCGGCGATCTTCTCCCCCGCGTGGGCGCCGCCACCGGGCAGGATCGGCCGGTCCTTGTACGTGGTCTGCACCGTGAGTACGGCCCCGGTGTCCTCGCGGGTGATCAGCACCACGCATCCGAGGCGGCGGCGGGGCTGCATGTCGTGCTGAATTTCGTTGTGCGTCAAGGTAGTTCCCCATCATCGGTAGTAGAGGTTCGGCCCCGCCGCTCGGTCGTCCGTGGTCCACTGGTCACGTCACCGAGCGGCGGGGGCTGTGCAACCCGCCGGTTCAGTCGGCCGACGGGAATCAAGGGGGTCGCCCCGGCCCGAGTCCCGACAACCAGGACCAGGGCGACCGGCGCGAGCACCGCAGCACGCGCCCTTCCGCCGAACAGCCTCGGCGGGTACTGCCCCGTCCCGAGCCATGTCACGTGAATGGCCACGCTCGGGACGGGTGTTGGTGCCCGGGGGTGCCGCGGGGAGGAAAGCGGCAGCCCCGGGAGATCAGGGGGGACTACACCGCGGCGTCGACCTGCGCGGGGCGCTGGCGGCGGAGCGCACCGGCCCACGTGTTCAGCTTCGGCCCGAGGTGCAGACGGCGGACGTACCGCCGGTGGTGCCCGCGGCAAACGGTCATTCGCTTGCGCCGGGGGGTGGACGGTATCTCGGTCACCTCGGCCTCGGACCCACACGGCACGCACCAGCCGGCACGCCACCCGGACGGTTCGCCGGTCACCGGGCGGCCCGCCGTTCTCCGGCCTCGCGGCACAGCGCAGCACGGACCCGAGCCCGCGCACGTCGTCGGCGCTGCCACCCTTCGAGCCAGTCGGGGCCGTAGGACATGCCGATCATGGCGACCGCCAGGGCGACGAAGGACCACACCCACTTCCGCGCGTCGTTCGGGTCCGCCAGGGCGACGCCGAGCACGACACCAGCGGGCAGGGCACCGAGGCCGAGCGTCACCAGGCCGGTAACCAGGGTCAGCCGGGTCACGTCGGTTCCTCCGTGGGCGTCGTGATCATCGGCCGGTAGGCCAAGTGCCCGTAACTCCGGTGCTCCGGCTCGTCGGCCGCGTGCTCGAACGCCCACAGTTCGGCGGTCTCTCGCTCAATGTGCTCGCCCGAGTCCGCACCGCACGGGGTGCCGTCCTCGGCTTCGCCCTCGCAGTAGACCAAGTGCACTTCGTCGCGGTCGGGGTCCGGGCCGAACTTCCAGAGCAGGAAGCGGAACAAGCGCCGCTTGCCGATCTCGCGGGCGGGTACTTCGAGTACCACGGTCAACCAACCTTCTGTGTGCTGTCGGCGCTTTCGGTGGCCATGACCGCCCGTGCTCGCTCGTTGCTGGTCGGCACCCGCACCTTGAGCGGATCGGCCGTCCACGTCTCGCCGGGGCTCGGCCACGGGGAGAGGGTCCACCCGGTGTCGGTCGAACCCTCGAACTCGCCGACCCGTTCCGACTCCGTGTCCACCACCAGGTCACCGACCCTCGGCCGGAGCAACGGGGTAACGGGGCTCGACTTCGCGGCAAGCGATTCGAGTCCGACCCG
Source organism: Kitasatospora sp. NPDC051164 (assembly GCF_044455625.1). NCBI lineage: Bacteria > Bacillati > Actinomycetota > Actinomycetes > Kitasatosporales > Streptomycetaceae > Kitasatospora > Kitasatospora sp. NPDC051164. Next base: position 263,225 of record NZ_JBITFB010000008.1, on the reverse strand, counting down.
GAGCACGTCCACCAGGTTGGCGACCGACTCGGGGCGAGCCCATCCGAGATCCACCAGGACTTCCCCAGTGATCAGCGATGCGCCCGGGACCACCCCGAGGGACGGGAGCGGGCACCCGGCCGCCGCGGCGACCTCGCGCAGCTCCGCGCACGCCTCGCGGGCGGCTTTGCGCTGTCGCTTAGTGATCTTGCGTAGCTTTCTGTTCGCCACGGTGACCCCTCGAACGTTGCCGGTTGGCTTGTTGTGCTCTACGCAACCGCATGACCACGCTCCGCGGTAGGCTCGCAACGCTTGCGCGATATACGACCCATAAAAGCGGAGCGGGGAGTTCCACCGATGGCGAAGCGACAGCCAAACCCTTCCCTGGCACGGCTCTTGACGGAAGCGCAGTTCACACAGGGAGCCTTTGCGCGGGCCGTCAACCTGGTGGGTACCGAGAGCGGTAGGCCGACGAACTACAGTCAGCCGAACGTCTCGCAGTGGGTGGCCGGAACAGAACCCGAGGCTCCGGCCCAGACTGCCATCCTTGAAGCGCTTGCCCGCCGGCTAGGTCGACTGGTGACACACTCCGAAGCCGGGTTCCCCTCGCCGCCCGATCTGCCGACCGGCCCAACGGGTACGGTCGAAGCACTGATCGAGTTGGGGAGGGCGGATATGGACCCCTCGCGGCGGAGCGTGCTCGGCGCGTCTCTCTTCGCTGTGGCGTTGACGGTCCCGGGGTGGCAGGACGTGCTAGCTCGCGCCGAGTCAATCCAGCGTGGCGAGACCATCCGGATAGGGATGCCCGAAGTGGCATCCGTGATCGCCATGACCGAGGAACTGAGCAGTATTGACGACAAGTTCGGGGGTAGAGCAGCGCGACCGATGGCGGCTAGCTACCTGGTAAACACGGTGGGGCCGTACCTACGTGCCGAGGCCCCAGAAGCCGTTCGACAGGCGATGATGTCGGCCGCCTCGGATCTCTGCTACCTCACGGGGTACATGGCGGTTGACGAAGGGCTGCACGGCCTCGCACAGCGCTACTACGTCAAGGCGTTGGAGTTGGCCGGTATCGCCGACGACCACCTGACCTACTGCACCACGCTCCGCGGCATGAGTGTGCAAGCCGTTGACCTCGGGCACGGGAAGCGTGCAATGCAGCTCGCGGACGCTGCCTCGGCTGCTTCCCCCGTAGCCGGTCCCCGGATGCGCGCGTTCCTCGCTGGCCAACAAGCACACTCGGCGGCACAGATCGGCGACACGGCAACGGCAATGCGGCTGATCGGCGAGGCAGAGCGGGCGATGGACCGAGCGGAGTCGGAGAGTAAGGCTTTCGGCTCCTACGACCCCTCATCACTCAACTACCACATCGGCCAAGTTCGTTACGAACTAGGCGACTTGACTGGTGCGGTCGAGTCGCTAGAGCTGTCCGACAAGCTGCGCCATGACGTCTACCGGCGCACCCGAGTCCGGTACGGTGCGCTGCTGGCCGAATGGCAGCTCAAGGCAGGAAAGTCCGAACAGGCATGGGCGACGTGGCACGGCGTCCTAGACGACTATCCGCTAGTCCAGTCGGGTCGAGCAGATGCGAAGATCCGGAACATGCTCGGCTTGCTCACCAGCCACCCCACCAACCCGGATGCCCGGGATCTCTACGAACGGGCCCGGACCCTGGTCCCGGTCCGCCTCGCCGCATAGCCGAGCCCGCCGAGGCCCCGCCGCTCTGCCACGGAGCGACGGGGCTTCGTCATGCCTACGCTGCGAGGCCGACCAGCTCGGCCACCAGAGCAGACGTGTGCCGGACCGTGGTCACCAGGGCGAGCCCGGCCGGGGTCGGCGCGTCCGCCTCGCGGTCGACCAGGTACACGCCCCATGCGGGTGCAGCTCGCCGGCCGCCCGGGATGCGCTGCACGGACACGCCGTACCGCTCGGTGATCCCGGCACGGACCAGCACACCGCCGAGGCGGAACGCCACGTCGTAGGCGTCGGCCTGGTCGTCACGGGACAGCAGGAAATGGCGCTCTCTGGTCATGGTCACGCTGCCACCACCAGGGGGTTGCCGGGGCGGTGCTGCCCGGCGTCACAGACGGTCCACGGGGCGTCGTGCATCCGCCAGAGCCCGGTGTCCGGGTCTTGCATCCACTCGACCATGCCAACCAGGCCCCGGCTGGTCGTCTCCCGTGCGACCAGCCTGAAACTGCGGTACCGGATGACGGTCGTCAGCCGCTTCGCCACGATTCCCCCTTGTGTTTCCAAAATCGGGGGCAGGTCGCCGCAGGTGCGTACGTGGGTCGCTGCCAGTACTCCGCTCGCGCCCGTGCACACCTCCAAGCCGCCCCCTCGGCCGTCCCCGTCACAGTTACGGGGAGTTACGTAGATAGTGGTGGATACCTGCCATTCGCTGCGGTGCGTGACCATTCGCTTACCTTAGAACACTCGTTCGATCCGCGGAAGGGGGTATTCCGGATGGGCTGACCTGGTGTGCACATGACGCATTTGTCCTAGTCCCCCCTTGGTTGTTAGGACGCTCACCAGGCGCCCAGGTTGCGCACGTCACACCAGATTCTCAAACTAGTTTTTGTACTGTCGTGTACACGGACGCAAAAAAGGGCCCCCGCCGAAGCGGGGGCCAGTAACACACAGTCAGTTCAAATCCAAACATCTCCTCGGCGAGTCGGGCACTCTGAGCAACCGTCAGCTAGAGGCTTGACGCTCCCGTATCGCTCCGTTCACGCGCCGACGGCCGAGGGAGATCCTGTGTCGGCGGGGTGCCGATCCTGCGCCTTGTGATGGAACGGGGGCCGGAGAGCAGTAGGGCAGCCTCGCCGGCTCGGCGGGTGACGGTCGAGACCGTGCGCCCCTCGGCGTCCCGCAAGTGGAGATCCACCAGAGCCCCGCAACGGGTGATCTCCAGCGTCCCGCCGTCTGCAGTCTCGATGGTCAGCACTCGCGGGCCCCCTCGGTGTACACCTCGGCGAACCGCAGCCCGCCCCTGTATCGGGCCATCTGCACTTGAGCCGGGGTCGCGCCGAGTTCCGCGGCTAGCTCGGAGTCGTCCACCGCCACGCGGTACAGCGCAAGGGGTGCGATTCCATACCCCGCCTTGAGCACGGTCCGTTGGCGCTCTGACAGGCGACCGAGGGCAAGGTGAACCCGCTCGCGGACCACCTTCCGGCGGTGTGCTGCCACGTCGCGCGGCTCGACCAGGTCCGCGGGCATCTCAATCTCGCGGGCGACCACGTCCCCGAGGCTCACCGATTCGCCCGTGATATCGACGTTGAACGGCCTGTCGAGCGAATCCATACCGGCCCAGGAGAGGCGAGCGGCGAACGCGAGTTCTCGGGAAAGCCGATCCTTGCCCATGGCCTCGGACGCGGCAATCTGCTCGGCTTCGTAGGGGTCGCCGGCGGCCTGCGCCAGTGCCTCCCCGAAGACCTTTGCGGCGTGCGGGCTCACTCCGCGCATCATTTCCTCTCGGCGGGCGTCGGCCATGGCGCCGAAAATAGAGCGGCCGATGAACGCCACGAACTCGGCCAGGGTCTCACCCTCGAACCGCTTGATTCCCTCCCAGACAGCCATGCGTCCGGCTTGTGCGTAGTCATCCACGGACGCCACGTCGCTACCCGCAACACGTCGGGCTCGACTCATCACCAGGTCTTCGGTTGCGGCGACCACGGCGGCGACCGCGGATATGTCGTTGTTCTTAGCGGCAGCAAGGGTCTCGGCAGAAAGCTCGATCATTGGGGGGCTCCGGTTCCTCGGGTTGGCTCCCCCTTGGAAGAGGGGGACGATATCCCGGGCCGGGGCTGAAAAAGGGCAGACTTCACCCCTTGACGGCTTTGGATTGATTTGGAAGAGGGCATAGAAATGCCCCGTCCCGGGCTAGCAGGACGGGGCGATGCATTCACTCGGTCGCTGCGATGCATTCGAACTTAGGATTTGAATTGCGCGCGGCCAATGTGGTTAAAGCAGGACAAGCTACTCACATACCGGGACATAACCTCGGGACTGTCACCATGAGCGTTATATTTCGTCACCCATGGCCAGATCGTTACGCCGAATATCACGCAGCGTGAGATCAGCGCTGCCTAGAGCCCCGAAACAGCCGCCAAAGTAATCTAACCGTTATCTAACAAGGCACAACCCTTTACCGGAATTAGGCGTCTCGATGGGGCTTGCATAGCTTCGGCAAGTGTGTATGGGGTTCGCTTGACAGATCAGTAATCAGACCCGTACAGGCTCCCCCATGACCGCCCGCCTATCTCTGCCTCGCCCTCGATCGGCACCCCCATGAGGGGCCACGTCATGCACCGCTCGACCTCCCGCGCCACGTCGGCAGCCTCGCCGGCCGGAGCCGAAAGGAGGCATTCATCATGAATAGGCAAACGCAACATATCGAGCAATCCGGCTTCCTCGATATTGAGAAGCGACTGCCCGAGCACGTCACGGGCCGCGCTTTGACACATATAATTTGTCACGGCGTAAACTCGGTCCCGGTCCAATGGAAGCCGTCGGCCGGTCACCGAAATGGACACCATTCCGGTTTCCATTGCCTCACGCTGCCACCTGCGGGCCGCTCGCTTGATCTCCGGGTACAGGCGGTCGTATGCCCGGATAGCCCGCTGTACGTCCTCGACCGGGACGCCGGACTGTCGTGCAATCGTCGCCGCCCCGCCGCCGTAGACCTTTCCGAGGCCGGTCGACTTGGAAAGCTTGCGTTGCTTCGGCGTGAATCCGTCACCGAAAAGAATGCTGGCAGTGTAGTCGTGCAGGTCCCGCCCATCAGAAATTGCGGACTTCATGGCCTTGACGTCTGCCAGGGCCGCCAAAACCCGGAGTTCGACGGCCTTGAAATCGCAGGAGATTACGACGTGCCCGGGGTCGGCGAGCAGCGCACGCCGGATCATCTGGTCCGTACTCGGGAGCGTCTGCAGTGCCGGGCGCGTGATGCTCATCCGGCCGGTTCGGGCTTGCAGGCTGTTGATGAACGGGTGGACCCGGCCGTCAACGTCGACCGTCTCAAGGAACGTGCTGGTGTAGGCCGATCGCCACTTGCCCGCCCGCTTGCTCTTGAGCACCGCGGCGGCGAGGGGGTTCGGGGTCCGCAAGCCCAGCGGCTCGCCCTGCAAGCTCAGATCGGCGAGGCCGTGCAACACGCTCTTGTCGACCCGCAGGGCGCCGCTCGCCGTCGTCTCGGTGAGCACTTCACCCATCCCGACCAACGCCGCGGAGAGCTGTGCAGTCGAGTTGACGTTGTCGACCCCGTACCGCCGAGCAGCCTCGGCGTAGGTCAGCGCGTCGGCGCCGAGCTGGTCGTCAAGCGTGAGGGTGTACGGCACGTCCAGCACCAGGCCCGTGCGCTGCATCGTGGTGCAGATCCGGGCTATCTCGTGCTCGTACGGCACCAGAGCCGGCCGAACCTCCAGCCGGGCGAGCTCGCGCCGTAGAATGGGCTCCAGCCTCGCCGTGAGGATCACGTCAAGTCCGGCGTAGAGCAGAAAAGTTGGGTCCGTGAGCGGAATTCCGGCCCACCCGGTCTCTTTGGTCAACCCGTGGGATCGGAAAACCGCCGTAAGCCCTGCCTGTGTGTCCGGCGCCGAGGGGTCGACCCAATACGCCGAAAGGGGTTTCAGGCCAACGCCTATGCCGCCTTCCTGTGGCTGCCTCGGGTCGATAAGTGCGGCGAGTAGACGGGTGTCCGTGGTGTGCGGTGCGAGGTCTTCGAGTGGGATTCCGGCATGCCGGTCCAGGACCAGCCAGTCAAACGGGGCGTTGTGGATGAGCATTTCCGGGATTCGCCGCAGGGCATCCCGGGCGTAGGACTCGAAGTACCCGCCTCGCTCCCACAGGATCACCCACGCCTCGCGGGCATCGCCGAATTGTACGGTGCGAATTCGGTAGCCGGGCGAGAAGATGTTGAGTCCGGTCGTCTCGGTGTCGACGGCGATAGGACCAGCGTGCCGGACCCGGTACAGCCATTCCCAGAACTCGCGTAGGTCGGCGGTGTCCTCGGGGACTCGAATGGTGACCGTCTCTCCGGCCACCTGGTGTCGGAAGGTCTGCATAACCCCCGAAAGAGGGCCGCCCGCACAAAGGCGGACGACCCTGTTTCGGGACTAGTCGGAGAAGATCCCCGGACCCTTTGCATCGGGGCTTGCACTGGCGAGCCGGAGCCCGACCAGGGCGATACCCTTCTTAGTCTTCTTACGGCTTACTCCGCGTTCCTCTAGCGCGTCGTAAAACGTCTTCCTGGTCCACCTCTCCTTAGCGGGCAGGTTCTCGGCTTCGCACCACGTCAAATACTCGTTGAATGCGTCGCTGCCGTTGAGCTGGTGGGAGTCGTCGGCGCGTTCCAGGATGCCCGGCAGGAAGCCCGCGAGGCTGTCGGACGTCTCCCTGTACTCCCGCGAGGCACCCGTGATGACCTGCGGGTCTCGCAAGCCCTCGCGGTACCATTCGCCGGCTCCGCGGACCGCCCACGCTGCGATGCCCTGGCGCTCCGCGGCAAGCTTGCGGGGAAGGTCGTAATCCCGCTCACCCGGCGCGAAATAGCGTAGGAAGGGAATCATGCGTACGCGCCGCCACAGGCCCTCATCCTGCGACCGGAATTTCGGCCGGTGATTGGTCGCCAACAGCAGCAGGAAGGCGGGCCGGAACTCGAAGAATTCCCGGTGCAGAAAACGCGCCTGCATCAGGTCGCCACCGGTCGAGCGCTTAATGATCGCCTCGGACATTGGACGCCCTGCCTCGCCCTCGGAAGCCATGACCAGGCGGGCCGCACGAAGGGCGGCGAGATCGTTCGGGATACCGCCCCCCTTCCGTTCCTCGAACGTGCTAAATGAAGTGGTCTTTGTGATGGCTCGGAACACGTCTGTAAGGGCGTCGAGAAACACAGACTTCCCATTCGCGCCCTTCCCCCACAGCACCATGAAAATCTGTTCCCGGGTGTGCCCGGTGATGCCGTAGCCGATCACGCGCCGAATGTAGTCAGGCATGTCCGGCGAGTCCGGGAACACCTCGGCGAGGAATCGGAGCCACCGCGGGCACTCTGCCTCGGGGTCGTAGTCGAGATCAAGGCAGTACGTCAGTAGGTCGGCCTGGTCGTGCGGTCCGAGTTCGCCGGTCTTGAGATTGACGACACCGTTCCGAAAGGCGATCAGATCGGGCCTCGCGTCGAACTCCTCGGCGGCAACGTGAACGCCGGGTATGGACTTGAGTTCGGTCATGAGATTGTCAATCCGAGTGGTCATGGTGTAGCCCTTGGCGGACTTCGGATCACCGGACAGAACAAGTGCGGCGCCCATGCGGTGGATTTCCTGCCGGACCCGCACATCAGAGCGCACCCATACCCGGCCGTCCCACACGTGGAATCCGAGTCCGGGGGCATACCGGATCGTGCCGCTCGACCAGGCGGCGAGGGCTGCAGCGTTGAGCGCGTCGGACTCGCCGTACTTGTCGACCAGCTCGCGGAGGATGCCCGCAGCGTCGGCGGCGCCGTCCTGGTCGAGTACGGCACCAGCCGAAGCCAACTCCCGCGAGGGGGAACGAACTTCGGCAGGCTCGACCACCGGCAGGGGGCGGGCAGTAGCGACCGCGCGGTGAAGCTCGGCCGGGAACCCGAGCGGGTCGGCCTCGCGCCACTCGGTCAAGTCCCCTACACCCTGCGGGATTTCGAGTACCAGCACCGTGACACCGTGCTCGGCGAGACCGTCGGCGAGACGGCGGGTGAACCCGGCCCCGGCTTCGTCCTGGTCGCCGGCGAGGATGACCAGCGAGCCGCGCAAGCCCTCGGCGAGTTCGGCGACCAGCTCGGGCGAGTGACTGAGCGAGGCACCCCGGATCGCCACCGAGTCGTACCCCACGGCCACCGCGGACAGTGCGTCGGACGGGCCCTCACAGACCAGCCACGTCCCGTACCCGCCGGCTCCGCGGAACACCCCGAAGGGCGACCAGCGGAAGCCGCGCGGGTTGGCGAGGCTCACCCATCGGGCAGGGTCGTCGCCGCTAAGGTCCCGCCCCTGCAGTCCGCGGGCGATCCCGTCGAAGCCGACCAGCGGCACCACCAGCCGGGGGTATGCGCGGTACCCGCGGGAGAGGTGCCGGAAGTCGGCGCCCTGGTGCCCGCTGTCGGCGCCGAGCTGCAGATCCGCGGCCGTCTCCGGGTCGATCCCGAAGCGGGCCCGGAGATACCCGAGGGCGATCCGGCCCGTGTGGTTGTCGTCGGCCTGGTCGACCAGGGCGGCCGAGGCTCGGTCGACATAGGCGGCGAGGGCCGCAACGTGTCGCACCTCGACCAGCTCGGGGCGGGCGCTGGTGACGGTCGCGCCGGGGCCGGTCGAGTCGAACAGGTCGGGCCAGTCGAGCCGAACGGCCCGGATCACGTCGTCCGTACGGCAGCCGGCTCGGCAGGTGAGCCGAACCGTGCCGTTGTCGCCGCGCCAGATTCGAAGGCTCGGCCGTGAGTCCTGGTGCGCGGGGCAGGCAGCGATGTACCCGCCGTCCTGGTGCTCGCTCACGTCGCCGAAGCGGCCGAGCAGATCAGCGAAAAGCACGATGCGCCCCCCGAATGTCGCTCAGCAGATCGGCGAAATCCGCGAGCGAGACAGTCACGTACCAACGGGCGGTGTCGATTCCGCGGGCGGTGTACTCGGCGCCGTACAGGCCGACCGCATCGTCTACGGGCATGCCGAGGGAATCCCGGATTGCCGTCCACGTGCTTACGGAGAAATGCACGCGAGCGGTAGCCGTGCCCGAGTTCCGGCGCTTGTGCACCACGGCGGAGAGAGGGAATCCGGCGTTGTCCGCCTCGGCGAGCCCCTGCCGAATCCACGTGGGGACGGCGGAGCCCTTAACGTCCTTACATTCGAGAATGAAAGGGGCCGCGTGGATATCGCCTACGTCTCGGGCGCCTTCCTGTGCGGCCCGGCGGATATTCTCGCCGTTCATGGGGGCGAGAAGCTTGCCCGCGGAGTCGACCAGGCCGAGGCGCCGGTTCAGGAAGTCCCGAACGGCGCTCTCCCATGCGGTGCCGCGTGCCTTGTTCGGATTACTCATCGTCGCCGCCTCGCCCCCAGATGATCGCCACCACGCCGAGGAACACGGCACAGAAGATGACTCCCGCCATTGCGGCGATCATGAAAAAGGCGAAAGGCTCATCGGTGATCACGATCATGATTCCCCCTAAGAATGCTGGTGATTAGTCGCAGTCGAACCCGTCCGGGTCGTCTTCGTCGTCGCCGTACAGGTCCGCCACGTCGGGCAGGACAAGCCGCACGTGCTCGCTGGAAATCCACTCGGCTCGCAGGCTCTTACGCCGGGTGAATCCGGATTCGGTGCCGGTCGGCCGGACCAGCAGCATCGGGCGGAGACGGCCGTCAACCAACTTCGTGGTGACCCGCTCCACAATTGCGTCAGCGAGCCGCACGCGGTTGCCCTGGCGGGCCGCATAGGCAATCAGGTCGCCGGGGTGCAGCTCCTCGCCGGCGTAGTCCACAATGACGCCACGCTTACCCATTTAGTCGTCCTCCTGGTAGTCAAGTAGTGAGGTGAAAGCCGCGTATGCCTGTTGCGGCTGCACGGCGTTTCCAATGGCCTTGAGCTGTTGGCCACGGGTGAGGCCGGGCACGTCGGTGACCCAGCCCGGGACAAAGCCCATGAGCCACTCGGCGAAACGGGCCGTGACTCGGATGCCGCCTCGCGGACCCTTTTCCGTCGGTGCCGGAGCGGCGAACCCGAAGAGGGTTTCCCAACGGCGGATCACGGGGTGGTATGCGCCCCACCATGCGGGAGGTGAATAACGAGAGTCCGGAGATTCATCCCGCCCGCCCGATTCGGCGAGTGCCCCGGGCCGCCCGTCCCGTCGGAGTCTTGAGGAACCGCGACACAAAACCACCTATCCCGGTGGTGTGCGGCTCCGATATCCGACGCTCGAATGCAACTCCATCGAGCGTCATACCCGACCGAGGAAAGCCCGGCGAGGACTTCCGCGAGCCCACGACGGGAAATCGCGGAAACGTTTTCCAGGAAGACGACTCGGGGTCGTAGAACGCGAATCGCTTCAAGAACGGTGTACCAGAGGCCCGACCGCTCATCTTCCAACCCCTTTCGAAGTCCGGCGTTGCTGATCCCCTGGCACGGGAAACCGGAAGTGATAATGTCGACCTCGCCGATTAGCGAGGCCCAGTCGATTTCGGTGATATCGCCGAGGTTCGGGGCGTCGGGGTAGTGCTCGGCGAGCACCGCGGACGCTGCAGGGTCGATCTCGGCGACGTATCGGACCTGGTCAGAGGTGATGTGCTCGGCGACCAGGCCGAGGGCGCCGACCCCGGCGCACAGCTCAAGGATTGGCATTCAGATCCCCCCAGAGGGGCCCCGAGGAATTACCCCCGGGGCCCCGGCCGGCTCAGAACTTCGGGTCCGCCACGGCGTCGTTCCAGGACTTAAGAACCCGGATTACGGGCTTGACGTACGAAACGTCCCGGCCACGCTTAGTGGTGTATTCCACGCGCTCCAGCTCCAGCGAGCACAGAGCCTCGCCGCCGATTCGGTCGAGCGCGTTTTCCACCTCGTAAAGGACCTCGGCGAGCTTCCACGAACCGGACTGGAATCGGAAGATTCCGAGATTCGGGTCATCGGCCAGACGGAAAAGCACGGAGATAGACGGGGACGGACCCCGCTTGACCTTCGCCGCCGCCTTTCGGTCGACCATCAGCGAGGGGCAGCGGCACGGCTTACCCTTGTCCTCCTCGGGCGACAGGAACTCGATTCCGTCGCAGTGGTGAATCAGGTTGCTGCCGTTCCACAGCTTGAGATCCGAGGAAATCGCCGAGGCGCCGTCAATGACCACCTTCACCTTTGCGGTGCTGGTGTCAACGACAATGAAATTCTCCTTGTCGGTCTCGGTCTCCTCGGGGGTGCCGCCGAAAAGCTGAGCGACCGCGGACGCCACCTCGGGGTCACCCGTGGAAATCCGCCACTCGTCAAGGGCGACCGGGGTACCGTCCTCGTCCTGCTTGCCGGAGTGGAACCGGCCCACCGTGTCATCCGAGAAAGTGCCCCGCGGCTTCGCGTCGGGGTCGGTCTCGAAGATGCGCATAGCCATACTGAAATCCCCCTGATTTTGGGCATGAAAAAGGGGCGTGGCCCGGATTGAGCCCGCCCCTGCAGTGACGTTCTTCGGTTATGTGGTCAGCGTGCGCGCCGCTCGGTACCGGTGATCAGCCGGCGAGCCGACTTAGCGATAGCGCGGCCGAGCACGGTCTTACTGGTCTCGCGGTCCCAGACGAAGACCTTTCGCAGCGTGAGGAACACGCCGAAAACGTCGTCGTCCGCGCGGACCGGCTTAAAGCTCCAGTCCTCACCGGTGATGTGGAGAACAGCCGCGCCGTCGAACTCCGGCATGGGCTCGCTGGTGCCGTCGGGCGCGATGATCAAGTCAGCGTGGGAGTAGGCAGCCATCTGCAAAGCCACGTCCGGATACGCGCTCTTGCTGGTCTTCCAATCGACAATCAGCAAGTGCGGAGTTCCCGAGCGGTCCGCGGTCGGCTTGCCCTCGGCGTCGAGCCAGACACGGAGGATCGCGTCAAAACTGCCCGCGTACTCATGGGTGCTCGACCAGGCCACGTCTTCGGCGCGGACCAACTCCGGGTTAACCACCTTGAGAAAGTCGGCGAACCCGGTCCGGTACGGCTCTAGGTCAGGGTGTACGCGGTTGACGTACTCTCCTCGCGCCATGCGCTCGAAAAGGTCATGGGCGTCAGATCCGATCTTTGCGCGGGACTTCGTGTATCGCAGGTGGGCGTTTCGCACGTAGTCAATCGCGCCCTCTTCGTCCCGCTCGGCGATGGACTGCACAGCGGCGAGGCTGGTCACTGCGGTCTCGGCAGCCATGCGGGCCGCCCAATGGACAAGGAAAGGCTTCGGGAGCATCGCGATAACGCTTGTGACTCCCGGGTACTTGACGGCGGTGTCCGGGTCCACGTACCACCGTGAGCCCCCGCGCTGAATGGTCCGGATTCGTCCGGCCATGTATTCCCCCTAGGTTGGTGGGGGTGGCGGGGTGACGCTGGTGAGGCAAAATCCTGTTTCTCTTAGCACTTGAACAGCTAGAGAAAACCAGATTCGCCGTCTCCAGCGTCACCCGTCACCACCCGCTGTCAGTCCCGCCGGACGGCGAGCGAGTCGGCGAGGCGGTGCAGATCCTCGACCGTGCCGGAGTTGGTCACGGTCACGTCGGCCTCGGCCTGGTCTAGGGCGGTCTCGGTGACGTGCTGCCCCTCGGGGCCGGCGAGCTGGTCGACGCCGGGGCGGACGACCCGGACCACCAGGGCGCCACGGGCCCGCAGGGCGTCGAGTTCGTTGACGTGGCGTACGTCGGTGATGACGGTCGGGATGTTCCACCGCTCGGCCACGTCGACCCGCTCAAGAGCGAGCCTCACCCAGTACTCGGGGTCATGGGTGCGCACGGCCTCGCCGAGTCGCTGCAGGGTCCGCCGCACCTCGGGGTATCGCGTCTTCGCGGTCTCCCACCCATACCGGCCGACCAGATCAGACAGGCGGATCGGAAGATGCCCGTAGCTGGTCGACTCGGCGCCCACGATCGGGTCAAGGTCGAGCGCGACGGAGCGCAAGGGGTCGGCGAACGCGACCCGGACGAACGAGAATTCCCGACCGAGCCGGGCCCCGATGGTGTCCTTACCACTCCGGGCCCGGCCGATCAGTGCCACATGGCGGAAGGTCACTCGCCGTCCGCCTCGAACGGAAACGCGAGCTGGTCGACGCCCTCGGCCTGGTCGACGGTCTCGGACGGCGCCGGAGTCGCCAGGGCCTCGGCGGTCTTGCCGTCCTCGACCCGCTGCACCGCCTCGCCCGCACCGAGAACCGCCGCCGCCAGGGCGAGCACCAGGACGACGGGCAGGGACGGGACGTAGTGGGCGACCAGGGCGACCGAGGCCGCAACGATCGCGTACAGGCGGGCCGGGCTGGTCTTGATGAACTGCACTGGGAATCCCCTTAGTTGAGTGTTGCGAGAAAGCCCGCGGGGCCACGTCGACCCCGCGGGGGACGTGCTACGGCAGGCGGAGAACCTGGCCCGGCTGGATCACGTACGGCGCCGGGATGCCGTTCGCCGACGCGATGCGCTGCCAGCTGATACCGAGGCGGGCGCCGATCACGGACAGGCTGTCGCCGGAGCGCACGGTGTAGGTGCCGCCGCCGGAGCCGGGCAGGCGGAGAACCTGGCCGATCTGGAGTACGTAGGGCGACCGGATGCCGTTGGTCTCGGCGATCTTCTGCCAGGAGATGCCCAGCTTCTCGCCGATCTCGGACAGGGTGTCGCCGGAACGCACGGTGTAGGTGCCGCCGGTCGAGCCACCGCCGTTGTTGCCGCCACCGCCCGGAGCCGGCATACCGGCCTGCACCCAGGAGTAGAGACGGCCACCCGGGCACTCGGTGGCGAACCCGTCACGGTGTCCGCGCTTCGCCAGGGTCCGGCCGGTCTTCGCACACGCTTCGTCGTACAGCGCACGGGCCGACCGCAGGGCCGCATCCGTCGGGGCCTGGTCGCCGCCGATAGCGATCTGAACGCCGATCCCCGACCTGTTGTGGTTCGGGCAGTGCGCGCCCTGCAGGCCCCAGCCTCGGCCCTCATAGACCGAACCATCCTGCGCCACAACGAAGTTGTAGCCGATCCCACTCCACCCGTTGCCCAGGTGCTCGGCTTCGATCGCCCGCGGGATCGAGTTGCCGGTTCGGGTGACCGGGGTTCCGCCGTCGTAGTGAACGAAAAACTCCGTGCGCTCCGACAGCGGAACGCCCGCGACTCCGTTGGTCCACGGCCGCGCACCCCAGGAAGCGCGGGAGATGATGTTGACGCTCAAGATGCCTCCAGGCATGAAAGAACCCCGCCCGAGTACGCCCGGACGGGGCTCGCTGATTTGTCAATTCGGTTGTGTGGTGGCCTACTTGGCGACTGCCTGCACGATGGCCACCAGGGCGCCGCCTACGCCGGTAAGGGCGGCAACGGGTAGTGCGTACTTCCACGCTTCGAGAGCGCGCAAGCGGGCTTCGTGGTCGTCCAGCTCCTCGCGCACGCCCTCGGCTTGCTGGCCGATCGAGCGGACTTCGCTCCGGAGCCCGATCACCTCGTCATAGATTTCACGGGCGCCGATGCTGACCACGCCGAGCTGATCAGGCGGGGTCTGCGGGTCCGGGGGTCGGGATGGGTGCATTCGGGTCCACCCCCTCTGTGCGAATCGACACGGCCGCGGAGAGCGGACGGAAGTCAACTGTGCGTCGCAGTAAGGCGGTTACCGCAGCCTCGGCCACCCGCTGCACTTCCTCGCCCGCTCTGCGGTGCGCCTCGGCGGTCGGCGGTCCCGGGTCGAGCCCGGTCGCATAGGTCACGATCGCCCGCACGTCCTCGGGCGGCAGGATGATCGTTAGCGTGTACGCCTGTGCGTCTGCCATATATAGGTGTCTCCTCTCAGTAGCCGGCCGGGGCGGACACCGCGGACCATGTCCCTCCGGCGGTCGCCCCCGGTGCCGAGCTGGTCGACACCCCCGAGGCGAGGCCGAGCCCGATCGAGAGCGCGGGCGCCCCGACCGACTGCCTTGCCTGCAGCAGCAGACGGCGCCACGTGCCCGCCCTGGTGTGCGGCGGGTCGAGCGTGTGAAGCCACTCGCACCGAAGCCATTGGCCGGGGGCGATCCCCACCGATACCGGGGTGGTGGTTGCGCGGCCCGAGTCCACGTCGAACAACCGGAACTCCACGAAGCCGCTCCCGCTGGTGCTCGCCCGGAAGTCGACCCGGACCACCGAGGCGTTCAACCCGCCGATCCCGATCTGAGCAACCGCGTGGAACGTTGTCCCGCCCGGCCACCCTTCGTACGGCGTCATGGGCAAAGGCTCGTCCCGGGCGCCCCGGCCGGGGTTGCGCTCCAACGTGTCGAGACGGCGGCGAAGCTCGGCGAACTCGCGGCCGAGGCTAGGGGGTTGAAGCGCTGCCGACATTGGCGAACACCCCCTCCGGCACCAGCGTGACCGTGCATTCCTCGCCGCCGTCGGTCACCTTCACCGAGACGGCCGTGACCTTGTACGCGCCGTCCAGCACCAGGCGCCCGCCCGCCCTAGCCCGCACCCGCACCAGGTGCCCCGGCTGTAGGTCACCGGGCCCCGGGTAGGCGTCCGGGTAGAGCCGAACAGCGGGAAGGATGACGGGAGTTGAGCCCTCGCTGACCGCCTGCTGTGCGTACCCGGTGAGCGTGTCCGTGCTGGTCACGTCCTGCCGGGACGACACCGACGACAGCCGCGGGACTCGCCGGCTCGGGCTGGTCTCGGCGGGCAGGTCGACCCAGACGGCGGCAAGTTGGTCGTCCCCCTCACCACCACCGGTCACGGTCGCCTCGGTGGTACGGGCGGTGCCGTCCACGGTGAACGACGGAATATCGCAATTCGCGCCATGCTCCAGCACCACATCCGTAGGGATTCCGCCCTGCGGGCTGAACCGGAACGAATTCAGGATGCGGCTGCCGGACCACCCGTAGTAAATCCCGAAATCAAAACCGTCCCGCACCCCCGCCAGATCCTCTACGGCCTGACCGAGGTTCTTGTATTCGTACCGTGCGTACGTCCGGTCCCGGATAACCCCGGTAACCGCGGAGCCGTCCCACGTAAGGGCTTTCGGGCCCGGAAGGTATCCGGTCCCAGTCCCGTCGCCGAAGCTCGACACCAGAGCCCTTGTGATGGCGCCCTGGTCGAGTTGGGCATAGCTGACGCTCATACTGATCAGTCGGCGACGGTAGTACCCCCACAGCCCCGTTGCGCTAAGGGTGGCGTCCTCGGTCTCAAGGTCGACGGCGAACGCGAGCAGGGGCCCGCCCCAGAGGATCTGTTGCCCTCGCTGGATATAGACCAGCACCCGCCAAGGCTGTAGTGCCTGCCAGTCGAAAGCCCAGAGAGGGACTTTCAGCGAGGCGGACCCCGGCGCGTTGATCTCCATTGAGAAGCTGAGATCGGATATCGGAAGCTCGCCCCAGATATCCCCGCTGACGAACTCGGCGAAGATCACCCGATAGTCGGTCATCCTCGCCCCCTCACTCCAGCGGAATCACGGTCATTTGCGAATACGACTGCCACTCGTCGAACTGTGCAAAGCCGCCCTGTGCGTAGAGGGAGTGCCATACCTTGAGCGGCTTGTTCTTCGGGATGAGAACCTGTGCCGCTCCCCAATGCGGGGTCAATCCCTGGTTAGCCCGTTCGTACATGCGCAGGGATTCCCAGTAGACGGCCGTGTCGGACCACGTCCAGATGGAATGCCAACCCTCGCGGTCCGCGGGAGCGGTAACCCGAATCTGATAGGTCACGATCCCCACACGGTCGTACGCAACGGCTGGCCCGTCGTACCGGAGAACCATCCCGGACATGTCCGCGCCCGGGGCGTCGACACCCCACCAGCCGCTAGAACCCCGGCCGGTCTGGCCCGTCAGGAACGCTCGGTTCACCAGCGGTTTCGCGTCCGTAGTGCCCTTGACGTACACCCGGTCTTCGTCGGCCGAGTAGATCAGGCCGCCTCGGGCCTGGTTGGCGGCGACAGCGGCGACGCCCTGCCCCGCTGCAGTCCGCAGGGGGACAATCGGGGTCGGGTCGCCCTGGCCGGCTGTCGAGTACCGAAGGTCTTCGATATCGGCCGCTGAAACCGATGTGGCGCCCTTCCTGACGCGCACCTTGGCGAGGGCAAGATAGGAGTCATAGGGCACGCTCGGTGCCGCCGCTCCGTCCGTTCCGCGGACCACGTCAATGCACCAGCCCGGAGCGAGATTGCCCGGCGCGTAATTCGCTAGGGGCACCTCGGCGTACGCGGTCACGTCACTGTCGTCGGACACCCGGGCCACGATCACGTCATAGCGGTCAGCAGTAGCCGAGGCGGTGCCCAAATTGAATTGGACTCCGGGACTCGGCAGGTCGACGTAATAGGCGTGTCGCGGATCTCGCACAGCGGACTTCGTCAGCGGCACCCACGCACGGCCACCAGCCACCGCCACACGGGCCGAGCTGCCAGAGACAGCAGTCACCTTGAGCCCGTCGCCGGCCGATCCGGGGATCACCCCGATATTCAGGCCCCGGATATCCGACAGAACGGCCCGGAAGTCCGCCGAGTCGTATTCGCCCTTGTGCAGATAGATTGGCGCCCGGATACCTCCTGCCATGCCTTACCCCCTAGATCCACGCGGAGCGCCAACGCACATCGGCACCCCGGTTCTTGTCGCCCAACAGGTCATCAAATTCGAGCCTCGCCGTGCCGGGCCGGAGCGGAAACCAGACGGAATCCGGGCTCAAAGCGCCGTACCGCGAGGCCCCGTTGAGAAGCACAGAGCGAGTCCGTGTCTCAATCGTCAGAACCTCGGCGGTCGGCACCGTGAGCTGTACCGTGATCCGCTCGCCCGTTGCGCGGTTGAGTACGGTCGGGTTCACGACCGGCCCGGTAATCGTGTAGGTCGGCCACGTCGGCGTATTACCGTCCACCGTGATATCCGCGGGCGGAGCGATGAACGCCGCTCCCGCTTTCATCACGCCGAACGGGAACCGGAACGGGAATAGCTTCACCGACCCGCGGGCAGCCACGGGCAGGACTCGCGCCGTGGACTGCTGGTCGCCGTACAACAGCGGGTCCGCGGCGTACAGCTCCACGTCGAAGCGGACGGCGCCCGCGGCGAACACGGCGCCGGTCGGGGTCGCCCGCTTCCGGGTTCGGGCCGTGAGCCGGCCGAGCCCACCGGCCACCCCGGGGACGGAGAACCGCAACAGGCGATCCCCGCCCCCGGGCTGGAACACACGGAGCACGTCCGCGACGGTCCCGGGGTCGTCAAGCACAGTGAGCCCGAGGTGCACCACACGGGCCCCGAGGTAGTCGGTCCCGGCGCTCGCTCCGTGCCGCTGCAGTAGCAGCCGATCGGCCGTCCGCACTTCGGGCGAGTCCAGCAGTCCGGACGGCTCATGCAGTACGACGGAGCCGGGGCCGCCGAGCAGCACGCCCCCGTACTCCATCGTCCACGGCTGCCCAGTGAAAGCAGCCAACTACGCACCCCCTACTCTGAGTTGCCATGCAAGCTCGCGGCCGATCTCGTACGGGCTCGCCTCGGTGCGGGCGTTGACCGTGATGGACGGCGCCGAGCTGGTCGCCGCGGAGCCCGCCAGGGCGAGCACCGGAGCGGGCACCCGGACGGGCGGGACGGTCACCAGGGCGCGGAGCCTCGCGGTTAGGTCCGGCTCGGCCTGGTCGACGCCCTCGACAATTCCGGCGGGAATCCACCGGCCGACTCGGGCCGCCATAACGCGGGACGGAGATTTGATTCCGAGCGCGTCGGCGATGGGCCCGGGAATTGCACTTTTGGCCCAGCCGATCAGCTTGTCTTTCAGCCAGCCGCCCATGCCGGAAATGCCGTCCCAAATTCCGCGAGCAAGATCCTTGCCCTTTTCGACAAGTAGATCCTTGAAATTTCCCGCGGCTTCCTTGATCCGGTCGGGAAGGCCCTTGATGTAATCTATGAACTCGCCAAATTTCCCGGCCGATTCCTTGACGAAGTCGACTACTGCCTTGCCCGCATCCTTGATGCGGACGGCGATCTTGCCCACCCACTCGATAAAGTTTCCGACCCAGCCGATGGCAGTTCCGAGGGCTCCGAACAAGTCGGAGAAGATCGGCCCTGCAAATCGGATAATCACGGGAATCACGGCGCCGAGAATGTCGGCGGCGAGGCGGCCAAGCCAAGAAATCAGCGAGGTCACCACGGAAATTACGGGCTGTGCCTTGTCGACCAGCTCCCGCAGCTTGCCGCCGATCAGCTCGGCAGCCGGCGCGACCCGGTCCCGCATAAAGTCCGAGACGGCCGAGAAGATGGGTTGCAGATTTTCGGCGAAAGCGGCGTAGATCCGCATTGCGGCGGGCCAGACAGTTTCGAGCAGGATTCGAGCGAGGCCGGACAGGATTGGCACGACCGCCGAGGCGACCGCTGAATAGACGGTCATCATCGCGGGGAAAAGCTCCTGCGCGACAACCCGTCCGAGACCCTGCAGCGCAGGGAGAAGGGTCGACTGTGCCACGTCGACAATGCCGCGGAGTCCGGGCATGAGATCGTCCCGGACACCGCCCGCGAGCCCGACCACGGTCTGACCGAAAGAGCCGACGGCGGAAGGTCCCGGGCCACTGAATATCCCGAAGAACCCCGAGGCGAGTTGCTTGCCGTAATCCAGCGCCGGACCGAAGACGGACGCCACTACGGCCCCGCCTCGTTCCAGCACGGGAATCACATTGTCACCTATGAAGTTCGAAACTCCGACTTCAAGGCTCCGCTTGAATCCCTCGATTTTGGCTTGCGCATTGTTGTGCAGCGCGTCGCCCATTTTGTCGGCGGCTCCGGCGGTATCTCCGAGAGCCTTTACGGCCGTACTGGGATCGAGCGCCCAAAGGGCTTGTCCCATGTCCTCGGCCTTAGTTCCAAAAAGCCCGACAGCAGCCGCCGACCTTTCGGCCGGGTCCTTAATTCCCTTGAGCCCGTCTAGGACTTGCTGCAATCCTTCTCGGGCACCAGGGCCGCCCTTAGCGATCTTCGCCGTCATTGCCTCGGCGTTAAGGCCGATAGCCTCGTATGCCTCGGTGCTTGCCTTACTGCCATCGGTGGCCCGGATTTGAAACTCTTTAAGAGCGTCAGCCACCACATCGGTATCACGTGCGCCCGCCGCCATGCCCTGAGACATAAGCCCCATGGCGTCAGCAGCCGAAAGCCCGAGATCCCGGAACTTGGTTGAATACTCGTTCATGGTGTCGGCCATGTCGTCGGCACGCGGGCCCATCTGCTGCATTCCCTTGGTGAGAATGTCCAGGGCTTCCGTGCCGTCTTTGGCCAACCCGTTTTTGAGCATCTGCCCGACCGCGTTACTGGTCTGGCCCAAGTCCAGCTCAAACGTGTTGCTGAGATCCGTTACCTTCCCGGTAATGGATTCGATCTGTGCATTCGTTGCATCCGGGGGCAGGATGCCTGACCGCATTACCCCGGAGATTGCCTGTGCGGCTTCCTCGACATTCTCTGTGACGCCGTGTGCGTAAAGCTGCCCGGCAGCCTTTCCGTACCGGGCTGCCTCCTCGGGCGTGCTACCTAGGGAAGCTTGGATCTTCCCATTGATGGCGCCCTGGTCGAGAGCGTCTGAGAAGCCCTTTACAAGAATTGCCGCGGCAGCCAGACCGACCGCCAGGAGAGACCCCTTAAGGACCCCGCCCATCTTGCCGGTGAAACCCTCGCCGGCTGCCTGTCCGCCCTGCTGCCCGGCCGCCTCGCCCGCTTGCTCCGCAGGGCCTGTGACCTGCTGCTCTAGCTCTCGGGCGAACCCCTCGACCTCGGGCACGATGGACAGATAGCCCATGCCGACTTCGACGGCCATTAATCACCCCCGGCGGTCGGCTGGAATCGCTCCAGATAGGCGGCGACTTCCTGCGGGCTCCGGGTGGTCGAGCCGATTCGGCCGGGCGCCGTAACGCCAGGGCGGGGAATCGGATCGGGTCGCCGGCTCGGGCTCTTGGCTCCGGCGTTACCGCGCTGCCAATTTGCCTCGGACAGCCGGTCGTGGACGGCGGCGAGTAGCTGTGTTTCCAGCGTCCACCCGACGTCGGGACCGGCAAGCGATCGGGCCAGTGCGGAATCCGGCGGGAGGCCCGAGAGAAGCGCTCGGAAGCGGCGCCATGTCAGTCCCGAGGCGGGCCGCCAAAGGTCCCGGATATCGGTCCCGTAGTACCTTTGGAAGTCGGCTTCGATAGCCTCGCCGTGCTCGGTCAGGAATTCGGCGAGGGCTCGGATTCCCCCGGCATCACGCCCTGGTGCCGCTGCCACCGACGGAACAGCTCGCCGACGGCGCTAATAGGCACGGGCAGCGCGTCGAACTCCTGCCACTGGTCGCCGAGACCAGCCCGCAACAGCGCGACGATATCGACGGCGGAAGGGCTGTCGACGTTCACCGCGGCGAGGATGCCCTTATCCAGATCACCGGCCGCCGGAAGGACGAACGTCGTCCCGCCGAGGGCAAAGCGAAAGGGCTCGCGCCGGGCTTCGGCCACCCATACGTCAAGGTTGAAAACGTCGCTCAAGGTTCTACCTCACGATCTTGCAGAAACGTTCCTGCGAAAGGGCAAAAAGGGGGTTACGGCGCCGGAGTGTTGAGCCATGCCGGGTCGTCGCTGAACTTGATGCACACGGTGCCGTCAGCCGCCGGGTAAGCCGTGATGGTGAGTTCGTAGGAAAGGGCCTCATCGCCCTTGTAAACCAGGTCCCCGACCTCGGTCACCTCACCATCCGGAACGACGATTCGGATATGGCTGGTGCCGTCGACAACGTCGAATCCGAACATCCTGCGATCCGGACCCGGCGCCTTGATTGCGAGCACAGCCTTACCGCTTGTGCCGGTCACCTTAGAGCCCCGGTGGTAAAGCTCAAGCGTGGTCTTGCTGGTCTCGATCGCCGTAAACTTGAACGTCATTTCCGAGCTGGAAACGACCTTCCGGACCGTGGCCCCGCCCTGCCATGCCTTGATCTCGGTCGTGTCGGCGGAGTTGGATTCGGTGATTCCGTCATCCGAAATCCAGCCGATATCGACTGCAGCAGCCGGCCATGCGGTCGTTGCGTCGACCGGTGCCGTGGTGCCCTTCGACGCGGAATAGGCAGCGCCGGTAATGGCCACGCGGACCTGATTTGCGTTGAGCGTCATTCATCCCCCTTGGAAAGATTCAGCGCGGGGAGCACTCGGCCCCGCATGTGGATTTCGACGGCGAAGGCGTACCGAGGGCTGCCGGACTGGTCGTCAGGCATCCACATGAGCCCACCGACTTCGGTAATCCGATACACCGTGACTTCGTCGCGCACGCCCGGGATCGAGTCGAGCAACGCCCGCACCAGGGCGGCGAGATCGTGCGCCCCGGATTCCGTCGGCGACCAGGCGTGGATATCGAGCCGGGCCCGGTCGGATACCGGCGTTGGCCGGGTGCCCCCGACCCGCTCGACCCGGATGAATTCCGGCGGGCGGGGCGAGGGGACTCGGGAGACAACGGGGACGGGTCGGCCCGCCAGGGCGAGGGCCTGCCGGAGATATCCGGTAACCACGGCGACCGCATCGGGCATGAGGACGACGGGCCTACTCATTGGCACCATCCAGCCCGCGGAGCAAGTCCCGGCGGGAACTCTCGCGGTCCGCGTTCGCCGCCGGGAAGTCGTAGTTACCCATGACTGCCGAGCGGATTCGCTGACGGCCGGTTTCCTGGTCGGTCTTGTAGATACCGCCACCCGAGCCCGCCGAGGCAGCGATACGCCGGGCGATTTTCCCGAGTTCGGCCCCGACTTCGGGCAGCTTCATAAGGCTTTTGATCCCGGATTTGTTGGCCTTGAACTTCCGGAACTTCGTCACCCGGTCACCGCCTTAAGACGAACCTCGGTGTGGTGGTGGCGGTCGCCAAGCGGGTAGCGCATCGGCTCGCCCTCGACTTCGAGCAGCCGGCCGAGGGCGGTCACCCGGTCCCCCGGCAACAGGTCCACGTCGACCCCGCGGCGGGTGATCAGCCGCCACCCGGTGACCACCACGGGCCGGTCTCCGGTGTCCTCGGTGGACACGTCCGGCAGCACCTCGACCCGGGGCACGGTCGTGCTGGTCGCCCTGGTCCAATCGCGCTCGCTGGTCGTGTTGCCGTAGCGGTCAACTACGAACGGGGCGCGGTGAGTTACGGCAGTCTGTCGGTAGCGGAGCGTCATTCGAGCCCCACCATGGACACCCGGCGCCGGTACCGCGAGAGCTGGTCCCGCTCGGCCTCGGCGAGGGACGCCCCGATGGTCTCCGAGGCGTACGTGACGGAAACTCCGCCGACGGCTTCCTGTCGCAAGTCGGCCGGGTTGTTGATGATCCGGGCGGCGAGCGTGAGCGTCACGGCGAGCACGTCGCCCGGCACCACGGAGTACCCCGAGGTGTAGGTGACCAGAGCCGGAGTGTGCGGGTACCGCAGTACCCGAAGCCGGTCGCCAACCAGCAGCCAACCCGAGGGCTCGACCACCCCGCCGGCGACCGTCACGGCGTCCACCGAAACGACCGGCCGGAGCGGAAGCCGGATCACTCCGTCCCGCGGGTTGAACATGGCGGTGGTCGAGCGACGGGTGAAGTCAGACCGGGCCTCGGTCCGTACGATCCGGCTTGCCACGTCGAGCACCAGGGCGGCGCCCTCGGGCAGTTCGGCCGGGGTCCGCTGCAGCCACGTGGCGAGCTGATCGACAGTGGCGAGCGGGGGAAGTGCGGTCACGGCGTCCCCCTCGGCTGGTCGTCGGTGATGATCTGCGCGCCGCACTCCAGACACCGCGTGACGGTCCGGGCCGCCCCGCCCGTCTCGGGCACCGGAAAGCGCTCGAAACGGGCGGAGGAACGGCAAGAATCCGTGTGCGGAATTCGAGAGGGCGGCACCGCAGCGCGCTTACGCGGCGGCATTCCGACCCCCCTTACTTGGCCTGAACGCCGTTAAGGCGCGCGGCAGCCTGGCCACCGAAAAGGGCGACGCCACAGAAGAACTCAATTCGAGTCCGGAAAGCGGGCTTGCTGTCCAGCTCGCCGAGGTCCCGAACGGTCACGCCACCGTTGGTGAGACCGGTCACGGCCTTGTCGCCCTCGGAGCGGCCGAACTTCACGGCGTAAATGCTGCTGGCGTCGGTGGCGGTGCCCTGCGTCTCGGTGGTCGGCAGAATGTCGACGCCCGCGGCAGTCTGGCCCGGGTCGAGCAGCGGAATGCCCTGGTACGTGGCGACGCGCTTACCGGTAAGGGCCTCCTGTACCATCTCGTAACCGCCGAGGCGACGGGCCGAACTGGCAATCTTGGCGATGATCTTCCGGTTTGCGTACAGGGCGCCGTTACCCGCGGACAGGCCCGGGACCTGCGCAATCAGGGCGTCAAGCGCGTCGAAGAAATCGTGACCACCGGCGATCGGACCCATGCCGTTGGTGCCCGCGGAAAGGACCTGAGCGCCAACCAGGCGCTTTCGCAGGCCGTCAAAGCCCTGCGGGTCCGTGGCGGTGTCGCCGTTGAAAAAGGCGTCCTGAAACTTGTAAGCGGACGCCTTGACCTTGAGCTGTTCCTGAATGGCTCGCTGGTCATTCAGGTTACCCCTGGTCTTGGCAATGAACGTATCCACATCGGCGTCACCACCGAGGATTACCAGAGACTCGGTCTTGGTGTTCACGGTGCCGGTGGACTCGCTGTACGCGGCGTTCACGGCTCGGAACTCAACGCCCGGCAGCGTCGCTTCGGAGTTGTAGGCGTAGGCGTTTCCCTCAATGGTCATGAGGGGCAGCCGGTCGAGAATGGGAGACTCCTGAACGAAAGTCTCGATAACGCCGCGCTGAAGGTCGGTCGTGCTCAGCTTCGCGGCCTCGGCAAGGCTAAGAGCCATTTACATTTCCCCCTGATTTTGGGCATGAAAAAAGGGCCGCCTCCGCCTAAGCGGAAGGGCCCTCGCCTGTTTGCAGAAACGTTTCTGCGCGAGTTGATCTAGCTAGCGCGCTGCACCCGGCGCAGACGCTCGTACGGGCTCGCCGGCTCGGCGTCGGCGGTCTCCCGCGGACCGGCGCCAACGTCGCCCCAACGGCCCGGCTCGGCCGAGGCGGAGAGGTACGGCTTTTCCTGAATGAGCTTGTCCAGCGCGGCAGTTACGGCCTCGGGCTTCACCGTGCCGTCGGAGCCGGCGAGGGCGGCGAGGTCCACCAGGGCGAGCGCGTCGGCGGGGTCGCGGAACTTGCCCGCAGCAGCCGCGCGCACCTCGGCGCGTGCCAGCTCGGCAGCGAACTCGCTCCGGATTTCGGCCTTGAGCGCGTCAAGGTCGGTCCCCTTACTCGCGGCGTTCGACCGACGGAGCCGGTTCGCCTCGGCCTCGGCATCGGCGGCCCGCTTCTCGGCAGCCTCGCGGGCGGACTCCGCGGCGGCGAGGGCGTCGGCCTGGTCGCTGGTCTTCGGCTTCGGGTCGCCCTCGGGGCCGGTCGGGCTCGGGTTGCCGCCGGTCTTCGCCGGGTCCTGGTCGGTCGGCTTCGGGTCGCCGGTCGGGCCAGTCGGGTTCGGGTTGGAATTCGGGTCGGTCGGCATGGCTGCCCCTCCTAGAAGATGTATCCGTGTTTCTTGAGCAGAGAAATTTCCGCCTCGCGGTTTCCCTTCGCCCGGCGGAAAATATCCTCGGGCATCATTCGCGTCTCGCCTCGGCGGGCGTACCTGGTCTCGCCGGTTTTCTGCAGTTCGCCGAGGTTCTTCCCGCCGAGCCCGCGCCGGGTAGTCGACTCGGAGGTGATGAGTACCTTCCCGCGGGTGGTGGTGATGGTCTGCATCCCCCTGCGGGCATTCACCACCATGTCGATATGGGCGCCCTCCTCGATCGCCTTGACGGCGGCAGCACCGAACCGCTTGTGTTTCTCCTCGGCGGTCATCTGGTCGAAGACCGATTTCGGGTCCGGGAACGCGCGGTCGGTGTTGTCGGCGAGCGGGTCCATTCCGCAATCACACTTCGGATGCCGCTGAAAACCGGTGCTGTGCGAGTACTGGCGACCCGCGAGCACGATGCACCGAGCACACGCCGGAGCGTGGACCACCCGCACGTACCCCTGACACCGCGGGTGCGCGGTCATGGCTACCGAGGTCGCCGCCCTGGCGGTGTCGGCAACCGTCGTGCTGGTCAGCATGGCCATTTGCGTCAAGCCCCGCAGAGCAGCCATTTCGGCAGTCTCGCCGGCTGCCAGGGATTGGGCCGTGGTGATCGCTGGCATATACAGCAGCGAGGCGAGCGGGCGCCCGTCCATGGCAATCCCCACCAGGGCCGAGGCGTCAAGCTCCGCAAGGGGTGCGGCAATCGCCCCTTGCGCCACCATGGACGCCCCTACAAAGGCTTGTGCGCCCTCGGCCACCGAGAGCTGACCGGCGACCACGGCACGCAGGATTGCCGCGCCTTCCTCGCCCTGCATTGCGGCTAGGATTCGGTCTGGCGTGACACCCCGCCAAATGCCCTGTACTGCCGTGACAACGCCCCGGGAGACTGCCTGTACCTCTCGGTACCGAACGTCCGCCAGAGTGGCACTGTCGACCATTACGCGGCCTCGGGGATCGGCTCGGCGTCGACTTCCTCGGCGGGGTCCGGCTTAGGGCCGAACATCCCGGCAAGGTTCCCGCCGAGAATTGCCGCGGCCTGGTCCTCCCGCATCGCCTTCCACCGCGCGATTTCCTCCGGAGTGACACCGGGGATTCGCTCCCACAGAGCCTCATCGGGAACATTGATCGCCTTGAGCTTCGTCAAGGCGTCCGCGTACTGCGCGTCCGATCGGAATTGCGGATCTCTCCAGATCACGTCACCGAGGCGGAGCGCTTCGGCTCGCTTCGGTTCGCCGGCCGCGAGGGCTTCGATTCGCATGATCTCGCGCAGGGCAGCACCGGTATAGCGGTGCCTCTCCCGCACCTTGGCGACTAGTCCGGCTTCGTTCTGAGCCAACCCGTCCACGCCCACGTTCACCAGACGGCCCACCAGGTAATGCCCGGGGGTGCGCGTCTGCGCGGCGATGTGGTCGACCAGCTCGCGGATAAGCTCGATGAACCCGGAGAGCGGAGCGGCCGAGAATTCGGCGATGCTCGCGCCCGGCTTCTCCAACCAGAGCAGCCGGTCACTTCGAAACTTGGCAATCGGTTCGTCTTCCTCGCCGACGACTTCGCCCGTCTCCGGGTCAAGGATCTCCCGTACCGGTCGGTCCATTCCGAGCACGGCCCGAGCGGGCAGGGCGACGGAATCCGCTGCAGTCAGCACGTGAGCCCACAGGGCATTGACGGCGTTCTGCAACGGGATGACGTTATGGATTTCGGAGACCGGCGAGGCGACCAGGCGAGTCCGGTTAGGGATCTCGACCAGCGGCACTAGGCCGAGGGGATTCCGGAAGTGCGCGGATTCGGACCGCAGCAGCCCCGCTGTCCGGTCCGTCCATTCGCCGCCGTTCACGTTCCGCTGATAGCGGTAAATCATGTCCGGCAGGAACAGTGTTGCGAACTCTAGATCCCCGTCGCGCCAGACCTTGAGCCCCGCCGCGCGAACCCGTCGGCGCCCCGGGACGTACTCCACGATGGCCTGTGACTCGGGCTCGAACGTAATTTCTGTCGTAACCCCGTCGGGCTTCCACACCAGCGCATAGCAGCGGGCAGAGACTAGGCTCTCAAGCATTGAGAGACCGATCTCAACATCGCATTCGGACGCTCGCCAGGCTCGGCCGGCTGCCTTGTCTATGCTGCCGTCTTCGAGCCGGAAACCGAGCGGGCTCATTCGCTCGATCATCGCGTTAGGGACGACCGAGCACCAGTTGTCAGAGAAGCCCTCGAACAGCCCGCCCGTCTGTGCCCTGAATTCGGGGCTTGCGAACTTGAGCGGGTGGCGACCGTCGTAGTAGTCGCCCCAAAGCCGAGCCTTGATCTTCCGTTTCTCAAGCTTGCGCCGCAAGCGGGTTGTCATCTGTAGTGGCGTTTCGGCCACGCGCACCCCCTCGGGCATGAAAAAGCCCCGCCCGAGTACGCCCGGACGGGGCTGGATTGAATGCGCCGAAGGGCGCTATGCGCTCGCCGCGCGCGGCTTCTTAAGGGGCCTGCGGACATAGCCGTCAAGCGCCATTACAAGGGCGGCTATTCCGTCGATACGGGCCGAGGACTTATCCCGGTCCGGCTTGACGGGGCGAAGGTTGTCATTACCGTCTCTGTAGACTTCGACCACGCTTGCATTCCAGCGCAAGACCGGATTGCCGCCGTGGTGGATCTGCCCTTCGCGCAAGAGGCGTTCAAGCTCTTTGCTGCCGGGGCTCATGCCTAGGTAGGTCTGCGCAATCGGCACGACTTCGACCCCGCGGGTCTTTTGCTCGACCCGCTGCACCAGGTGCCCGGCAAACATTCTGTCGTAGCTCACGCGCTGCACGTCGAGCCGTCGGCAATCCTCGATGATCTGCCGCTCAATGGCGCCATAATCAATCGCGTCGCCCTCGGTCAGCATGAGCAAACCGCTATTCACCCACTCGCCGAGCGGGACCATTAGTTGCTGTTCGAGATCGGCTAGCCTCTCTTCCGGCAACCAAAAGCGCGGGATGATCTCCAGCTCTACACCGGGTTTCCGGGATTCGACCACCAGCACCCAAGCCGATAGGTCAGAGACCGCGGACAAGTCGACCCCGCCCCACGCTCGGCGGTAGCGGAAAGACTTCTCGTCAACGACCCCGTCATTCTCGTCCCACAGCGAGAGCGGGAGCCACCGGGTACTGTTCCGCATTCGCATGTTGAGCGACAGCCTGCAGAACGTCGGGAAGTAACTCGGCGTGCTCTTAGCCTTAGCGGCCTCACGGCGCATATAGGCGAGGCTCGGCGAGACCCCGAGGCCCGGGTTAGCCTTCCGCCAAGTAGCCTCGGCGAAAGGGTCGTCTCCGGGCTCGGCAGCCCAAATGACGCCGTAGTGTCCGGGGTCGATTACAACCCCGTCGGCGACCCTGCGGGTATACGTGTGTTTCTCATCGTAAATAGAACCCTCGGTGCCCTCATCCGCGGTTGTGATGAACACAACAAGTGGTTGATCTCGGGCACCGGTTCCGGTCTCGATCGCGTCGACCAAATCGCGCCGCTTATGCACGTGGACTTCGTCCACCAGGGCGCCGGAGACATTCAGACCGTGGGCCGTTTCCGCGATTTTGGAAAGGGCCCGGAACACACCGCCGGTGCGAGGTACGCGGATTACGCCGCGGAGGACTTCGACCCGCCCTCTGATTGCCTTACTCGTAAGGGCCATCCGCTTAGCGTCGTCAAATACTCGTTCAGCCTGCGGGAGCGAGCCGGCTGCCGCGTAGACCTCGGCGCCTATCTCCCGATCTGCCAGTAGCAGCACCAGGCCGATACCGCTTGAGAGCGTCGACTTACCGGCCTTACGCGGTACCTCGATCCACACGGTTCGGGTCACGCGGACGGCTCGGCCTATCTCGGGGTCGTGCCAGAGCCAACCAAATACCGGCGCGATGATCCACACGATTTGCCACGGGGCGAGCTTGAGTTTCGTCCCGCCCCATCGGCCCTTCGTGTGTTTCATGCTCTCGATAGCGCGCACAGCACGGCGGGCAGCCTCTACCGAGTAGAACGCGCCCGACTGCTGGTGCTGCTGGTTGGCGACCACCAGGGGCCGAGATTTCAGAGCCTCGGCTATGTCGTCATCAGAGAGGCCGAGTTCGCGCAGCGCTTCGAGCGGGACCGGCAGGGCGTCAGTCGAAGATATCTCCGTCATCATCGCCCCCGTGTTCCGGCGGGGTAATCCTGGTGGCCGAGGCGGGCGAAAGCCCCAACTCTCCTACCAGCGCCCGCAGATGAGATCGGTACTGCCCGAGGATGGTCACCCACGGCGATTTGACGTTGCCTCGCTCGGTCTCGACCACCAGGCCGGTACGGCTCAACTCCCGCTCGCCCTGCCAGATCCGGGCGGACGTAATGCAGTACTCCACCGCGACTTCCCGCTGTGAGTCGACCAGGCCGGCGGACACCACCAGCGCCGGAACGACCCGAGCCCAGACACCCGCGGCAAACTGCCGCACGTCCTCGGCCTGGTCGCCGGGCAGCAGCTCGGACCAGTCCGGTTCGATCGGGTCCGCGGGGGCGAAGCGGGCGCCCTCGGTGTGCCGGTCGGGGCGGTAAGTCCCCTCGCGGACGGCGGCGATGTGTGGTTTTGGCTTCCGGCCTGACATGGACACGCTAGGTCACCCCCACAAGAATGGTTGTATTAGCCATCGGAGTTTTTTCCCTCCCTGCCGCGCTGGGTGGGGAGGGAGGGGAGTCACCCCCCTGGGTAAAACCGCAGGTCAGAGGCCCTTTATGGGCTTTTGGCGCTCCGAGGCCCATCCTCCGGGCTGGTGAACGGCGGTCTCGCGGCTGTGACACTGCGTACACAGCGGGCGGAGCCGTGACCAGGCATCCGGATCGGGCACACCTCGGGCGACCAGCGAACGACGCGACTCGGGGAAGTGGTCGGCGACCACGGCGACGCGAGCACACAGCACGCACCACGGATGTTGGTAGAGGTAGGCGCGTCGGATGCGTGGCCACCTCGGGCCGTACGCGCTCCCACCTGGTGTGCCTCGCTGTGCATCAGCCTCGGCCTGGTGGCGCGGGCAGCGTCCGCCCGTGGTCAGCTCGGGGCACCCCGGGACCGAGCACGGGGGGCGTGGTTTGCGTGGCATGCGCCCCCAATCTATGTGTCGTGCGTCACATGTTCTGCACCTCGGCCACGCGGACAATCCGGGGCATTCGGCAGTGCATCCCTGTTCACGGCTAGTGCTCGACCCTTAGCGATCTGTAACAATCCAGTTGACACGTGGCCCCTATAGGCGGCGACCATGAGGGGTCGCCCTTCCGTTCCGGAGGGGACACGATGCACAGCACTGCAAGCACGTTCGCCGCCCTGTTCGTCACGTTGCTGACCGCCCATCAGTGGGGCGATCACTGCGCGCAGACGGACCACCAGGCGGCCCACAAGGGCAGGCCCGAGGCCGACAGCGGAACGACCAACGCCGAGTCGTGGCGGGCCCTTTGTGGCCACCTGGTGAGCTACCACGCCGTAATGGTCGTGATGCTCGCCGCCGCGGTGGTCGCGCTCGACCTGCGGGTGAGCCTCGCCGGCTGCACGGCCGGAGTCGGGTTCTCCGCGGTGAGTCACGGATTCTGGGATCGGCGGTGGCCGGTCCGGGCGTGGATGGTCCGCACGGGCTCGGAGAGCTTCGCGGAACAGCCCTTCGGCCGGTACACGGTCGACCAGGGGTGGCACGTCCTGTGCCTGTGGTTCTCCGCGCTGCTGGTCGTCCTGGTCTGAGCCCGCTACGGGCCGACGGCGAACAGTCCGAAGTCCCGCACGGTCTTCCCTTGGTGGCAGGTGCGGCACAGCGCTTGAACGTTGCTGTCCGTGTCCTCGCCGCCGAGGGCCAGCGGAGTCCGGTGGTCCACGTCGACCAGCTCGGCGGGGAAGTCCTCGCCGCACAGCCCGCACCGCGCGGAGCCCGCTCGGTCGACTCGCCGGCGAAGCCTCTCGGCGCCGCTGTAGTGGCGCGAGACAAGCCGTTGCAGCCGTCTGCGGGCTCGAACACTCGGCCGGGCTTCGTAGGCCCTGTGATGGGCCGCGCAGCGCCCTCGGTAAGTCGGGGGCTCGGGGCAGTCAATACAGCGCACGGTGCCCCCTTAGGTCTGTGGTGCCCCTCGCGGGGCGGTGGGGACCGCACCTCGGTGACCCGGTTCGGCTCGCCCTGGCGGACGGGTTACTACGGGCGGTGCGGTCCCCGCGCTCTGCCTCACGACTCCGGCGGCCACCCCCGAGAGGGTGCGTGGTGCACGGGCAGAGCAGCGAGAGAGGAACGCGCGGGCACTCGGTCCGCCTGTTCCCATCGGTGGGGTGCGCGGTAGTCCTGCGCTCCCTCTCTCGGAAGTAGAAGAGGGGGACGATATCCCGCGGCCCGCCGAGCGGCGCCGTCGGGGCGTTCCGTTCCCTCTTCCTGGGAATAGAAGAGGGGGACGATATCCGGCGGTGGTGATGGGGTGACGCTGGTGAGGCAAAATCTGGTTTCTCTTAGCGTTCGAGTGTCTAAAGAAACCTGATTTTTGCGTCTCCAGCGTCACCCGTCACCACCCCCGCTGGTGCTACGCGGCTGCCTTGGCGGGCTTGGCCAGCCGGACGCTGCTGCCCGACGCCGGAGCGGTCCCGAAGGGCACCGAGAGCACGTCCCGGAGCCCTGCCATCTCCTCGATGGCCGGATCAAGCTCGCCACTGATTATGAACTCGACTCGGCGCATGTCCAGCTTCCGCCACCCGCCGCGCGTGCCCCGCTTGACCTCCAACCGTGCGCCAACTTCGACCAGCATTGCCCGTCGGGCGTTCGTGTCGGCCTCGGCCCACTCGTCCGCGTAGGTGCGACCCGTGGGCGTCACCACACGCTGTGGCTCGCGCTTCTCGCGGGTCTCCAGATCGGCAATCCGGTTGTCTAGCGCATCGGCGAGCGTCTGCCACTCGGCCGCAGCATGCTTGGACTTCTGGCGCCCCTTCTGCTGCTGGTGCACGCGGAACTCTTCGACCGTGGCGAGTAGTTCGGGCTCGGGGTCGTACCCGGGTATCTCAACGACGTGCTTGGTCGGGACGGGGCCGACCAGGCGCAGGAACTCCGCGGACACGAAGTCGTCCACCCAGTCACCGCGCACGCTCGCCGGCAGCTTGCACAGATCGCCCCGGGCGTGGCTGTTGCACTTGTACGTCGCCGTCTTGCCCTCTTGCTTGTTCAAGTACATACGCCCGCTGCAGGCGTCGCAGTGGATCACGCGCAGCAGCAGCGCATCCGTGTCCTGGCGGTCCCCGGTGGTGATGCTGCGGGAGTTGAGCAGCGCGCCGATTCGGTCGAACTCCTCGCGGGTCATGATCGGCTGTTCCGTCGCCATGATCGGGTTGCCCGCGGTGTCCCGGACAGGCTTGCTCCGGTGCATCTTCCAACCCAACAGGGTTTCGTTCTGCAGCATCTTCGTGATGACGTTGGGGGTCCACTGGAAGGCGTCGCGGACGACGTGAGAGCCCTTCGCCCCGCCCGTCTTACCGCCCCGCTCGCGGCCCATCTTGTCGGCCCAGTAGTCCCGCGGGCTCAGCACGCCATCAGCGTTGAGACCGGCCGCCACCGCGGAAGCGGTCTTCTTGTCCAGCAACTCACGAACGATGCGCTCGATCACCTCGACCGCGTCGGGGTCGGGTGCCAGGGTCCAGCCGACCCCGCCGTGTTCCTTCGGCATGGGGGCGGGCATGTAGCCGTATGGCGGACGACCACCGCCGCGCCAGCGAAGCGGCATCTTGCGCATGGCTGCCATGGCGCCGGTCACGCGGTCGCTGATGCTCTGCGATTCGACCTGCGCGGCAAATGCCAACATGAGCATCTGCAACTCGGCCATGGGGTCCATGGGGTTGCGGAAGTCGAAGACCAGACGCCCGCCGCCGATACCCTCGGCGAAGACCAACACCTTTCGGTGTTCTCGCGCCCACTTGGCGAGTTCGTGCATGTGGGCCATGGACCGGATAGCGCGGTCGAAACGCCACCAGACAAGGGCGTCGAAGCTGTCCGGGTTGCTCAGCCACCGGCCGAGCTGCGGGCGGTCAAAGGGGCCGGTCTTGCTCGCCGACACGTCAAGGTCGACGGCCTCGCGGAGTGCGTCACCCTCGCCGAAGTCGATCCCGAGCGCCGCGGCGACTATGTCGTCGGCTTCGCGCTGCCGCTCGGGAGAAGTGGTCTCGTCCGTCAGGACGGACAGTCGGATAGCTCGGACGCCTCGCAGCGTCCCGGTAAATACGGTGCCCTCGGTCCCGGGCAGGCTGCCAGTAGTCATGCCCTCCGGAGAGGGGGACGATATCCGCTGGTCACGGGTAAGGGTGGCGGTCGACACCGGGGACTACTCCAGAACTGGTAGTCCGGAGTGTTCGGGTCGGCCAGGGTGAACCAGCCCTTGCCGTCCGGGGTGCGGCGGTCGGCCAGCACGGTGGCGCCCAGGGCGACCAGGCGTTCCACCTCCTCGTCCCGGCTGCGGTCCTGCGGCTGCAGGTCGAGGTGGACCCGGTTCTTCGCCGACTTCCCGTCGGGCACCCGGATGAACAGCAGCGAGGCGCCGGCCGACTCCACCAGCGCCTCCTCGTCACCCGGGTTGTCGTCCTCGCCCAGGGTGCCGTCCAGTGCCTGCGCCCAGAACGTGGCCAGGGCGTGCGGGTCGGCGCAGTCGATCGTCACATGCCGTGCCAGAGAAGCCATGCCCCCTACTCTGAACTGCGTCGTCCGGATCCGTCCAGCCGTTTCCGGGAATGCCGGTGGCCGTCCCTCGGGTACGGCGGGAAGGCCGGGACGACCTCCGTGAACGCGTAGCCGCTCTTCTCCGCGACCCGGCACGAGGCGTGGTTGTCGCCCTCGTGCAGCAGGTCGATCCGGCACAGGCCGTCCTCGGCGAAGGCGGCGAAGGCCCAGGCGGTGAGGGCCTCCACCGCGCGCGGGGCCACGCCCCGGCCGCGCGCCGGGCCCGCCGTCCAGTACCCCACCTCGGCCGTCTCCCCGCCCGGGGTGCCGCGCTTGAGCACGACGTTGCCGACCAGCTCGCCGGCGTCCAGGACGGCGAAGGCGTACCGGGTGCCGGCCGCGCGGCCCTCGTGCTGCGCGGCCAGCCAGTGCGCGGCCCCTTCGGCGCTGTCCACCGGGTTGCGGGTGAAGCGGCGCAGCGTCTCGTCCCGGTAGGCCTCGATCAGGGCCGGCGCGTCGGCGTCCTCGAAGGGGCGCAGCTGCAGGCCATCGGCCGTCGGGTGCGCGGTGACGGTCATTTCTCCAGCCCCTCCCAGTTCCAGCGCGGGGTCGGGCCGGGCTCGCCGAGGTCGGTGCCGGCCGGGGAGGCGGAGACGTCCTCGGCGATCTTCGTGCCCCAGTCGAAGTACTCCAGCACCCGGCGGCGCAGCAGTTCGTCGGCCGGCAGCTCCTGGCGGACGGCCTCGGCCATCAGCTCCATCCAGCGCAGCCGCTGTTCCTCGGTGATCTCCAGGCCCAGGTGGGCGTGTAGCAGGGCCCGGTGGCCGCCGAGCTCGTCGGTGAAGGCGGTCGGGCCGCCGAAGACCTCGGCCAGCCAGACGGCGACGTGCTCGATGTGGGTGGGGGTGAAGTCGGCGAAGACGGGCGCGAGCAGCGGGTCTGCGAGGACGCCCCGGTAGAAGGTGTGGCTGAGGCGGCGCAGGGCGTCGATGCCGCCGACCGCGTCGTAGAGGCTCTCGGGCCGTTGGTCGCTCATGGGTGTGCTCCCCGTAGGTGGTTGACCGTGCGTTGCGACCTTCCTAGCAGGCGGGCGGCGGCTCGGCAGGCGCTGCGGGCCCGTTGTTCGCGTCGGGCTCAGCAAGTGGAGGGCTCGGCTCCTGTCCCCCGGCCAGGGAGCGGTTGTACGCCTCCCGGACGGTCAGCGGGGTGTCCTCCTCGGCAGCGGGCGCAGGCGCGGGCGCGGGCGCGGGTACGGGCGCGGGCTCGGTGTCATGGTCGGTCATGCGCCGCATTGTGACGGTCGGCTCCGACACTCCCGCTTGACCCTGCCGCTGGCGGCAGGGTCGGAGGGTTGCCCCATGGACACTGTGAACGCAGCAGAGGGTCGGGGCGTGGTGGTCACCGGCGCCGGAACGGGGATCGGGCGGGAGACCGCGCGGGCCTTCGCGGCCGAAGGGGCGCGGGTGCTGGCGGTCGGGCGGCGGCCGGAGCCGCTGGCGGAGACGGCGGCCGCGTACCCGTCGCTGATCGAACCGCTGGCCGTCGACGTGACCGGGCCGGACGCGCCGGAGGCGATCGTCCGGGCGGCGCTGGAACGGTTCGGGCGACTGGACGTACTGGTCAACAACGCGGGCATCACCGGCAGCGGCGGGCAGCTCGGCGGGTACACCCGGGACGGCGTCGAGGCGCTGCTGGCCACCAACCTGGTCACCCCGGTGCTGCTCGGGCAGGCCGCGCTGCCGGCGTTGGCGCACAGCCGGGGCGTGGTGGTCAACGTCAGCACCGCCGTCGGGCAGCGCGGCTGGCCCACTGGCTCGGTGTACGCGGCGAGCAAGGCCGCACTGGAGACGGTGACCCGCAGTTGGGCGGTGGAGCTGGCCCCGCGCGGGGTCCGGGTGGTGGCGGTGGCACCGGGGGCGATCGAGACGCCCATCGGCGAGCACGCGGGGCACGGCCCCGAGCGGCTGGCGGCGCTGCGGGCCTGGCAGCTCGCGCACACCCCGTTGGGCCGGATCGGCCACCCGGCGGAGGTGGCCTGGGCGATCGTGCAACTCGCCTCGCCGCAGGCCTCGTTCGTGACCGGCGTAGTGTTGTCCGTCGACGGGGGCGCGCTGGTGCGGTGACGACCGGTGAAGTGGCAACCGGTGAAGCGATGCCCGGTGCAGGGACGATGGGGGCCGTACGGGTGCGGATCGGCGAGCTGGCGCGGGCGACGGGCGCGACGGTCCGGGCGCTGCGGCACTACGAGCAGGCCGGGCTGATCGACTCCGAGCGCGAGCCGAACGGCTACCGCGACTACGCGGAGTCGGCGGCCGCCCGGGTGCGCAACATCCGCGCGCTGGTGGGTGCCGGGCTCACCCTGGACGACGTCCGGCCGCTGCTCGGCTGCCTGGACGGGGACGTGCTGGCGAACCGGCCGTCCGAGCGGGTGCTGGCGGTCGCCCGGGAGCGGCTGGCGGTGCTTGAGCGCCGGATCGCCGCCCAGACGGAGGCGCGGGACCGGCTGGCGGCGGCCCTGGCGGCCGCTCCCGAAGCGACCGGAGCGGCCGTCCCGACGGCGACCGGAGGTGCTGCGGAAGGGTGACACCCCCGATCGGGGGTGTGCAGGGAGCAGGTGGGAGAGGACAGTAGGCGCATGCAGATTCCACTCTCCGTGATGGACTTCCTCGACCGGGCCGAGCTGGTCTACGGCGACCGGGTCGGCATCGTCGACGAGCCGGTGCAGCCTGCCGAATCCTGGGGCGAGCTGAGCTACCGCCGTGTCGCCGAACTCGCCCGGGCCCAGGCGGCCGGGCTGGACCGGCTGGGCGTCGGGCCCGGCGAGCGGGTCGCGGTCGTCTCGCACAACTCGGCGCGGCTGCTCACCTCCTTCTTCGGCGTGAGCGGGCACGGCCGGGTACTGGTGCCGGTGAACTTCCGGCTGAAGGCCGAGGAGGTGTCGTACATCGTCGAGCAGAGCGGCGCCTCCGTCCTCCTGGTCGACCCCGAACTCGCCGACGCGCTGAGCGGGGTGGTGGCCAAGCACAAGTTCGTGATCGGCGCGGACAGCGACGCCCTGCTGTACGACTTCGACAACTCCCCCCGGCGGTACGCGGTCTCCGAGAACGACACCGCCACCATCAACTACACCAGCGGAACCACCGCCCGCCCCAAGGGCGTTCAGCTCACCCACCGCAACGTCTGGCTGAACGCGACGCTGATGGGCCTGCACTACGGCGCCAACGACCGGGACACCTACCTGCACACCCTGCCGATGTTCCACGCCAACGGCTGGGGCCTGCCGTTCTCCCTCACCGGGCTCGGCGCCCGGCACATCGTGCTGCGCAAGGTGGACGGCGCGGAGATCCTGCGCCGGGTCGAGCGGCACGGGGTGACATTCCTGTCCGGTGCGCCCGCCGTGGTCCAGATGGTGCTGGACGCGGCCGCCGACTGGGACGGCCCGGTGCCGGGCCGCGACCGGGTGCGGATGATCGTGGCCGGCGCCCCGCCGCCGACCTCGGTGGTCCAGCAGGTCGAGGAGCAGCTGGGCTGGGAGTTCATGCAGCTCTACGGCCTGACCGAGACCGCGCCGATCGTCACGGTGAACCGCTCGCGGGCCGAGTGGGACGCGCTGCCGGCGGCCGAGCGGGCCGAGAAGCTGGTGCAGGCCGGCGCCCCGGCGCTCGGCACCCAGCTGCAGGTCGACGGCCAGGGCGAGGTGCTCGTGCGCTCCAACACCGTGCTGGACGGCTACTGGCAGCAGCCGGAGGCGACCGCCGAGGCGCTGCGCGACGAGTGGTTCCACACCGGCGACGGCGGCACCCTCGTGGACGGCCAACTGACCATCTCGGACCGGAAGAAGGACGTCATCATCAGCGGCGGGGAGAACGTCTCCTCGATCGAGGTGGAGGACTGCCTGTACAGCCACCCGTCAGTCGCCGAGGCCGCGGTGATCGGGGTGCCGCACGAGAAGTGGGGCGAGACGGTGAAGGCGCTGGTGGTCCTCCGGGAGGGCCACGGGCCGGTCAGCGAGGCCGAGTTGATCGCGCACTGCAAGCAGCGGCTGGCCGGCTACAAGGCGCCCACCTCGGTGGAGTTCCGGGACGCGCTGCCGCGCACCGCCACCGGGAAGCTGCAGAAGTTCCGGCTGCGCGAGCCGTACTGGACCGGGCGGGAGCGCCAGGTCAACTGATCCGGCGGCTCACGCGATGCGGCGGCCCACCTGGTGCGGCGGCTCGGCAGCGGCTTGGCCGCGACTCAGTGGACGAGGCCTGATTCCCTGGCCGCCAGGGCGAGTTCGGTCCGGTTGCGGACACCGAGCTTGTGCATCGCGGACTTGAGGTAGCCGGTCACGGTGTTGCAGGTCAGGCCCAGTCGGGCGGCGATCTCCGGGTTGGTCCGGCCGGTCGCCGCCCAGCGCAGCACCTCGTGCTCGCGCGGGGTCAACGGCCGTACGGGGCCGGCCGGCCGGGGCTTCGCGCGGCTCCAGGCGGCGGCCCCGGCGAGCGCCCGGGCGGCGGCCCGGGCCAAGGTGCCGACGGCGGAGATCCGGACGTCCCCGAACGGAACGACGGCGCGCACCGAGGCGTACACCACGCCGTGCACGGTGTCGCCGTCCATCAGCGGGACGGTCAGCATCGCGTACAGGTCCTCGGCGGCGACGGCCGGGTCGTACTGGTGCGAGATGGTCGTCGCCGCACGGTAGTCGGGCACCCAGGTGGGCGCGCGCTCGGCGAGCGCGCGTCCGCCGAGACCGAGCCCGGCCGGAACCGCCACGTTGTGCAGCAGGTCCGCCCGGGTGCCGGCCCAGTGGCGCAGCACCATGCCCTCGCCGCCCTTCCCACGCCCGGGCAGCGGCTCCGGCACCCCGACCAGCCCGACATCCACGCCGCACTCCGCCACCACCCGCCGCGCGAGGTCGCCGAGCACGGCGTCCCGCACCAGCTCGGCGGCCCGCACGGCGACGTCGGGGTCGCGTTCGGGTCGCGCGGCGTCGTCGACGGGTCGCGCAGCGGCGAGGGAGTCCGCAGCCCTGGTCATCGCGGAATTGTCACACGCGGTACGGCCGGTGGCGAGAGTCCTGACGTGGGTGTTTCGTGGAGTGGCGGACGCCGTCGGCCCGCCGGGCATAGGGTGCGGGCGCAGGCTACCGACGGGTAGCAACTGCCGTGCCCCGGAGGGAAGACGATGACCGACCCGAACGCCGTCCTGCGCGGCCTGTTGGCCGACCTGCGGGCCGAGACCGCCGTCCTGGACGCGCTGGTGGCCGGACTGCCGGCCGAGGACTGGGCCCGGCCGACCCCCGCCGAAGGCTGGACGGTCGCACACCAGATCGCCCATCTGGCCTGGACCGACGGCTGGACCGCGCTGGCCGCCCGCGACCCGGAGGGCTTCACTGCCTCACTCGGCGGCCGCTTCACCGAGCTGCTGGCCGCCGGGGCCGACCCCGTCGAGGAGGGTGCCCGGGAGGGCGCGGCCGCCGAGCCCGACGCCTTGCTCGACCGCTGGCGTACCGGTCGGGAGGAGGTGCAGGCCGCCCTGGCCGCCGCCCCTGCCGACGTCCGGCTGCCCTGGTTCGGGCCGCCGATGAAGCCCACCTCGATGGTCACCGCCCGGCTGATGGAGACCTGGGCGCACGGCCAGGACGTCGCGGACGCCCTCGGCGCGGCCCGGGAGCCCACCGACCGGCTGCGGCACATCGCCCATCTGGGCCTGCGCACCCTGGGCTTCGCCTTCGCCGCACACGGGCTACCCGCGCCGGAGGCCCCGGTCCGGCTCGAACTGACCGCCCCCGACGGGAGTTCGTGGCCCCTCGGACCGGCCGACGCCACGGACGTGGTCACCGGCCCCGCCCTGGACTTCTGCCTGCTGGTGACCCAGCGCCGCCACCGCGACGACCTGGCCCTGACCGCCACCGGCCCGGTCGCTACCGCCTGGCTGCCGATCGCCCAGACCTTCGCGGGGCCTCCCGGCAAGGGGCGGCAGCCGGCCTCCGGCGCCTGAACGGCCCCGGCCGTCAGGGGTGTCTGGCCTTTCGGGGACAATGGCGGGCATGAACGACCTGCTCAGCCGCCTGCCCGACGTCCCTGCCCTGCGCGACCGCTGCCGCGGCCTCGCCATGCTCGACGCGATCCTCAGCCCGGACGACTGGGAGTCGCGGTACCACTCCTTCGACTCCCGTTGGGACGAGGGCGAGGAACTGGCCTCGATGCGCAACGGCCAGGGCGACGACTGGTGCGTGATCTTCTCCCCCGTCGGCGCCTACGGGCGGGCCTTCGACCACGAGGCGCCCAACGCCCCGGAGCTGCTCGCGGCCGTGCCCGAGGAGTTCCGCCGCTTCGCCGAGGAGCCCGCCCTCGGAGACGAGGACGGGCCGACGGTCACCCGCTGCTTCTGGCGCGGCCAGGGCGACGACTCCTGGCGGGGTGCGGCGGCCGAGCGCGGCGCGGACCACCTGTTCGAGCTGCTCGCCGACGGGTCGGCCGAGGCCTACCGGCAGTGGGCCGAGGACTACTTCGAGCCGGAGCAGGCGCTGGACCTCGCCGCGATCGGGCACGTCCTGGCGCTGCGCCCGCTCACCCCGGCCGTGGTGGCGGCGCTCAACGCGGAGACGGACCTGGACGAACTGGCCGAGGACCTCGCGGAGATCGGCTACCCGGCGGGCTGATCCGTTCGGTGAGCCGATCAGAGGCCGATCCGCAGCGGGGTGAGCCGGGTGGCGATCAGGTTGGTGGCACCCCGGTCGCGCTCGATGTGGCCGTGGACCAGCAGTCCGGCCCGGTCCAGGGCGGTGCGGCGCTGGGACTCCCAGACCGGGCGGTTGCAGATCACGTTGATCAGGCCGGTCTCGTCCTCCAGGCTGAGGAAGAGCACCCCGCCGGCCGTCGGCGGCCGCTGCCGGTGGGTGACCAGGCCGCCGATCACCACCGCCGTCCCCGGTGGCACGTCCGGGAGCTGGGCGGCCGACAGCGCTCCGCCGCGTTCCAGCTGGGTGCGCAGGTGCTGGAGCGGGTGGCTGGTGGCGGAGGTTCCGGTGGCCCACAGGTCGGCGATGGTCTCCTCGACCGGGCTCATGCCGGGCAGGTCCGGCGCCTCGGTGCCGGGCGTGGTGCCGGGGATCAGTTCGGCCGAGATTCCGGCGAACGCCCCTGCAGTCCACAGCGCCTGACGTCTCGTCAGGTCGAAGCAGTCGAAGGCGCCCGCCGTCGCCAGTGCCTCCAGGACGGGCGCGGGCAGGCCGGTGCGGCGGGCGAAGTCCTCCAGGTCGACGTACGGCTGTCCGGCCACGATCGTCTCGGCCTGCGGGGTGCCGATGCCTCGGACGGTCTCCAGGCCGAGCCGGATGGCCGGCTGCGGGCGGCCGGCGGTCAGCGGCGGCTTCGGGGTCGGCCCCCGGTACGGCTCCAGGGTGGGGCGCGCCCCGCTGGCGTTGACGTCCACCCCGCGCACCCGCACGCCGTGCCGCCGGACGTCCGCGACCAGGCTGAGCGGCGAGTAGAAGCCCATCGGCTGGTTGGCCAGCAGGGCGCAGGTGAAGGCCGCGGGGAAGTGGTACTTGAGCCAGGCGCTGGCGTACACCAGGTAGGCGAAGCTGATCGCGTGGCTCTCCGGGAAGCCGTAGTGGGAGAAGGCCTCGATCTTGCCGTAGACGTCCTCGGCGACCTCCGGCGGGATGCCGCGCTCGGCCATCCCGCCCAGCAGCCGCTCGCGAAGCCGGGCGACCCGCTCGTGCGAGCGCTTGGCGCCCATCGCCTGCCGCAGCCGGTCGGCCTCGGCGGGGCTGAACCCGGCGCAGTCGATGGCGAGTTGCATCATCTGCTCCTGGAACAGCGGCACCCCGAGGGTCTTGCCGAGCGCGTTCTCCATCAGCGGGTGCGGGCAGCCGGGCGGCTCCGCCCCGGCGCGGCGGCGCAGGTACGGGTGGACGGATCCGCCCTGGATCGGGCCGGGGCGGATCAGCGCGACCTCGACCACCAGGTCGTAGAAGTGGTCCGGCTTGAGCCGGGGCAGGGTCGCCATCTGCGCGCGGGACTCGACCTGGAACACGCCGACGGTGTCGGCCCGACGCAGCATCGCGTACACGCCCTTGTCGTCGTCCGGGATGGTGGCCAGGTCGTGGCGCAGGCCGTGGTGTTCCGCCACCAGGTCACAGGCGTCGTGCAGTGCGGCGAGCATGCCGAGGCCGAGCAGGTCGATCTTCACCAGTCCGGCACCGGCGGTGGACTCCTTGTCCCACTGCAGGACGGAGCGCCCGGGCATCCGGGCCCACTCGGTCGGGCAGATCTCGCCGATCGGCTCCTTGGCGAGCACCATGCCGCCCGAGTGGATGCCCAAGTGGCGTGGCAGGCCGTGGAGTTGGGTGGCGAGCGAGAGCACGTCGGCGGGGATGACGGCGTCCGCGCCGGGGGCGGAGCGGAAGTCGGTCTGCCGACTGAACGCGTCCACCTGCCCCTGCGGGTAGCCGAGCACCCGGGCGGCGTCGCGGATCGCCAGCCGGGGCCGGTAGGTGATCACATTGGCGACCTGCGCGGCGTGCTCGCGCCCGTAACGGCCGTAGACGTACTGGATGACCTCCTCGCGGCGGCGGTTCTCGATGTCCAGGTCGATGTCGGGCGGCCCGTCCCGGGCGGTGGAGAGGAAGCGTTCGAACAGCAGCTTGTAGTGGATCGGGTCGACGGCGGTGATCCCGAGGGCGTAGCAGACCGCGGAGTTGGCGGCCGAGCCGCGGCCCTGGCACCAGATCTCCCGGCTCCGGCAGAAGTCCACGATGTCGTGCACGATCAGGAAGTAGCCGGCCAGGTCGAGGTCCTCGATCACGTCCAGCTCCTTGGCGAGCTGGCGGCGGGCGGCGGCGTTGCCGGGGCCGAAGCGGGCCGGGCCGCCGGCCGCGACCAGGGCGCGCAGGTGGCCGATCTCGGTCCCGCCCTCGGGGACGGGGAAGCCCGGCAGCTCCGGGTCCAGTGCGGCGAAGTCGAAGGCGCAG
The DNA here is from genome assembly GCF_044455625.1 of Kitasatospora sp. NPDC051164. NCBI lineage: Bacteria > Bacillati > Actinomycetota > Actinomycetes > Kitasatosporales > Streptomycetaceae > Kitasatospora > Kitasatospora sp. NPDC051164. The sequence goes on along the minus strand of NZ_JBITFB010000008.1, from coordinate 220,443 downwards.
GCCCGGCCGAGTTCGACGGTGGCCCGCTGCACGCCCGGGAAACGGGCCAGCCGACCGGCCATCTCGCGGCCCGAGCGCAGGTGCGCGGTGCCGGCCGCCCGGGTCCAGCCCACCGCGTCCTGCAGGGTGCGGCGCTCGTGCAGCGCGGCGAGGCTCTGCGCGAGGCGGCCCTGGGCGGGGCCGGCGTGGTGGGCGTTGGTGGAGGCGACGGCGGTCAGCCCCTGCCCGGCGGCGAGCGCGGCGAGGGCGTCGTTGCGCCGGTCGTCGCCGGGCAGCCACTGGTCGATCAGTTCGACGTACACGTTCTCGCGGCCGAACGCCTCGGTGAGGGTGCGCAGTCGCTGCTCGGCCGCGCCCGGATCGGCGCCGCGCTTCCCGGCGAGGGCGGCGGGGACCCGGCCGAGGCGGCAGCCGGTGAGCACCGCCCAGTGGCCGCCGTGCGCCTGGGCCAGCGCCGCGAAGTCGTACACCGGGCGGCCCTTCGCGCCGCCGGCCAGCTGGGCGGCGGCGATCGCGGCGGAGAGGCGGCGGTAGCCGGCCGGGTCGCGGGCGAGGACCAGCAGGTGCTCGGTCTCCGGGTGCTCGCGCTCCGGGTGTCCGGTCTCCGGGTGTCCGGTCGCCCCCGGGGAGTGGCCGGCCGCTTCGTGGCGGAGGGTCAGCTCGGCGCCGAACACGGTGGCCACACCGGTGCCCCGGGCCGCCTCGGCGAGCCGGACGGCGCCGTACAGGCCGTCGTGATCGGTGATCGCGAGGGTCTCCACACCCAGCCGGGCCGCCTCGGCGACCAGGTCCTCCGGGTCGCTGGCGCCGTCCAGGAAGCTGAAGGCGGAGTGGACGTGCAGCTCGGCCCAGGGTTCGGCGGAGCTCTTCGGAGCGGCCGGGGGGTCCTCCAGGCCGGGGCGGCGCAGCGGGACGACCGTACGGTCCGGCGCCGCGGGTGTACGGTCCGGCGCCGCGCCGGTCAGTCGGCGGTGCAGCTCGCTCCAGGGGAGGGTGGGGTGGCTGGTGAAGCCCATCGGGGGTCGCCTTCGTCGTTCTCGTGCTCGTCCTGCTCCCCCCTGCTCCGGGTTCCGGCTTTCGGGCTCCGGCTATCGGGCCCCGGCTATCGGGCTCCGGCTTTCGGACCCCGGCTTTCGGGCCCCGGGGCCGCTAGTCGTAGCCGGCCTCCAGGTACCACGCACCCCCCTCCACGGTGAGCAGCAACGCCCGGCCGCCGCCCACCACGACCTGGAACCGCGCCCGGCGGCGGGCGAGCGACTGGTCCCACCAGTACTCGACCGCCGGCCAGGGCCCGGTCCAGCCGTCCACCGGCTCCTCCCGCCCCCGGACCACGACCAGGGCCGGCCGGGCCGACACCCCCGCCCGGCCGTCCACCGTGACCGGCAGCCCGGCCTCGTCCAGCACCCGCACCGGCGTGGGCTCCCGCAGCACCACAGCCGGCCACACCTCCGGCAGCCGCCCCGGCCAGGGCGCGTCGGCCGGCACCGCCGCCCCGTACGGCTCGCCCCACGGCACCTTGACCGCCTGCTCCCCCGGCCCGCGCCCACCGGCCGGTTCGATCCGGCGCAACCCGGCGTGCCCGAGCACCGCCTGCACCCGGGCGACCGCACGCTCCACCCGGTCGTCGGCGACGGCCTGGCCCCACAGCGCCAACTGGCGGCCCTGGTCCGGGGAGAGGCCGTCGGGCGCCAGGCGGAGTAGGACGAAACCGGTGTCGGGGCCCTCGTCTGCGGCCGCGAAGACGCCCGCACCCTGCCAGGCCTGCAGCTGCCAGCGGACCCGCTCGGCCAGCGCCGTCGCCGACAGCCGGCCCTCGTGGCGCCACAGCCGGGAGGCCGTCCGGCCGTCCGCGCAGGCCACCTCGACGGCCACCCGGCGGCAGGTCAGCCCGGCCCCGGCCAGCCGCCGGTGCAACGCCTCGGCCAGCGTGCGGGCGACGAACACCAGCGGCTCGGCCAGTGGCTCCGGCGGGTCGAAGCGCTGCTCGACGGCGAGGTCCGGCTCCTGGTCGCGCGGCACCAGCGGGCGCGGTTGCAACCCGCGGGCCAGCCGGTGCGCGGCCGTCCCGGACGGGCCAAAACGGTCCGCGACCGCCTCGGGCGGCAGCGCGGCGAACGCTCCGACGGTGGGCAGGCCGAGCCGCCCGAGCAGCTCGGCCGGCGCCTCGTCGCCCAGCGCGCTCACCGGGTACGGGGAGAGGAACTCCGCCGTCCGGCCCGCCGGGACCAGCACCCCGGCACGGGCGGCCAGCACGGCGGCGAACAGGCCGTCGGCGACACCGACCTGGACGTGGGGGGTGTTCGGCGGCGCTGCGTCAGGGGTCTCGGGAGCCTCGGGGGTATCAGGGGTCTCGGGGGTCACCGGGGCCTCGGGGGTCGCCGGGGCCTCGGGGGTCGCCGGGGTCTTGGGGGCCCGGGGGGTCACCGCGCCCGGGACGGCGTCCGGGACGGGCGGCCGCCCGAGAGCGTCCGCCACCGCCGTACGGACCTTGGCGGCCAGCGCCTCCTCGCCGCCGAAGTAGCGGCCCGGACCCTTCACCGGGATCGCGCACAGACCGGGACGGATCACCTCCACCCGAGGTGTGAACGCCTCCACCGCCGCGACCACCGGCTCGAAGCGGCGGGTCTCCGCCTCCGGGTCGCGATCGCGCAGCTCCAGCTCCGGGCAGAGCCGCTGGGCCAGCTTGAGCCGCTGCCCCTGCCGCACCCCGGCCGCCCGGGCGCCCGCCGAGCAGGCGAGGATCCGCCCGCCCTCGGTCACCGCCACCGGGTCGTCGCCGGTGACGGCCGCCACCGGCCAGTCCGGGCACCAGACCACCAGCACCCGGGGGGTTCGGTCCTCGGCGGTCCCGGACAGCTCGCTCCCGGGCACCTCGGACCACTCGTTCCCGGGCACCTCAGACCACCGCCGCGACGTGTGGTGCTGCCGGTTCCGTCACGGGCTGCAGCTGCAGCTGCGGCTGCTCCTGGGCCGGACGCTCTTGGAACGAGCGTTCCTGGAATGGGCGTTCCAGGAACGTCCGTTCCTGAAGCGGGCGCACCGCGCCGTGCTCGTCCGGCAGCCAGAGCCGGGCGGTCCGGCCGCGCACCGCCGAGCCGCGGCCCTCGGCCACCACCTCGACCTGCCGGCCGACGAGCTGCCCGTAGCCGTCGCCCAGTCCGAACCAGCGTCCGGACCGCACTCCCAGCCGCAGCGCCGCGCCCGGCCACGGTCCGGCCACCAGCAGCACGCAGCCGCTGCGCCGCAGTACCGCCGCCAGCCGGGCGGCCAGCTTCGGCGGCACCGGCCCGTCCGGACGCAGCATGACCAGTTCGACCGCGCCGGCCAGCACCGACACCACCTCGGCCCAGTGCGGCCCCGGGTCGTCCGCGACCAGCAGTCGGCGCAGGTCCAGCCCGTATCCCTCGGCGGCGGCCAGCCCGAGGTCCGGCAGCCCGACCGCCGCTGCCCAGCCGCCCTCGGTCTCCCGTACCCCGGCGGCGAGCGCCAGCAGCAGCCCGGTGTCCCCGCCCGCCACCGACACCGCGGTGCCGCGTCGTAGCCCGCCGTCCGGCAGGACCTCCCGTAGCGCGGGTGGCACTGGCAGCAGGCCCCGGGCCTGCACCTGTCCGTCGCCCGGTTCCCCCGGCACGGCAGCCGGGAGCGCCACCGGCCGGAGCACGGGTCGTGCGGGCTGCTCGGCGGTGGATTCGAAAACAGATTCGAAAACGGACACAACCCCAGGATCGAACATCCGTTCGTAAAGATTCAAGTCCGACCCGGTAGCCCCTCCCGTCACTCTCCGTACCAGGTCGCGGCAGGTGCGGCCGACGGGCGGGCGCAGGCGGGGGGCCGGACGGGCGATATCACTCGGCCGACCGGGCTACCGACAAGTCTTTTTTCCTTGACAAATTTTTTTGTCGCACGGACCCTGGAGGGGTGCTGGACGTCGCTGTGATCGAAGACCCCGCCGCGGCCGAGGCGTCCCTGGACCCGATCCGGGCCCGGATCCTCGCCGCCCTGGCCGAACCCGGCTCGGCCGCCATGCTGGCCGGCCGCCTGGCCCTGCCCCGACAGAAGGTCAACTACCACCTGAAGGAACTGGAGCGGCACGGACTCGTCGAACTCGCCGAGGAGCGCCGCAAGGGCAACGTCACCGAACGGGTGTACCGCGCCACCGCGGCCTCCTACGTGATCTCCCCCGGCGTCCTGGCCGCCGTCAGCCCGGATCCCGACCGCTCCCCCGACCAGCTCTCCGCCCGCTGGCTGCTGGCCCTGGGCTCCCGGCTGGTGCAGGAGGTCGGGAGCCTGCTGACCGGCGCCGCCCGGGCCCGGCGGCGGGTCGCCACCTTCGGCATCGACGCCCAGGTGCGGTTCGCCTCCGCGGCCGACCGGACCGCCTTCGCCGAGGACCTGGCCCAGGCCGTGGCGGCCCTCGTCAGCCGCTACCACGACGAGTCCGCCCCCGGAGGCCGCAGCCACCGGGTGATCGTCGGACTCCACCAGATCCCCGCGGCCGCGCAGGCGGCGCCACCCGCCACCGCGCCGGAGCCGGCCAGGACCCCGGCAGAAACGACCGGGACCGCCGGGACCGCCGCAGAAACGACCGGGACCGCCCCGGAACAGGAGGACCCACGATGACCCACCCGTTCGAGATCGAGCTGGAGACCGCCCTGCCGGCGAGCCCGGAGCAGGTCTGGGAGGCGATCGCCACCGGGCCGGGGATCGACTCCTGGTTCATGGGCCGCAACGAGCTGGACCCGCGCGAAGGCGGCACCGCCACCATGGAGACCGGAGGCCACCGCGAAGAGGCGGTGATCACCGCCTACGAACCCGGCAAGCGCCTGGCCACCCGCACGGCCACCGCCGAGGACGGCCGCTTCATGGCCTTCGAGTACCTGATCGAGGGCCGGGACGGCGGCTCCACCGTGCTCCGCGTCGTCCACAGCGGCCTGCTCGGCGACGACTGGCAGGACGAGTACGACGCGCTGCGCCGCGGCTGGCCCTTCCACCTCCACACGCTCCGCGAGTACCTCGCCCACTTCCCGGGACGCACCGCCGTCCCGGTCTTCGCCGCGGCACCGTCCGCCGGACGGCCGGAGCCGGAGGTCCGGACGGTCCTCGCCGGCGCCCTGTCACTGCCCCTCCCGGTCGCCGTGGGCGCACGGGCCCACGCCGAACCGGCCGGCCTGCCGCCACTGGACGGCGAGGTGGTCTGGTCGGACGACGAGCGCTTCGAGGTCCGCACCGCCGACGGGCTCTACGCCTTCCACCACGGCTCCGGCCTGGTGCTGATGTTCCACCACCTCTTCGGCCCGGCGCCGGAGGGGGCCGAAGCCGCCTGGCAGCGGTGGCTGACCGGGCTCCTCGCCTGAAGGCCCGAGCCTGAGCGCCCTTGCCGGCCCGGACACCTGAGCGCCACGCCTGAGCGCCCGAACCACCCGAACAGACACGAGAACGAGGAACAGAGGAACCACCGATGCGCACCCTGATCAGCACCGCCTTCATCTCGCTCGACGGCGTCGTCGACTCCCCCGGCGGCGAGCCCGGCTACCGGAACTCCGGATGGACCTTCAAGGACATCGAGTTCGTCCCCGAGGCCTTCGAGATCAAGGGCCGGGAGCAGGAGGAGGCCGGCGCGATGCTGCTGGGCCGGGTCAGCTACCAGGCGTTCAGCCCGGTGTGGCCGGACATGGCGGAATTCGCCCGCTACAAGGCCCTGCCCAAGTACGTCGTCTCCACCACCCTCACCAACGACGACCTGGTGTCGAACTGGGGCGAGACCAGCATCCTGCGCTCGCTCGACGAGGTCGCCGCCCTGAAGGAGACCGAGGGCGGCCCGATCATCGTCCACGGCAGCGCCGCCCTGAACCGGGCCCTCTCGGACGCCGGCCTGATCGACCGCTACCACCTGATCGTCTTCCCCCTGCTGCTCGGCGCGGGCAAGCGCCTGTTCAGCACCACGGACAAGGACGCCCAGAAGCTGAAGCTGGTCGAGCACGAGGTCTACAGCAACGGCCTGCAGAAGCAGGTCTTCGACGTGGTGCGCTGACTTCCGCCCCCGCAAGGATGATTGACGGTTCGTCAATTCCTCCTGTGGGGGCGCCTGTCGAACACCTCGGACCGGCACCGGAAATCGATGGACAGACCTCCGGCAATCAACAGACTGGTCCCATGACTGTGACGGACGACAAGACCGACCTCCGGATCTACCTCCAGGACGCCCGCGACGCGCTGCTCTGGAAGCTCGACGGCCTCTCCGAATACGACCTGCGCCGCCCGCTCTCCCCCACCGGGACCAACCTGCTGGGCCTGGTCAAGCACCTCACCGGAGCCGAGGCGATGTACTTCGGCGACACCTTCGGGCGCCCCTTCCCCGAGCCGACCCCGCTGTGGTTCACCGGCGACACCGAGCCGAACGCCGACCTGTGGGCGCGGCCGGACGAGACCACCCAGGAGATCGTCGGGCGCTACCGGCGGGTCTGGGCGCACTCGGACGCCACCATCGAGGCCCTGCCGCTGGAGGCGACCGGCCGACTCCCGTTCGGCGACCGCCCCGAGCAGACCCTGCACCGGGTCCTCGTCCACATGATCGCCGAATGCCACCGCCACGTCGGCCACGCCGACCTGGTCCGCGAGCTCGTGGACGGCGCCATCGGCCAGCGCCCCGACGGCATCAACACCGCCGAGGGCGACGCGGACTGGTGGCAGGCCCACCACGACCGGGTGGAGCAGGGGGCCCGCAAGGCCGGCGGGCTCGCCTGACCCACTCGCCCGCCCTCCGGCTCGTCCGGGGAGCGCCTCGTCCCGGCGCCCTGCCACGCCCGGTGATCGCCGTAGGGTGTCGGGCATGACCGGTGCGGAACAGGGTGTGCAGATGACCGTCCGATGCGGGGCCTGCGGGGGCACCGCCATCCGCAGCGTCGGGCAGTTCCTGATGCACGGGCGGGAGTTGTGGTGGGACGCCGACAGTTCCTGCCCGCACTGCGGCACCACCCTCTGCGAGTACTGGGGCCCGGCGACGGTACCGGAGGACGTCCGCGAGGCACTGCTGACCACCCACGGGCCGGCCCGGCTCCGACTCGCCGGATCGCTCACCGACCCGCTGGCGGCCCTGCGGACGCTCCGCGAGGGCTCGGCGTCCTCCCTGCAGCGGACCCGTGAACTCCTCGCCGAACTCAGGAACTTCGGGCTCCACGGGACAGCCGTCGAGATGGCGTACTGGAAGGTGCGGCTGGCCGAGCGGGGCATCGCCGCGGAGGTCGCGGACGGCTTCGGCCGGGCGTACCGGTACGTCGGGCCGCCGGAACTGCGGTCGGCCGCCGGGCCCGGCGGCCGACCGGTCCGGACGGCGGACGAGTTCACCGCCTGGGTGGACGGACAGACGGCGGAGGAACTGGCGGAGCCGTTCACCTTCGTGGTCGACCTGGGCGGCGCGCTGCTGCTCGCCCCGCGCCGCAGCGAGCACGTGGCCTGCGCGGGCGGGCGGTTGGTACTGAGCGCCGGAGAGATCGGGTTCCGGCGGTCGGGCGGGGGCTGGGAAGTCGAGACGATCAGCAACCACTCCACCGGCTACTGCCCCGACACCACCTCCTGGCCCGCCGTGACCGCCGCCCTCACCCGCGTCGGCCTGCCGCACCCGGGTGCCTTCACGTACGCGGCGGTCTTCCGCCGCTGCCCCCGGTGCACCGCGTGCAACCTCGTCCGCGAGGAGCACTACGCCTGCGCCTTCTGCGACGCGGACCTGCCCGAGCACTGGAACGTGGACCCGGCGGCAGGAACGCAGGCGGCAGCGGCGTAGGGGCCGGAGGTGCGGGAGCCGACGGTTCAGGAGCTGGAGGTGTAGCAGCCGGACCGGGGGTGTGCCCCGAAACCCGCGCGGCGATGTCGGGCCGGGCCGCTAGGGTCTGGGGGTCAGGGCCGGGGAAGGGTGGGGTTCGTGGGGTGTGAGCAAGTGGCGGGTTCGCCGGACGGTGTGGTGCACGCGGAGAGCCGGGAGTTCCTGGCGCGGGAGGGGTTGCCGACCGCGGGGGCGTTCCTGGAGTTCGGGGTGCTGCGGCCGTTCCCGGCGGACGCGGAGCGGCTGTTCGTCCTCGGCGAGACGGACTACTGCACCCCCTTCGCCGCCGTCGGCAACCTGGTGCTGCTGGACGGGGCGACCGGTGAGGTATTCCTGGACAACGGCGGCCCCCGTCGGGATCCGCTGGCCTCCGATCTGACCACGCTGTCCGGCCTGATACGGGAGGTCGAGGCGGTCGCCGAGGCCGCCCGGCGGCCGGAGGCCCTGGACGGGCGGCGCGGCCCGGCCGTGGTGGCCGAGGTCATGGCGCAGGCCGAACGGCGGATGCGGGAGGTCGATCCGGGCCTGTTCGCGAGCGACTCCACGCCACCGGCGCACTGGGGCACCGCGCTGCTGGTGCACGCGCTGGGCTGGGGCGCGCTGCCGGGCGGTCCGGGCGGGCCCGCGTACGAGGTCGGCCCGGAGCTGGTGGCGGAGCTCGCCGCGCTGACGGACGAGGACGACGGCCCCGGCCAGGTGCACCGCTTCCGGCCCGAGTACCTGCCCGCCGCCCTGGTGCACGAGCCGACCCGGCGGCTGCTGACCGAAGTCGGGCTGCCGCTGGGCGGGGCGATGTTCGGGGTGTGCGAGGAACCGCTGGTCACCATGGGCGAGGCGTACCCGGAGTACTTCGACGGCGAGGAGGACCGCCCGTACCAGCGGGACTTCATCGCACTCGGGGACTGGCCGACGGACCTCACGATCGCCCTGGACGGCGCCACCGGCCGACTCGAACTGCCCGACTGGTACGACGACGGCCAGCCCGAGGCCTACCTGAACCGCGACCTGTCCGCCCTGCTCTACGCCCTCTGGACGTACGAGCGGCTGCGCGCCGAGTGGGAGCGCTGGGACTACGGCCGGGGCCACGACACCTGGGCGGTGTTCGACCCGCAGTCACTGCTGAGCACGGTGGTGGACCGGCTGGTGGAGGCCGTCGACCCGGAAGCCTTCGCCTCGCCGGGCTGCTCCTGGCGGCTGCTCGCCGAGGACGGGCACATGGGCGGCATGCTGGGGTGACAGCGCGCGGGGTGCCGGCGCTGTCCACCGCTGGGGCAGCGTGCCGGCCGCGGGAAACGCGGCCGGGAGGGGCGCCGGAAGGCGCGGTGGGCCGGGCGTAGGCTGTGCCGATTCGATCACTCGAAGGGGTGCAAGAGAGATGCACAGCGATACGGGGGACCTCTACCGCGCGTTCGCGGAGCGAGAGGCTCGCGGCAACTCCGCGATCTACCAGGACCTGGCCGAGCACCTCGCCGAGGACGGGCAGTTGTGCGCGATGCTGGACGGGCTGCCGGCCGTGAAGCGACAGCCGAACCTGCTGTTCGGTGCCGTCCGGCACCTGGGCGGGCCGGTGTCGGAGGGCTGGCCGGCCTTCCGCGACTGGGTGACGGCCCACTGGGACGAGGCGTCGGCCACCATGCTGGAGCGCCTGACCCAGACCAACGAGTCGGGCCGCTGCGCCACCCTGCTGCCGCTGCTGGCGACCCTGCCGCAGCCGCTCGCGCTGATCGAGGTGGGCGCCTCGGCCGGGCTCTGCCTGTACCCGGACCGGTACCGCTACCGCTACCTGCCCGCGGACGGGGTGGGCGCCCCGCCGGCCGAGTTCGGCGACGCGGCGAGCCCGGTGACGCTGGACTGCGCGGTGAGCGGGCCGGTGCCGCTCCCCGCGTCCCTTCGGGAGCGGCTGCCCGCGGTGGTGTGGCGGGCCGGGGTCGACCTCAACCCGCTGGACGTCCGGGCCGAGGAGGACATGCGCTGGCTGGAGTCGCTGGTCTGGCCGGAGCAGACCCACCGGCTGGACCGACTGCGCGGCGCCGTCCGGGTCGCCCGGGCCGAGCCGCCGCTGCTGGTGCGCGGCGATCTCAACGCGACGGTACGGGAGTTGGTGGAGCGGGTGCCGGCGGGGGCGACGCCGGTGGTGTTCCACAGCGCCGTGCTCGCGTACCTGCCGCCGGAGGCGCGGGAGGAGTTCGCGGCGACCATGCACGAGCTGCCCGGGCACTGGATCTCCAACGAGGCGGTCTCCGTGCTGCCGACCGTCGCCCGGCGCCTGCCCCGACCGGCCCCGGCCGGATCCGGGCTGTTCGCGCTCGCCCTGGACGAGCGGCCGGTGGCCTTCACCGGGCCGCACGGACAGTCCCTGGACTGGTTCGGCGAGGCGTAGCCGGCCGGGCTGGGACGGGGTCGCGGGCGGCCCCGGAAGTCCGGGCTTGAAGCTGCCGCAGCGGCAGCTTCTACCGTCGTACCGGGGCCGGAGGAACCGGCCCCGGTACGACGAACGTGGGGACCCGGAAGCGAGGGAGGCGGCCATGACCTGGCCGATTGCGGAGGTCGCCCGGATGTCCGGGGTGACCGCCCGGACGCTGCGGCACTACGACGAGATCGGACTGCTGCCCCCGGCCCGGATCGGCACCAACGGCCACCGCTACTACGAGGAGCGGCAGTTGCTGCAACTGCAGCAGATCCTCGTACTGCGGGCGCTGGGCGTGGGGCTGACCGAGATCGCCCGGATCCTGGGCGAGCAGGTGGACGAGTTGCACGCCCTGCGGGGCCACCACCGGCAGCTGGTCGCCGAACGCGACCGGCTGGACGCCCTGGCCGCCACCGTTTCCCGCACGATCGCCGACCTGGAACGCTCCCGGAAGGACGGCACACTCATGACCATCAACCGCCCCGAGAACCTGTTCGAGGGCATCCAGCCCGCCGATGTCGACGCCGGCCTGCGCGACTTCCCCGAGCACGCCGAGGCGGCCCGGCGTGCGACCGCCGCGATGAGCCCGGACGAGATCGCGGCCGGGCAGCGCGAGCGGACCGCGCGCATGGTCCGGCTGGCCGAGCTGGTGGCGTCCGGCCACCCGGCCGGCGCCGAGCCCGTGCAGAGCATGATCGACGAGGAGTACCGGCTGCTCGGCACGATCCGGTCGGTCTCGGTGGAGGAGTACCGCGCGATGGCGCGTTCCTGCACCGAGAACGAGCAGTGGCGCGCCGCGTACGAGGCCATCGCCCCGGGCCTGGCCGCGTACCAGCGGGCCGCCATGGAGGCGTACGCGGCGGCGCGGTTGTCCTGAGCGCGGTTGCCCCTGAGCGCGGTTGTCCTGAGCGCGGTTGCCCCTGAGCGCGGTTGCCCCTGGGCGGGCCGCTCCTGCGGGGGACCAGCCCGCGGGAGCGGCCGCCTCAGGAACGGCCCGCCGCCGTCACTCCGTCCGCAGCGCCGTGACCGTCCGGGTCCGGGCCGCCCAGGTGGCGGGGAGGGCGGCGCCGAGCAGGGCCAGCACCAGGCCGCCGAGTATCAGCGGCCCCACCACCGACGGGTCGAAGACGCCGAGGTCCGCGTCGGGCACGCCGATCCCGGCGGCGCGGGCCATCGCGGGCATCACCTGGTGGTGCACCGCGATCCCGATCGGCACCCCGATCAGCCCGGCCACCAGCCCGCTGCCGCAGACCGAGGTGAGCACCATGCCGACGGTCTGCCGGGGCGACATTCCGAGCGCTCTGAGCACCCCGAGGTCGTGCACCCGCTCCCGGGTGTCCAGCAGCACCGTGTTGAGCACCCCGAGCCCCGCGACCACCGAGAGCAGCAGCGTGAGCGTCCCGGCCAGGGTGTTCATCGCCAGCACCACGACGTTGATGTGCTGCTCGCCGGGCTCAGCGCTCAGTCCCATCGGCTGGACCGCACTGTCGAGCGCGTCGGCGTACGCCTTCGCGTCGGTGCCGGGGGTGAGGTCGATGTGGAAGGAGATCGCCTCGGCGGCGACGGCGCCGCCGAGCGGGGCCAGTGCGGCCCGGTCCAGGAAGACGAAGTCGTTGGTGGCCAGGACCTCGCCGGTGATCTTCGCCGGGGTGGTGCGCCCGTGGTCGGTGAGGGTCACGGTGTCGCCGACCTTCGCCTGGTTGGCGCGCAGGTAGGCCGATCCGACCACGATCTCGCCGGGGCCGTCGAACCAGCGGCCGGAGACCAGCTGGTAGCCGCTCCACGAGACGTCGCCGGTGAACGCGACCATCTCGGAGCGCCCGGTGTTCCCGGCCACGGACGCCGGCGTCGGGACGCTGCTGTACCAGGCCCGGGTGCCCGGGCGGGCGCCGATCGCCCGGGCCACGGCCGCCTCGTCCACGCCGTCGGCGGACTTCGCGGTGCCCTCCATCGGGGTCTGGACCACGACCTTGCCGGCGCGCCCGGCCTCCAGGCCGTCCTGGAGGAGGCCGAGCGAGAGCGTCAGGCCGACGCAGAGGGTGACCCCGGCCGTGCCGAGCACCACCGCGGCCCCCGTGGTCGCGGACCGGGCCGGTCGGTTGAGCGGGCTCGCCAGTCCGAGGCTCAGCGAGCGCGGCACCGGAAGTCGGCCGATCCCGTTCCGAACTCTCGTCAGGAGGCCTGCCGACGCGGCCCGGCCCCGGTCGCCCTGGGCGGCGGCCCGTTTGGCGCCCGGCGCCGTCCGGCCGACCGTGAGCGCCTCCACCGTGCGCAGTCGTCCGGCCCGCAGCGCCGGCACCAGGGCGGTGCCCGTCACGGCGGCCAGGGCCGCCGCCGGGACGGCGAGGTCCACCCAGAGCGGGATGCCGAGCAGGCCGCCGTGCAGGGCCTTATGGGCAATGCCGAGGACCGGTACGGAGAGCAGGTTGCCGCCGAGCACGCCGAGCGCCGTGCCGATCCCGGCGGGGATCAGGGCCTGCCCGACGTAGGCGCGCGCGACCTGGGCCGGCGTGAAGCCCAGGGACTTGAGGATGCCGATCCGCCGGGTCGCGGCGGTGACGGCGCCGCTGACCACGACGCCGATGATCAGCACCGACATGGCGAGGCCGAGCACCCCGAAGGCCGTGACGAACGGGACGAAGGTCGAGGCCGTCCGGTTGGCCTCCTCCTGGGCGGGCCGGTAGGAGGTCGCCTTGGTGAGCGCGCCGGCCGGCACCGAGGCGGCGAGCGCGGCGTGGTCGGCCTCCACCTCGGCGTCGGTGTCGGCGTGGGCGAAGCGGTATAGGTACTGGGCGGCGGGGGTGGTGCCGGGCGCGGTCAGCCCGGCGACCTGCTCGGGGGCGACCCAGCCGTCCGCGCTCCAGGAGACGGAGGCGGCGAGCCCGACCACCTTGAGCGTCGGGTGCCCGGGCAGGTCCGGGAACTGCATGCTGTCACCGACGGTCAGCGGGGAGTGGCCGTCCAGGAACACCACTTCGCCCGGGCCCGCGACCCAGCGGCCCTTGGTGATCCGCAGGCCGTCCATCGGGCCGTCCTGGGCCCGGCCGACCAGGGTCATCGGCGGGAGCAGGCTGCCGGGCGGCGGAAGCTCGGTGTCCTCCCCCGAGCGCGGCTGGACGGTGACCGCCGGGTACGGGCCGGCCGTGGCCGTCACACCGGCCGCGTGGGCGGCCGCGGCGAGCTGGGCGGGGCTCGCCTTGGCCGGGTCGTACAGCGCGTTGAGGTGCGCGCCGTGTTGGGCGGTGAAGGACCGCTGGTACGGGCCCTGGGCGGCGACCAGCAGCCCGACCGCGAGGATGCACGCCGTCACGGACATCATCGTGGTGAGCACCGTGACCAGGGTCTGCACCCGCTTGCGGCCCACCCCCGCCCGGACCACCTTGCCGAGCGCACTCATGCGTCCACCCCGCTCCGCCACTCGCTCCGCCGCTCGTTCACAGGGCGCTCCCGGGGGCCGGCACCGCCGCGGTGTCCCGCACCAGCCGGCCGTCGAGCAGTTCGATCGTCCGGTCCGCGCAGGAGTCGGCGAGCGCGGTGTCATGGGTGACCAGCAGGATCGTCTGGCCCTCCGCGTTGAGCCCGCGCAGCAGGTCGCGGACGTCGGCGGCCGAGGCGGTGTCCAGCGCGCCGGTGGGCTCGTCGGCCAGCAGCAGCGGCGGACGGTTCATCAGCGCCCGGGCCACCGCGACCCGCTGGCGCTCGCCGCCGGAGAGCCGGCCCGGGAAGGCCTTGGCGTGCCGGGCCACCCCCAGCCGCTCCAGCAGCTCATCGGCCCGGGCGCGGGCCTGCTCGCGCCGCATCCCGGCGAGCTGGGCCGGGAGCAGCACGTTGTCCTCGACGTTCAGGTCGTCCAGCAGGTTGAAGAACTGGAACACCATGCCGATCCGCCGGCGCCGGTACTCGGCCAGCGCGGCCTCGCCGAGTTCGTGGACGGCCACGCCGCCGACCTCCACCGCGCCCTCGCTCGGGCGGTCGAGGCCGGCGATCAGGTTCAGCAGGGTGGACTTGCCGCTGCCGGAGCGACCGAGCACGGCCAGCGCCTCGCCGGCCCGTACCTCCAGGTCGAGGTCGGCCAGGGCGGGGCGGGCGGCGTCGGATCGGTCGTACGTCTTGCTGACGCCGCGGATCCGGATGATCGGCGCGTTCACGGGCCCTCCACGGTTCGGGGTCCGGCACCGGGGAGACCCGGGACCGGCTGACGGGACATGACGCTACGAATCGCGGCCGGGGTGCGGACAGCCGTCTGGACGGCCTCTCCCAGGTGTATTCAGATACACCCCGAACTGGGTGTTCAGGCCTAGAGCACCGACCGCCCCGGCCAGGCAGACTGAGCCACCGACAGATCGGAACCGGGTCCGCGAGGGCTCCGGAGCCGAGTGCTTCGAGGCCTCCGGACGGGGGCTCCGGGACGGCGAGGGGGCGCGTCATGACGACGGAAGTGCACACGGGAGTGGTGGACCGGGTGGGCCGGGCCTGCGTGGACGGCGTGCGCGCCTGGTACGTGGTGACGCTGGCCGTGACGGGCCTGGTCTCGCTGCTGGCCGGTCCGCTCCTGCTGGCCGCCGCGCTGTTCGGCCCCGACGAGGCCGGGAGGTTCGGGCCGGGCGGCCCGTTCATCCTGACGGTGCCGCTGGGGCCGGTCGCCCTCTGGGCGCTGTGCTGGGCCACCGGGGGCGGCGGCCGGGCGGTCGGGGCCGCCCTGTTCTCCCCGGGCGCGCTCGCGGTGATGGCGACGCACCTCTACGGCGGCGCCGCGCCCGGCGGCCGGTCCGTCTCCCTCTGGCTGGCGCCCTCACTGCTGGTGCTCGCACTGTTCGGCGCGCGCTGGATCGCGACGGAGACCAGGCGGGTGGTCGGGAAGTGGAGCGGGCGGCCCGTCCCGGTGCCGTACCGCCGCCCGCCCGGCACCGCCGGCCCCTGGCAGCGGCTGCGGGCCGGCGGCTGGCTGACCGACCCGGCGGTCTGGCGGGACCTCGCCTGGGCGCTGCTCACCGGCTGCGCGGTGCTGCTCACCGCCGTAATCGTCCTGGTGGCCCCGCTCGCCCTGGAGGTCTTCGGCCGGAACGGGCCGTTCTTCCCGCTGGGCATCGTCTACGGGATGGGCCTGTGGGTTGCACCGGCGGCCGCCCTGTGGGCATCCCCGCCGGTCCTGCGGGTCCACGAGCGGGCCGCCCGGGCCCTGCTGGGCCCCTCCCGGCGGGCCGAACTCACCCGCCAGGTCAGCCACCTGGCGCGGACCAGGGCGGACACCATCGACGCCGGGGCCGCCGAGCTGCGCCGGATCGAGCGGGACCTGCACGACGGGGCGCAGGCCCGGCTGGTGGCCCTGGGCATGCTGCTGACCGTGGCCGAGCAGCTGAAGGACGACCCGGACGCCATCGGCCCGCTGCTGGCCGAGGCCCGGACGTCCTCGGTGAAGGCGCTGAGCGAGCTGAGGGACCTGGTCCGCGGCATCCACCCCCCGGTGCTCGCCGACCGCGGACTGGCCGACGCGGTGCAGGCGACGGCGCTGGACCTGCCGCTGCCGGTCACCTTCACCGGCGCCCTGCCGGGGCGGACGCCCGCCCCGGTGGAGTCGGCCGCCTACTTCGCGGTCACCGAACTGCTCGCCAACGTGGTGAAACACGCGGGCGCCTCGCACGTATGGATCGAGATAGGGCACAGTGACGGGCTGCTGCGGATATCGGTCACCGACGACGGGCACGGCGGCGCCGACCCGTCCCGGGGCACCGGCCTCAGCGGAACCGAACGCCGACTGGCCGCCTTCGACGGGGTGCTCGCGATCAGCAGCCCCTCCGGTGGTCCGACCATCGTGAACCTGGAGATCCCGTGCGCGTTGTCATCGCCGAAGACCTCTTCCTCCTCCGGGACGGCCTGACCCGGCTGCTGGAGGCCAACGGCATGAAGGTCACCGCGGCGGTCGAGAACGGCGACCAGTTGCTCGCCGCGGTGGCCGCCGACCGGCCCGACATCGCCGTGGTCGACGTCCGGCTGCCGCCGAGCTTCACCGACGAGGGGCTGCGGGCCGCGCTGGCCGCCCGCCAGGCCCACCAGGGCCTGCCCGTCCTGGTGCTGTCGCAGTTCGTGGAGCAGCTGTACGCGCGCGAGCTGCTGGCCGGCAGCACCGGCGGGATCGGCTACCTGCTCAAGGACCGGGTGATGGACGGCGACCAGTTCATCGACGCCGTCCGACGGGTCGCCCAGGGCGGTACCGCGATGGATCCGGAGGTGATCACCCGACTGCTCACCCACAACTCCTCGGCCGGCCCGGTCTCCACCCTCTCCCCGCGCGAGCGGCAGGTGCTGGCACTGATGGCGGAGGGCCGCTCCAACGCGGCCATCGCCCAGCAGTTGGTGATCACCGAACGGGCGGTCGCCAAGCACACCGCGTCGATCTTCGTCCGGCTCGACCTGCAGCCCTCCGACGACGACAACCGCCGGGTGCTGGCCGTCCTGGCGTACCTCAACAACTCCTGAAAGGGGACGCAGCACCACCTGCAACGGGACGCCGATCGCAGCACGCCGCGATCGAGCAAACCTCATTTGACAGATCACCGACAAATGATGGGCGGCCCTCCGCCGCAGGGGGCTCGCCCACCGCCGAACCGGTCATCTAGGCTGGTGCCGTGCTCATCCTTGTTCGCCGCCGCCACGTGGACCTGCTCCGCGTGACCAGCATGTCCTGTCGACGCTCCGGCTGAACCTCGCTCCAACCACCTCAACGGCGGCCCCACCCGGCCGCCCCCGCCTCCCGGCCCCCGAGCACCCGCCGCACCAGGCACTGCTCCGGCGCCCCCGGTCGACCACCGGGCCCGGCCGGGACGAGACCCAGCGGATGTCACACATGACGCAGCAGCACACCCCCATATCCGAAACCGGATCCGGCTCCACCCTCGCGGACGCCCTCCCGGTGATCGACCTCTCGCTCGCCGACGGCAGCCCGCAGGACCGCCGCCGCCTGCATGACGAGCTCCGCGCCGCGGCCACCGGCGTCGGCTTCTTCCAGCTCGTCGGCCACGGCGTCACCCCGCAGGAGACGGCCGCGCTCACCCAGGCCATGCGCGCCTTCTTCGCCCTCCCCGAAGCCGACCGGCTCGCCGTGAGCAACCTCAACTCCCCGCACTACCGGGGCTACACCCGCACCGGCGACGAGCGCACCGGCGGCAGCCAGGACTGGCGCGACCAGCTCGACATCGGCGCCGAGCTGCCCCCGCACGTCCCCGGCACCGGCGAGCCCCCGTACTGGTGGTTGGAGGGCCCCAACCAGTGGCCCGAGGCGCTCCCCGAACTGCGCACCGCCGCACTCGGCTGGATCGACCACCTCGGCGGGGTCGCCCGCCGGCTGCTGCACGAACTCCTCACCTCGATCGGCGCCAGCCCCGACTTCTACGACGAAGCCTTCGCGGGCCACCCCCACCTGCGCCTCAAGCTGGTCCGCTACCCCGGCACCGCCCCGGACGGCGCCGGCCAGGGCGTCGGCGCCCACAAGGACTACGGCTTCATCACCCTGCTGCTCCAGGACACCGTCGGCGGCCTCCAGGTCGAACGCCAGGACGGCACCTTCCTGAACATCCCGCCGCTCGACGGCGCCTTCGTCGTCAACCTCGGCGAGCTGCTGGAAGTGGCCACGGACGGCTACCTCAAGGCCACCAACCACCGCGTGGTCAGCCCGCCCGGAGCCCGCGAGCGCTTCTCCGTCCCGTTCTTCTACAACCCGCGCCTCGACGCCCACATCGCGCCGCTGGACTTCCCGCTCGCCCACCACGCCCCCGGCGCCACCGAGGACCCGGACAACCCCCTCTTCGCCGACTTCGGCCTCAACGAGTGGAAGGGCTACACCCGGGCCCACCCCGAAGTCACCCGCCGCCACCACGCCGCCCTCGCCTGACCAGGGCGGCGCCGGCGAGAACCGGGGAGACCCAGGGAGACCCTGGGAGACCCGGTTCGGCCCCAACGAGTGGACGGGCTACACCGGGGCGCACCCCGAGCCCACCCGTCGGCACCCGACTCCCCTTGACCCACCCCGGCGGCGCCCCCGGGTGGGTCAGGCGACGCCCTGACGCGACGGGCCGGGGCGTCGACGTACCCGGCCCCGCGGTGGAGGATCCTCCTCCCTGCCCTTCGCGCCTGCTCAACCTGCCGATGTTCGGCCCTGCGAGCAGCCCTGACCGCTGCCACGACACCGGCCCGGGGACGCGCATTTTGCGGACATCCCGCCGGCGGCCGGGCCGGCATCCGGCCGCCCTCGGCACCCGGTCCGCACCCAGCCGCCCCGGCATCCGTCGGCATCCCGGCTCTCGGCGCGCCAGCGGCAGCGGCAGCCAGCGGCCACCGGCGGGCCACCACGACGGGCGGCCGGTGGCGGTCCGCCGGTGGACCGCCACCGGCCGCACTGTCACACTGCTGCTGTCACAGCAGGAGTGTGCCAGCGCGGGAGGGAAGCAAATGGGGGAGCACGGCGCCGTGACGGGCGGGGTTCGGCTGACGGTGGACGAGCTGGCGGCGCGGGCCGGGGTGACCGTGCGGACCGTGCGGTTCTACGGGACGAAAGGATTGCTGCCGCCGCCGGAGTTGGGGCCGCGGCGGGTGGGGCTGTACGGGGCGGCGCACCTGGACCGGCTGGGGCTGATCGAGGAGTTGCAGCGGCAGGGGCTGACGCTGGCGGCGATCGAGCGGTACCTGGCGCGGTTGCCGGAGGACAGTACGCCGCTGGATCTGGCGATCCACCGGGCGCTGGTGGCGTCCTGGACGCCTGAGGCCGCCGAGGAGCTGGGGCGGGCGCAGCTGGAGCGGCGGGCCGGTCGGGGGCTGTCGGAGGCGCAGGTGGAGCGACTGGCGGCGATGGGGGCGTTGGAGCGGACCGACGACCCGGAGGTGTTCCGGGTGGATCCGGGCCTGTTGCCGCTGGGTGTGCGGATCCTGGACGTGCCGATCCCGCTGGAGACGCTGCTGGCCGCCCGGGCGGTGGTGCTGGAGCACAGCCGGGCGACGGCACGGGAGTTGCAGCGGCTGTTCCGGGAGACGGTGTGGAAGCCCTACCGGGAGAGCGAGCCGGCACCGGAGGAGCTGGCCCGGATGAAGGCGTTGACGGACCACATCCAGCCGATGGTGGCGCAGGCGCTGGTGACGGCGTTCCAGCGCTCCCTGCGGGAGGAACTGGGCCAGGAACTCGACCAGGAACTGGACCAGGAGCCGGGCGAGGAGCCGAACTAGGAGAACGCCAGGAGCCGGGTGAGGCCATGCGGGACACGGCCTCACCCGGAACCCGGGCAGCACCCCGGGTCAGTCCGTGAACGTCCGCCCCTCCGCGGCGATCCGCTCCAGCAGCGCCGGCGGCGCGAACCGCTCGCCGTAGGCGGCGGCGAGTTCGCGGGCGCGGGCCGCGAACCCGGCCGGTCCGCCCTCGTAGCCGTTGATGTACTGGAACACGCCGCCGGTCCAGGCCGGGAAGCCGATGCCGAGGATCGAGCCCACGTTGGCATCGGCGACCGAGGTCAGCACGCCTTCCTCGAGGCAGCGCACCGAGTCCAGGGCCTCGCTGAACAGCATCCGCTCCTTGAGGTCCTCGAAGGGCACCTCGGCGCCGCCCGAGCCGTCCGAACCGGAGCCGGAGCCGGAGAAGTGCTCCAGCAGCCCGGGCCAGAGCCGCCCGCGCTTGCCGTCCTCGCCGTACTCGTAGAAGCCCGCGCCGCCGCTGCGTCCCGGGCGGGCGAACTCGTCGACCATCCGGTCCACGACCGCGTCGGCCGGGTGCGGCGTCCAGGTGCCGCCGGTGGCCTCGACCGAGCGCCGGTACTCGTCGCGGATCTTGCGCGGCAGGGTGAGGGTGAGCTCGTCCATCAGGGAGAGCACCTTGGCGGGGTAGCCGGCCTGGGCGGCGGCCTGCTCGATGGAGGCGGGGTGGATGCCCTCGCCGACCATGGCGACGCCCTCGTTGAGGAACTGGCCGATCACCCGCGAGGTGAAGAAACCGCGCGAGTCGTTGACCACGATCGGGGTCTTGTCGATCTGCCGGACCAGGTCGAAGGCGCGGGCGAGGGCCTCGTCGCCGGTCTGCGGGCCGCGGATGATCTCCACCAGCCGCATCTTGTCGACCGGCGAGAAGAAGTGCAGGCCGATGAAGTCGCCGGTGCGCCGGACGCCTTCGGCGAGCAGGCCGATCGGCAGGGTGGAGGTGTTGGAGCAGAGCAGCGCGTCGGGGGCGACGACGTCCTCGATCTCCTGGAACACCTTGTGCTTGAGTTCGGTGTTCTCGAAGACCGCCTCGATCACCGTGTCGCAGCCGGCCAGGTCGGCGGCGTCGCCGGTGGGGGTGATCCGGGCGAGCAGTTCGTCGCGCTTGGCCTCGGTGGAGCGGCCGCGCGCGATGGCCTTGTTCAACAGCCCTTCGGAGTAGGCCTTTCCGCGCTCGGCGGCCTCGACGGTCGTGTCCTTGAGGACGACGTCGAGGCCGGCCTTGGCGCAGGCGTAGGCGATGCCCGCGCCCATCATCCCGGCGCCGAGCACGGCGACCTTGCGGACCGGCCGCCGCTCGATGCCCTTGGGGCGCCCGGCACCGGAGTTGACCGCCTGCATGTCGAAGAACAGCGTCTGGATCATGTTCTTGCTGGTCTGGCCGCAGGCGAGTTCGGTGAAGTAGCGGGCCTCGATCACCATCGCGGTGTCGACGTCGACCTGGGCGCTCTCCACCGCGGCGGCGAGGACGTTGCGCGGGGCCGGGTAGGGCGCGCCGTTCAGCTGCTTGCGCAGGTTGGCCGGGAAGGCGGGCAGGTTGGCGGCGAAGGCCGGGGTGGCGGGGGTGCCGCCGGGGATCTTGTACCCCTTGACGTCCCAGGGCTGGACGGCGATCGGGTTGGCCTCGATCCAGGCGCGCGCCCGGGTGGTCAACTCCTCGGGGGTGTCGACGAGTTCGTGCACCAGTCCGTGGTCCAGCGCCTGCGCCGGGCGGTACTGGCGGCCCTGCAGCAGGAACTTCAGCAGGGCGTCGGTGATGCCGAACAACCGCACCGTACGGACCACTCCGCCGCCGCCCGGCAGCAGGCCGAGGGTGACCTCGGGCAGGCCGATCCGGCTCGCCGGGGTGTTCAGCGCGATGCGGTGGTGGCAGGCGAGGGCGATCTCCAGGCCGCCGCCGAGCGCGCTGCCGTTGACGGCGGCGACGACCGGCTTGCCGAGGGTCTCCAGCGTGCGCAGCGCGCGCTTGATCCGCATGGACTTCTCGAAGACGGCCTCGGCGTCCTCGGGGCGGGCGGCGGAGAGCATCCGCAGGTCTCCGCCGGCGAAGAAGGTCTTCTTGCCGGAGGTGATCACCACGCCGCGCAGGGCGTCCCCGAGTGCGGCCAGCCGCCCGACGACGGTCTCGAAGTCGGCGGTGAAGGCCTCGTTCATGGTGTTGACGGACTGGGTGGGGTCGTCGAGGACGAGGGTGACCACGCCGTCCTGGTCCTGCTCCCAGCGGATGGTGGTGGTGTCGCTCATGAAGTTCTCCAGGTCTGCCAGGTCTACCAGGTCTACCAGGTCTACCGGGGGCCGGACTCAGATGCGCTCGACGATGGTGGCGATGCCCATGCCACCGCCCACGCACAGGGTGATCAGGCCGTAGCGCAGGTCGCGCCGCTCGAGTTCGTCGATGACGGTGCCGAGCAGCATCGCGCCGGTGGCGCCGAGCGGGTGGCCGAGGGCGATCGCGCCGCCGTTGACGTTCACCTGGTCGTGGCGGAAGCCGAGTTCGCGGATGAAGCGGAGCGCGACGGCGGCGAAGGCCTCGTTGATCTCGACCAGGTCGATGTCGGCGGCGGTGAGCCCGGCCTTGGCGAGCGCCTTGTGGGTGGCCGGGGCGGGGCCGGTGAGCATGATGGTGGGCTCGGAGCCGGAGACGGCGGCGGAGACGATCCGGGCGCGCGGGCGCAGCCCGTACCGCTCGCCGACCTCGCGGTTGCCGATGGCGACGAGGGCGGCGCCGTCCACGATGCCGGAGGAGTTGCCCGCGTGGTGGACGTGGTCGATGGCCTCCACCCAGTGGTACTTCTGCAGGGCGACGGCGTCGAAGCCGCCGGCCTCGCCGATGGCGGCGAAGGAGGGCTTGAGGCCGGCCAGGGTCTCCACGGTGGTGCCGGGGCGGATGAACTCGTCGCGCTCCAGCACGACGAGGCCGCTGCGGTCGCGCACCGGGACGACCGAGCGGTCGAACAGGCCGTCCGCCTGGGCCTTGGCGGCGCGGGCCTGGGACTCGGCGGCGAAGGCGTCCACGTCGGTGCGGGAGAGGCCTTCGATGGTGGCGATCAAGTCGGCGCCGATGCCCTGCGGGACGAAGTTGGTCTCGTAGGCGGTCATCGGGTCGGCGAACCAGGCGCCGCCGTCGGAGGCCATCTTGACCCGGGACATCGACTCCACGCCGCCGGCCAGGACCAGGTCCTCCCAGCCCGAACGGACCTTGGCGGCGGCCAGGTTGACGGCTTCCAGACCGGACGCGCAGAAGCGGTTCTCCTGGACGCCGGCGACGGTGTCGGGCAGACCGGCCGCGACGGCGGCGATCCGGGCGATGTCGGAGCCCTGGTCGCCGACCGGGCTGACCACGCCGAGCACGATGTCGTCGATCGCGGCCGGGTCCAAGCCGGGGAAGCGGCTGCGCAGTTCGTGGATCAGGCCGACGACCAGGTCGATCGGCTTGGTGCCGTGCAGCGAGCCGTTGGCCTTGCCCCGGCCGCGCGGGGTGCGGATCGCGTCGTAGACGTACGCTTCGGTGGTCACGATGGGAATGCCTTTCGGGGGCTTCGGACTTCGGACTTCGGGGTTCGGGCTCGAGCTTCGGACTTCGGGCTTCGAGGCGGGCGGGCGGGCGGGGCGGGGCCTCGGCGGGGCAGGGGATCGGCGGAGGGGGTCAGCCGAGGATGGAGCGGCCCACGATCTCCTTCATGATCTCGGTGGTGCCGCCGTAGATGGTCTGGATGCGGCCGTCGGTGAACGCCCGGGCGACCGGGAACTCGCTCATGTACCCGTATCCTCCGTGCAGTTGGAGGCAGCGGTCGGCGGTGCGCTTCTGCAGTTCGGTGGCCCACCACTTGGCCATCGAAGCGTCGGCCGGGGTGAGCGCGTAGCGGTTGTGCTCGGTGATGCAGCGGTCGACGAAAGCCCGGGTGACGGCGCACTCGGTGGCCAGCTCGGCGATCTCGAAGCGGACGTGCTGCAGCTTGGCGAGCGGCCGGCCGAAGGCCTCGCGCTGCTTGACGTAGTCGGTGGTGATCTCGACCAGGTACTCGGCGCCGGCGATCGCCGAGGCGGCGATGGTGAGCCGCTCCTGGGCGAGGTTCTGCATCAGGTGGACGAAGCCGCCGTTGAGCTCGCCGATCAGGTTCCCCTTCGGCACCCGGACGTCCTCGAAGAACAACTCGGCGGTGTCCTGGGCCTTCTGGCCGATCTTGTCGAGGTTGCGGCCGCGCTCGAAGCCGGGCATCCCGCGTTCGACGGCCAGCAGGCTCAGGCCGTGCGCGCCGCCCTCGGGGGTGGTGCGGGCGACCACGATGACGAGGTCGGCGAGGATGCCGTTGGAGATGAAGGTCTTGGCACCGTTGAGCAGGAAGTGGTCGCCCTGGTCGACCGCCTGGGTGCGGATGCCCTGCAGGTCGGAGCCGGTGCCGGGCTCGGTCATCGCGATCGCGGTGATCAGCTCGCCGGAGCAGAACCCGGGCAGCCAGCGACGCATCTGCCCCTCGGTGGCGAGGGAGGTGAGGTAGGGGCCGATGATGTCGTTGTGCAGGCCGATCGCCAGCCCGGAGGCGCCGGCCCGGGCGAACTCCTCGGCCAGCACGGCGGCGTAGCGGAAGTCCGGCGTGCCGCCACCGCCGTACTCCTCGGGGACGGCGAGGCCGAGCAGGCCCTGGCGGCCGGCCGCGACCCAGGCGGAGCGGTCGACGATGCCGGCCTTCTCCCAGCGGTCGTAGTGCGGCAGCACCTCCTTGGCGAGGAAAGCCCGTACGGCGGCCCGGAAGTCGTCGTGCTGCTCGGTGAAGATCTCGCGCTGCAACGCTACTCTCCTTGCTCTGCTGCGGAGTTGCCCGCCTCGAAGGTGTCTGCCTCGGGGTTGCCCGCCTCGAAGGTGTCTGCCTCGGGGGTGCCCCCTGCGGGGTTGTCTGCCTCCGAGCCGTCCGCCCCGGAGGTGAGGGATGGCACGGCCCAGTCCCGGGCCACCTCGGCAGTGTCCGCGCCGGGGCGGGCCGGCGGGCGGCGCAGCGCGCCGGGGGTGGCGGAGAAGCGCGGGGCGGGGGCGGGCTGGGTGACGCCGTCCACCTCGACGTACGTCCCGCGCGCCGACAGGTGTCCGTCGCCCGCTGCCTGACGCATCGTCAGCACCGGTTCCACGCAGGCGTCGGAGCCCGCGAAGACGGCCTCCCAATCGGCCCTGGTCCGGGTGGCGAATCGAGCCGCGATCCGGGCGCGCAGTTCGGGCCAGCGGTCGAGGTCGTACTGACCGGGCGCGTCCGGGCCGAGTTCCAGCAGCCGGGCGAATTCGGCGTAGAAGCGCGGTTCCAGCGCGCCGACGGCCAGGTGTCCGCCGTCGGCTGCCCGGTAGACGGCGTAGAACGGCGCGCCGCCGTCCAGCAGGTTGACGCCCCGGCGGTCCTGCCAGTGGCCGGCCGCGAGCAGGCCCCACAGCATGCTGCCGAGGTGTGCCGCGCCGTCGACGATCGCGGCGTCCACCACCTGGCCCGTGCCGGTGGCCCGGGCGTGGTGCAGCCCGGCGAGCAGGCCGACGACCAGGTAGAGCGAGCCGCCCGCGTAGTCGCCCAGCAGGTTGGCCGGGATCCCGGGTGCCTCGTCGGCGCCCCCGGGGGCCGCCACCAGCCCCAGCACCCCGGCCACCGCCGCATATCCGAGGTCGTGTCCGGCGGTCGCGGCCCGGGGACCCTGCTGCCCCCAGCCGGTCATCCGCCCGTACACCAGCGCCGGATTGCGCGCCAGGCACGCCTGCGGCCCGACCCCGAGCCGCTCGGCGACACCCGGCCGGTAGCCCTCGATCAGCAGATCGGCCCGCTCCACCAGGTCCAGCACCAGCCCGGGCCCGTCGGGCGACTTCAGGTCGACCAGTACCGAGCGCTTGTTGCGGTTGCTGAGGTCGTACGCCGGGTCGGCCCCGAGCGGCGACGGCTCGGGGCGGTCGACCCGCACCACGTCCGCCCCGAGGTCTCCCAGCAGCATCGCCGCGAACGGCCCCGGCCCGATTCCGGCGAGTTCCACCACCCGCACACCCGCCAACGGGCCCCGGGCGCCCTCGCCCACCGGACTGCTCGTGTCACGCACTGGCCGCAGAACCCTTCGGGGTTTGACAGTAAAGCTGTAACACTCGGGATGATAGGCAAGCGACCCGCCGGTAACAAGACCTCCACCGCCACCCGCGCCGCCCTGCACCGCACGCGTGCAGCCCAGTGTGCGGCCGGCGAAAGGGATCCGGGGAAAAAGTGTCGGACGCCTGTCGCCGTAATGGCCTAGGGTGCGAGTCAGCCATTACGGCAGACAGACAAACAGACAACGGGGAAAGCGTCATGACCACTGCCCAGCACCCTGCCCAGCCTCATGCCCAGCACCCTGCCCGCACGGTCGTCGCCGTCTCCGAACGACTGGTGCTCACGCAGCCGCAGCAGGGGGACGCGGGGGCCATGTTCGCCGTCCACGGGGATCCGGAGACCAACCGGTACAACCCGCACGGGCCGCAGCGGGACATCGCGGCGGCCCAAGAGGCCTTGGACGGTTTCGTGGCCGACTGGATGCGGGACGGCGTGGGGTACTGCGCGGTGTCGACGCGGGAGGAGCCGGAGGTGATCATCGGGTTCGCCGGGCTGTACCTGCACACGCTGGACGGGGAGCGGGTGTTCAACCTCTACTATCGGTTCCGGCCGTCCGCCTGGGGTCAGGGGTACGCGGCCGAGGCGGCGCGCGCGGCGATGGCGCAGGGGCGGCCGCGGTTCCCCGGCATCCCGGTGGTCGCGCTGATCCGGTCCGACAACCTGCCCTCCCGCCGGCTCGCCGAGCGGCTCGGACTGGTGGCGGACCCGGACGGCCGGGTCGACGACGAGGACCGGCTGATCCATCGGATGGCCTGATGCTCTGACGGCTGACCGCCTGACCGCCTGAGCCGAAGATCCCCCACCGGGGGGAGACGGATCCCGCCCCGGGCGGAGGACCGCGGCCGGGGCGGGACGCGACCGTGGAGGCATGAGGATCAACGAAGGCTTCGTACGGGCCGGAGCGGCATGGACGGCGGTGGCGGCGACAGGGCCCTACCTGACGCTCAAGCTGCTCTGGCTGACCGGCCATCCGGTGGGGGCGGACGATCCCGGCTCGATGCACAAGCTCTGGCTGCTGAACCTGCTCACCTTCGGGATGGACGCGATCGCCGTCGCCCTGGCGCTGGCCTTCGTGCGGCCGTGGGGGCGGCGGGCGCCCGCCGGGCTGGTGGCGTTCCCCATGTGGGTGGCGACCGGGCTGCTCGGCACCATCCTGGTGGCACTGCCGCTGTTCCTGCTGAGCGCCCTGGTGCTGGGTCCGGAGCACAGCGCCGACCCGAACGACAAGGGCCTCGGCGACTGGGTCTTCCTCGTCGTGTACGGCGGGTTCACAGTGCAGGGACTCGCGCTGATCACCGCCTTCGCCCTGTACGCCCGGCAGCGCTGGGCCGGGCTGCTCAAGGAACGGATCGGCGACCTGCCGGACTCCCCCACACTGACCGTGCAGCGCGCCCTCGCCTGTGTCGCCGCGCTGCTCGCCGCCGGCGTCGCGGCGGCCCGGGCGTACTGGGCGGCGGGCGGCACCGCCGGCATGCCGATCGCGATGACGGAGGACGGGAACCGGGGCGCGGCGGTGATGGACGGGGTGTTCGCCGTGATGGCGGTGGCCGCGGCGACGGCGCTGCTGGTCCTGGTCTTCCGGATCCGGCCGCGGCGGCGGCTGCTCGGCCCGCTGCTGGTGGTCTGGACCGCGGCCGGCTCGCTGTTCAGCTGGGGCAGCTGGCAGATGGTGGCCTTCGGAGCGACCACGACCCGGGTGAGCGACCTGCGGATGGCCGTGCCCGGGCTGATGCCCCTGGTGCAGACCGCCCAGGTGATGACCGGGGTGCTGGTACTGGTCGTCGGGGCGATGGCGCTGACCGAACGGGGAGCCCGGGCCGGCGCCCCTGACGTAAAGTCACCCGGGTGATCACGGGGGCGGGCACGCGGCTGCGGCGTGCGGTGGAGGCGGTGTTCGGGCGGCGGGCCCGGCTGCGCTGGGCACACCTGGTGCTAGGCGCCGCGCTGCTGATGCCGTACTGGCTGCTCTCGGTGGTGATGCTCGGGGCGCTCAACACCGACCAGGCGCCCGGCCGGCAGGTATTGCTGCAGGTCCTCTCGCTGTTCACCTCGCTGCCGATGGCCGCCGTCACCGCGCTGGTGCCCACGGTCCGGGGGCTGGAGGGCGCGGCCGCGCGGGCGCTGTGCACGGCCCCCCGACCGGAGGAGCTGGCCACCGGGCCGGCCCGCTCGTGGCCGGCCCGGTGGCGCACCGCGCTCTGGTTCGTGCTGCACCTGTTCTTCGGCGGGGTGGTCGCCGGGATGACACTGGCCGGGACGCCGTTCGCGGTGGTACTGATCTTCTCGTTCGGCGGAGCCCAGGACCTCATCCGTTTCTGGGAGGACCGGTTCCCCGGCTGGATGTTCACCGGCCCCACCCTCGGCATCGCCGTCCTGCTGCTGATCGTCCTCACCAACGCCGCCTGCGGCGCACTGCTCGCCCGCTGGGCACCCGCCCTGCTCGGCCCCACCCCGGAGGAGCGGCTGGCCGCCGCCGAGCGCCGGGCCACCATGCTCGCCCAGCGCAACCGGCTGGCCCGCGAACTGCACGACTCGGTCGGGCACGCGCTCAGCGCCGTCGGCATCCAGGCCTCGGCGGCCGCCCGGGTGCTGCGCACCAACCCCGACTTCGCCGCCGAGGCGCTGCAGGCGATCGAGGAGACCTCGCGGGCGGCCGTCGCCGAACTCGACACCGTGCTCGGCCTGCTACGCGAGGAGGACCCGGAGGCCGCCGGACCGGCCGGACCCACCCTCGCCGGGCTGGACGACCTGCTGCGCCAACTCGCCCGCACCGGGGTGGCGGTGGACGCCGACTTGGCCCCCGGCCTGACCGGCCTGCCTGCCCCGGTCTCCCGCGAGGCGTACCGGATCGTGCAGGAGGGCCTCACCAATGTGCTGCGGCACGCCGGGCCGGCCCCGGCCGGGCTGCGGGTCGGCCTGGCCGACGGCCGGCTGGAGATCGAACTGACCAACCCGCTGGGCCCCGCCCGCCCGAGCCGCCCCGGTGGCGGGCGCGGGCTGCGCGGGATCGGGGAGCGCGCGACGGCCCTGCGCGGCGGCAGCACCGCCGGGCCGAGCGCGGACGGAACGACGTGGCGGCTGGCCGTCTGGCTGCCGGTGGGAGGGACCGCACGATGAGAGACAGGGACACGGTGAACGGCGGACACGGCAGGAACAGCGGCGAGCGCGAAAGCGGGGACGGGCGCGAGGACCGCCGCGCGGACGACGGCAAGGACGGCCGCCAGGACGGCATCCGGGTGGTGATCGCCGACGACGAACGGCTGGTCCGGATGGGCCTGCGGGTGGTGATCGACGCCGAGCCCGACCTCACCGTGGTCGGCGAGGCCGCCGACGGCGCCGAGGTCGTCCCGCTGGTGCGCGAACTGCGGCCGGACGTCGTACTGATGGACGTCCGGATGCCCGGCATCAACGGGATCCGGGCCACCGAGCAGCTGGTCGGCGGCATGGCCGAGCCGCCGAGGATCCTGGTGGTCACCACCTTCGAGCACGACGACCACGTGTACGACGCGCTGCGCGCGGGCGCCGCCGGGTTCCTGCTGAAGCGGGCCCGGGCGGAGGAGATGGTGCAGGCGGTACGGCTGGTCGCGCGCGGGGACTCACTGCTCTTCCCGGCGGCCGTCCGCGAACTCGCGGTGCGCCACGGCACGGACCGCCGCAGGGAGGCCGCGGTCGAGCGGGGGCCGATCGGGCGGCTGACCGAACGGGAGGGGCAGGTGCTGCGGCTGATGGCCACCGGGCTCAACAACGGCGAGATCGCCGCTCGGCTGGTGGTGAGCCAGGAGACGGTGAAGACCCACGTCGGCAGTGTGCTCGCCAAGCTCGGCGCGCGGGACCGCACCCAGGCGGTCATCGCGGCGTACGAGTCCGGATTCGTACTGCCGGCCTGAGTCGGACATCCGACCTGAGCGTCCGGCCTGAGCTCCGCAGGGGTCGCACACAGGTTCCACCTCGCCCGTACCAGCGAGTAGAGTGCGATTTTCCCCTCAGCCGTCCGATACCTCCCGTATCGCCTGAAACGAACTGGTGGCCGCATGACAGTCCGGACCCGACCCGCGCTGTGGTGGCGCATGGGAATCGTGCTCTCGGCGGGCCTCGGCCTGACCCTCGGGACGGCACCGCTGGTGTACTTCACCGTGCAGAGCAACGTGATCGTGCTCGGCTACTTCATCGGAGCGGTGTACTGGATGACCCAGCGCGGCACCGTGGACGCGCCCGCGCCCCGGCTGCGCGGTGCCGCCACCCTGTACATCCTGATCACCGGGCTCGTCTCGCACGTCCTGCTGCAGCACGGCGCCAGCCCCCTGCCCGGGCTGGTCAGCGGGCCGGACAAGCTGGCGCACTGGTCCTCGTTCTTCCTGCACTACGTGACACCGGTGATGGTGATCGTCGACTGGCTGGTGCTGAAGCCGCGCAACGCGGCGGCCTGGAAGGACATCCCACTCTGGCTGGCCTTCCCGCTCGGCTACGCGGCGATCGTGCTCGCCCGCAACGCCCTGTTCGCCGACTACCCACTGCCGTACCCGTACTTCTTCTTCGACCCGACCACCAAGGGCTACGGCTACGTCTGGGGCCAGATCGCCCAGTTGACCGTCGAGTTCGTCGTGCTCGCCGCCCTCGTCGTCGGGCTGGACCGGCTTCTCTGCTGCCCCGGCGGAGCGGTGTTCGCTACATCGGTGTTCGCTACATCGGATCCACCGCCCGCAGGTCGCCGTCCAGCTCCAGCCACCTCGTCACGCCCAGGCCGCGCAGGAACGGCAGGTCGTGGCTGGCCACGATCAGCGCGCCCCGGTAGGCGGCCAGCGCCTGGGTGAGCTGGTGGACGCTGGCGAGGTCCAGGTTGTTGGTCGGCTCGTCGAGCAGCAGCAGCTGCGGCGGCGGGTCGGCCAGCAGCAGGGCGGCCAGCGTGGCGCGGAACCGCTCGCCGCCGGAGAGGGTGGCAGCCGGCTGGTCGGCCCGGGCGCCGCGGAACAGGAAGCGGGCGAGCCGGGCGCGGATCGCGTTGTCCCCGGCGGCCGGGGCGAACAGTTTGACGTTCTGGACGACGCTGAGCTCGTCGTCCAGCAGGTCGAGCCGCTGCGGGAGGTGCCGCAGCGGCACCGGGGTGGTGATCTCTCCTTCCAGTGGGGCGAGTTCGCCCGCGATGGCGCGCAGCAGGGTGGACTTGCCGGCCCCGTTGCGGCCGACCAGGGCGATCCGTTCGGGGCCGCGCAGGTCGAGGTCGGCGGTGCCGCCGTGCGGCAGCCGGAGCTTCTGCAGGGTGAGGACGGTGCGCCCCGCCGGGACCTCGGTGCGCGGCAGGTCGATCCGGATCTCGGCGTCGTCGCGTACCGCTTCCTCGGCCGCGCTGAGCCGTGCCTTGGCGTCCTCCAGCCGCTCGGTGTGCATGCCCTGGAGCCGCCCGGCGGTCTCCTGGCCCTTGCGTTTGAGCATCCCGGCGAAGATGTGCGGGTCGTTGCGGGTGACCGAGCGCTTCTTGCCGTACGCGGCGCTGCGGTCCAGCCGGCTCCGGGCTTCGACCAAGTCCCGTTTCTGGCGCTGGACATCGGCCTCGGCGTTGCGCAGCAGGCGCTCGGCGGTCTCCTGCTGGGCGGTGAGGGTGCGCTCGTAGTCGGCGAAGTTGCCGCCGTACCAGGTGACGTCGCCGTCCCGCAGGTCGGCGATCTGGTCGACGTGCTGCAGCAGTTCGCGGTCGTGGCTGACGATCAGCATCACGCCGTGCCAGCCGGCCACCGTCTCGTAGAGCCGCTCGCGGGCGGCCCGGTCGAGGTTGTTGGTGGGTTCGTCCAGCAGCAGGACGTCGGGGCGGGCCATCAGCAGGGCGGCCAGCCGCAGCAGCACCGCCTCGCCGCCGGAGAGTTCGCCGGTGGTGCGGTCGAGGCCGAGGCGGCGCAGGCCGAGTCGGTCGAGCGTGGCGCGGGCGCGCTCCTCGACGTCCCAGTCGTCGCCGACGGCGTCGAAGTGGCGCTGGTCGGTGTCGCCGGACTCGATGGCGTGCAGGGCCTCGCGGGCGGCCCGGATGCCGAGTGCCTCGTCCACTCGCAGGGTGGTGTCGAGTGTCAGGCCCTGTGGCAGGTAGCCGAGTTCGCCGTCGACCCGGACGGTGCCGCCGGTCGGGGTGAGGTCGCCGGCGATCAGCCGCAGCAGGGTGGACTTGCCCGCGCCGTTGAGCCCGATCAGGCCGGTGCGGCCGGGGCCGACGGCGAGGTGGAAGCCGTCCAGGACGGGCTTGCCGTCGGGCCACTCGAACGCGAGGTCGGTGCAGAGGACGGCGGTGGTGGGTTGTGCCATGAAGGCCTCCCGGGATGGTTGCCGATGGGGTGGTGAGCAACACGGGGAGACACCGCTGGTGCGGAACCGGTCCGGCCGGAGGGGGACGAAGGGGTGGCGTCACATGGAGGATCGCCACGGGGCCGTGACTGAGGTCGCACACGCGCGCACCACGCGGCAGCAGGGCCTGCGTGGCGGGGCGGTGTCCCGGGACCTCAGTAGAGCAACGGCCTTCTCCTTGTCTGGCTGATGACCCGAACCACGCTAGGCACACCGGGGGACGTGTGCAACCGATTTTCCGGCCGCGACGGGATCCCGACGAGGCCTCGACGGAGGCTCCCGACAGAGGCTCCCGACGAGGCCCTGACAAGGCAGCGACGGAGGCTCCGTGCCGATCCCGTGCCAATCCGGTGACAGCCTCGTCCCGGTCAGGGGTGGGTGTAAGGAGTTCCTTATCCACATGGCAGACTCCTCACCGCCATACCTGCGGCGAAGTGCAGCCGTACCCGCGGAACGGGCCGTATGGCGGTAGTCAACAGGGGGATTTGAACTCATGTCACCGATATCCCGGCCGAGCCGTGCCGTCCTGGGCGCCTCCGTCGCCGCACTGACCATGGTGGTCGCCACCGCGTGCGGACCGGACAACAGCGACCCGGCCGGCGCCCAGACCACGGCCCCGTCCGTCGCGGCCGGCGCCTCCGGCAAGCCGGGCGCGGCGCCGATCAAGCTTCCGACGCTCGAAGAGCTGAAGACCTGGAAGCCCGAGGACTGGGACAAGTGGGCCCAGGCGAACGTCATCACCCCGGCGGTCAAGGGCTACTGGACCCTGCAGAAGCTGCTGGAGGCCAAGCCGAAGCCGCTGCCCCAGGCCCCGGCCCAGGACCCGACGCAGGCGCCCGCCCAGCCGACCGCGCAGCCCACCAGCGCCGCCCCGGCCCCGGCCCAGCCCACCGCCGCCCAGCCGCCGGTCGGCCCGGACCAGATGCCCGCCATGGTCCCGGCGAAGCCCGTGGCGCACCCGTTCCCGAAGAACATGCATGTCAACGGCAAGCTCTTCTTCAAGGACGGCAACGACGACTACGTGTGCTCCGGCACCGTCGTCTCCGACCCGGCCAACCCGGGCAAGAGCAACCTGGTGTGGACCGCGAGCCACTGCCTGCACGGCGGCAAGGGCAACAAGTACTACACCGACATCACCTTCGCCCCGGCCTTCAACAGCAACGGCGTGCTGAGCAACGGCAACAAGCAGAAGTCCAAGCTGGACGACGCCGAGCCGTACGGCGAGTGGGGCGCGACCGCCGGCATGGTCTCCCCGCAGTGGACCGCCGAGGCCGACCCGGAGCACGGCGGCCCGTGGAGCCAGTACGACTTCGGCATCATCAAGGTCGCCAACCCCGACCCGAACGGCAAGTCGCTGGAGGAGACCGTCGGCGGCTCGGTGCCGCTGTGGTTCAACGCCCCGCGCGACCAGCTGGCCGCCGTCTCCAACTACGGCTTCCCGGAGGGCAAGCCCTTCGACGGCGTCGAGCTGGAGCACTGCGACGGCGGCAAGCCGTCCAAGAAGACCGGCGACCCGAGCCGCCCGGCGATGCTGCTGATCGGCTGCAACATGACCGGCGGCAGCAGCGGCGGCGGCTGGTACGCGACCAAGGACGGCAAGCCGGCCCTGGTCAGCGACACCTCCATCGGCAACGGCGCGAACACCTATGAGGCCGGTCCGTACCTGGAGGACGTGGCCCAGCACATGTTCGACTACTTCTCGAAGAAGGCCAAGTGATCCACGGGGGATGATCCCCCACCGGTCCCGGGGGCCGCGGCTGCCACAGCCGCGGCCCCCGGGCCTTTCCGTTGCCGGCCGGCTTTTTCCGGTGCCGGCCCTGTTCCTCCTACAATCGGGCCCATCATGAGCGCGACACTCGTAGTCAAGGACCTCAGCGCCGGCCACGGCGAACGCACCCTCTTCTCCGGCCTGGACCTGGTCATCGCCCCCGGCGACGTGATCGGCCTGGTGGGCGTGAACGGCGCCGGCAAGTCGACCCTGCTCCGGCTGCTGGCGGGCCTGGACACCCCCGAGGGCGGCTCGCTGCGGCTGAGCCCGGCCAGTGCCAACATCGGCCACCTCCCGCAGGAGCCGGAGCGGCGCGAGGGCGAGTCGGTGCGCGCGTTCCTGGCCCGCCGCACCGGCGTGGCGGCCGCCCAGGCCGCGCTGGACGAGGCCACCGAGGGCCTGGTCGAGGGCCGGGCGGGCGCCGACGACGCGTACGCGGCGAGCCTGGACCGCTGGCTGGACCTCGGCGGCGCCGACCTGGAGGAGCGGGCCGAGGAGGTCGCCGACTCCCTCGGGCTGAAGGTCTCGCTCGACCTGCCGATGACCGCGCTCTCCGGCGGCCAGGCCGCCCGGGCCGGCCTCGCCTCGCTGCTGCTCTCCCGCTACGACGTCTTCCTGCTCGACGAGCCCACCAACGACCTCGACCTGGACGGCCTGGAGCGGCTGGAGGCCTTCGTCAAGGGCCTGCGCACCGGCACCGTGCTGATCAGCCACGACCGCGAGTTCCTGGCCCGCACCGTGACCAAGGTCCTGGAGCTGGACCTGCACCAGCAGCAGGTCAACCTGTACGGCGGCGGCTACGAGGCGTACCTGGAGGAGCGGTCGGTGGCCCGCCGGCACGCCCGCGAGGACTACGAGGACTACGCCGACACCAAGGCCGGACTGGAGGCCCGCGCCCGGATGCAGCGCGGCTGGATGGAGCACGGCGTGCGCAACGCCCGCCGCAAGTCCTCCGACAACGACAAGATCGGTCGCGCGATGCGCTCCGAGTCCACCGAGAAGCAGGCCTCCAAGGCCCGCCAGACCCAGCGGATGATCGAGCGGCTGGAGGTGGTCGAGGAGCCCCGCAAGGAGTGGGAGCTGCGGATGGAGATCACCGCCGCGCCGCGCTCCGGCTCGGTGGTCGCCACCCTGAACGGGGCCACGGTCCGGCGCGGCGACTTCGCCTTCGGCCCGGTGGACCTGCAGATCGACTGGGCCGACCGGGTCGCCATCACCGGCGCCAACGGCGCGGGCAAGTCCACGCTGCTGGCCGCCCTGCTCGGCCGCCTCGAACTCGACGGCGGCAGCGGCTCGCTGGGCTCCGGCGTGGTGGTCGGCGAGGTGGACCAGGCGCGCGGCCTGTTCCTCGGCGGGGAGCCGCTGGCGGAGGCCTTCGCCGCCGCCGTACCGGAGCTCTCGCCGGAGGACGTGCGCACCCTGCTGGCCAAGTTCGGCCTGAAGGCGGTGCACGTGATGCGCCCGGCCGGCACCCTCTCCCCCGGCGAGCGCACCCGGGCCGCGCTGGCGCTGCTGCAGGCCCGCGGGGTCAACCTGTTGGTCCTGGACGAGCCCACCAACCACCTGGACCTGGCCGCGATCGAGCAGCTGGAGTCCGCGCTCGGCTCGTACACCGGCACCCTGCTGCTGGTCACCCACGACCGGCGGATGCTGGACACCGTCGCGGTGAACCGGCGGATCGAGGTCCGGGACGGGCGGGTGCACGAGCTGTAGCGGCCACTATTGGTCTCTACCTCTTCCCGGAGGGACCGTCATGTGCTGTGCTGTCGCCCATGGTTGACAGGACAGACGTTGACGCCGACGTCGACAGTACGGACATCGACAGTGCGGTGAGCCCCGCGGCGGGGAGCCCCGTGGCGGGGACGTCCCGCCCGACCGTCCCCCTCGCCCCCATGACGGTCCCGGCCCACGAGGCCGAGGCCCGCAGCAGGTCCTTCCACGAGGTGATGGCCCGGCGCCGGACCGTCCGCGACTACGCGACCCGCCCGATCCCGGACGGGGTGGTCGAGTGGGCGGTCCGGACCGCGAGCACCGCGCCCAGCGGCGCGCACGTCCAGCCCTGGCGGTTCGTGGTGATCACCGACCCGGAGCGCAAGCGGCGGCTGCGCGAGGCCGCGGAGGCCGAGGAGCGCGAGTTCTACGGCCACCGGGCGTCGGAGGAGTGGCTGGCCGCGCTGGCGCCGATCGGCACCGACTGGCGCAAGCCGTTCCTGGAGGACGCGCCGGCCGTGATCGTCGTGT
This sequence comes from Kitasatospora sp. NPDC051164, assembly GCF_044455625.1. NCBI lineage: Bacteria > Bacillati > Actinomycetota > Actinomycetes > Kitasatosporales > Streptomycetaceae > Kitasatospora > Kitasatospora sp. NPDC051164. The sequence continues at coordinate 184,540 of NZ_JBITFB010000008.1, read as the reverse complement.
TCGAGGTGCACAAGGGGCCCGGATCGCCGCGCCCGTACTACACCAAGGAGTCGGTGGGGATCGCGGTCGGGCTGCTGCTGGCCTCGCTGCACCAGGCCGGACTGGCCACGCTGACCCACACACCGAGCCCGATGAGGTTCCTCAACGAGGTGTGCGACCGCCCGGCCGAGGAGCGGGCGGCGTACGTGATTCCGGTCGGTTACCCGGCCGAGGGAGCACGTGTGCCGGACCTGCGGCGCAAGGAGCTCGACGAGGTGCTGGTCCGGCTCTGACGCGCCCCGGTCGGCGGCCGTACGCCGGGGCCGCGACCGCGCGCCGCCGTGCGCGCCCGCCATCAGGGGGCTTCCGACCGGGCCGAATGGTGACAGGTCCGGGCCAAGGACATAATCGCCGTCATGAGCCAAGCACAGCCACGGTCCTGTGACTCCGTCCCGGCCGAAGAGGCGCGCACGGCCGACCGGGCGCGGGCGGCGGCCGAGGTGACCACCGGGCGGCCGCCCGAGGTACTGCGGCTGCCCGGCGGCCTCTGGCTGCGCCGCCGCGGCAGCACCCACGCGGTGGCGCTGAACCGGGCCGTCCGGGCCAACCTGGAGCACCTGCGGCCCTGGATGGAGTGGGCGGCCGAGGCCCCGACCCGGGCCCAGACCGCCGAGCTCACCCGGGCCGGCTCCGCCGCCTGGGAGGCCGGCACCGACTTCATGTACCTGGTCGGCCTGGACGCCGAACCCGGCGCCGTGATCGGCGCCTTCGGCCTGCACGGGCGGATCGGCCCGGGCGCACTGGAGATCGGGTACTGGGTCGGCGCCGGGCACGTCGGCCGGGGCATCGCCACCACCGCGGCCGGGGCGCTGACCGAGGCCGCGCTGGCCCTGCCCGGGATCACCCGGGTCGAGATCCACTGCGACCGGGCGAACACCGCCAGCGCGGCCGTCCCGCGCAAGCTCGGCTACCGGCTGGACCGGGTCGCCGCGGCCGCCGTCCGGGCTCCGGGCGAGACCGGACGGCAGCTGGTGTGGGTCAAGGAACGGACCGGGTCCGTCCGGGACGGCCGGTAGCGCCCGCCGGCCGGTAGCCCCCGACGGTCAGTAGCGCCCGCCGGTCGGCGCCGGCAGCGCGTCCAGCTCGGCGAGGTCGGCCGCCGAGAGCACGACCTTGGCCGCGCCCACGTTGTCCACCAGGTAGCGCGGCGTCCGGGTGCCCGGGATCGGGAAGACGTACCGGCCCTGCGCCAGCACCCAGGCCAGCGCCACCTGCGCGGGCGTGGCACCGATCCGCTCGGCGACCTCCCGGACCTTCCCGACCAGCGCCAGGTTCGCCTTCAGCGCGTCCTGCTGGAAGCGCGGCAGCCGGCGGCGGAAGTCGTCGGCGGGCAGCTCGTCGAAGGAGGCGATGCTGCCGGTCAGGAAGCCCCGGCCGAGCGGGGAGAACGGCAGGACGGCGATGCCCTGCTCCTCGGTGTACGGCAGGACCTCGGCCAGCGCGTCCCGGGTCCACAGGGACAGCTCGTTCTGCACGGAGGCCACCGGGTGCACCGACTGCGCCCGCTTGATCTCCTCGACGGTCACCTCGGAGAGGCCGATGCTCCGGGCCTTGCCCGCCGCGACGACCTCGGCGAACGCGCCCCAGGTCTCCTCGATCGGGACCTGCGGGTCGACCCGGTGCAGCTGGTAGAGGTCGACGTGGTCGGTGCCCAGGCGGCGCAGGCTCTCGTCGATCGAGCGGCGCACGTGCTCGGGCCGGCCGTTGCGCTCCTGCTGGCCGTTGCCACCCGGGACGATGCCCACCTTGGTGGCCAGGAAGGCGCGCTCCCGGTAGGGGCCGGCCAGGGCGGCGCCGACGACCTCCTCATTGGTGTACGGGCCGTACATGTCGGCGGTGTCGATCAGGCCGACGCCGAGGTCCAGCGCCTGCCGGATCACCCGGACGGAGTTCTCGTCGTCCCGGTTCTGGACGTCGTAAGCCCAGGTCATGCCCATGCAGCCGAGGCCGATGACGCCGATCTCGGGGCCCTTGGTACCGAACGAGGCCTTGCGCATGACGGTGCTCCCATGTGTTGTCTTCGCGGTGGTTCGCATGCTGGTTCGTGTGGCGGTTCGCGCAGTGATTCGCGTGGTGGTGCGTGATCAACGCCTTCAGCTTTCACCTTGGAGTGCACTCAAGGTCAAGTCCGTTCGTACGGTCATCGGCTCACCGCGGGGGGTGCGGGCGGGGCGCATGATTCCGGTTTCACCACCAGGCAGGCAGACCCGGCCGTCGGCCCCCCGTCGTTCGTCCCCGGACCTTTCACCGGGCCATCACAGGTGGCCCTCCGCCAAACCGGCGCGCGAGAGCCCGCGCGCGAGCACCCCGCACCACCGGGCGCCGCCCGTCCGGCCTTGGCAGGGCCCACCGGGACGATCGACGCTCTGTGCACGGCCGATCATCGGCTCATCGCCTCACATCCCATCGGGGAGGACCCATGCAGCTCTCGCGCACCCGCGTCACCGTCGTCGCCCTGCTCGCGGCCGCCGCCACCGCGCTCGCCGTCCCGGCGCAGGCCGCCGGCGGGCACCGCGCGCTCAGTCACTTCGACGACGGCAGCTTCGAGACGCCCAAGGCCCCGGCGAACGCCTTCACCGAGTTCAGCGCCGGCCAGGTCATCGGCCCGTGGCAGGTCGTCAGCGGCAGCGTCGACCTGGCCGGCGCGGGCTTCTGGCAGGCCGCCGAGGGCGACCAGTCGCTGGACCTCAACGGCGGCAGCAGCGGCACCGTCGCCCAGACCTTCACCACCGTCCCGGGCGCCACCTACTCGGTGACGTACGCGCTGGCCTCCAACCCCGCGGGCGGCCTGGCGCTGAAGACCGGCCGGGCCCTGATCGACGGCCAGGACTTCCAGGACTTCTCCTTCGACTCCACCGGCAAGACCAGGGCCGCGATGGGCTACGTGGGGCGGCAGTTCAGCTTCGTCGCCCAGAACTCGTCCACCACACTGTCCTTCGCCAGCACCGTGGCGGGGGCGTACGGACCGGTGATCGACAACGTGCAGGTCAAGGAGTGCAAGCCCTGCTGCGGCTGACCGACCGACCCCCGGGCCGCCAGCGTCCCGGGCCCCGCCTTAACCCTTCCTAAAACCTGCCCTCGGCGAGGCGTCCGGTGCCGGGAAGTGCTTGACGTGCACAGCTGGTCTAGTCCAGTTTGATGCTCAGCACCGCGCTCCCCCGCACCGGACCACCCCAGGCCGCCGCCGCCCCGCGTCTCCCCCCCTCGCGGCGCGGGCGGCCCCCACGTCCCGAGAGGCACCCCCATGCCCAGCGCGCCCCAGCACGCCCCCGCGCACCGCCGCCCCACCGGCCGGACCACCCTGCTGAGCCTCACCGCCGCCACCGCACTGGCGGCCGGCGGCCTGGCCGTCCTCGCCGGGAACGCCGGGGCCGCCGACGGCAACCTGCTCGCCAACGGCGGCCTGGAGAGCGCCGAGCTCAGCCCCTGGAGCTGTTCCGCCGGCACCGGGAGCGTCGTCAACTCCGGTGCGCACAGCGGGACGTACGCACTGAAGGGGGCGGTGAGCGCGAGCGACACCGCGCAGTGCGGCCAGACCGTCAGCGTCCGGCCCGGCACCACGTACAGCCTCAGCGCCTGGGTGCGGGGCCAGTACGTCTACCTCGGCGCCACCGGCAGCGGCGTCACCGACCCGGCCGCCTGGGCCCCGGGCGGCGCCGACTGGCAGCAGCTGTCCACCAGTTTCACCACCGGCCCGGCCACCACCAGCGTCACCGTGTACCTGCACGGCTGGTACGGGCAGGGCGGCTACCTGGCCGACGACATCACGCTGACCGGCCCCGGCGGGGGCCCCAGCACCCCGCCGCCGAGTTCGAGCACGCCCACCGCCACCCCGACCGGCACGCCCACCGCGACGCCCACCGGCGGCCCGAGCACCCCACCGCCGAACGTCCCGCTCCCGGTCGCCCCCTACATCGACATGGGCGCCTGGCCCACCCCGTCCATGCCCGACCTGGCCAAGGCCGGCCACCTCAAGGGCTACACGATGGGCTTCGTCACCGGCGTCGGCTGCAAGGCCAGCTGGTTCAACGCCTATGACCCGCGCACCGGTTGGGCCAAGGACCAGGTCGACGCCCTGCGCGCGGCGGGCGGCGACGTCAAGGTCTCCTTCGGCGGCGCCGGCGGCACCGAACTCGCCGCCGCCTGCACCTCGGTGGACTCGCTGTTCGCCGAGTACGACGCCGTGGTGAAGGCCTACGACCTGCGCTACGTCGACTTCGACATCGAGGGCGCGGCAACCGCCGACACCGCCGCCAACGACCGCCGCTCCGCCGCGCTCGCCAGGCTGCAGCAGGCCCACCCCGGCCTCAAGGTCTCCTTCACCCTGCCGGTCCTGCCCGAGGGCCTGACCGCCGAAGGCGTCGCGATCGCCAAGTCGGCCCGCGACGCCGGAGTGACCACCGACCTGGTCAACATCATGGCGATGGACTACTACCGGAGCGGGACGGACTACGGCAACGCCGCCGTCCAGGCCGCCCAGTCGCTGTTCGGCCAGCTCAAGGCGCTCTACCCGGCGAAGACCGACGCCCAGCTGTGGGCCATGGTCGGCGTCACCCCGATGATCGGCGAGAACGACGACCACCAGATCTACAACCAGGCCGCCGCCCAACAGTTGGTGACCTTCGCCAAGCAGAACCACCTCGGCCTGCTCGCCTTCTGGGACGCCACCCGGGACGCCAACGCCTGCACCGGCGGCTCGCTCTCCAAGTGCACCAACATCCCGCAGCAGCCGTACGAGTTCGCGAAGCTCTTCGCCCAGTACGCGGGCTGACCAGCGGGCTGACCAGCGGGTTGCCGACTGCTGATCACCGTTCCGGGGTGCCGGCTCCGGAACGCCGGCCAGGTCAGGGCCACCGGCACTCCGGGTCGGTTCGCCCACGCCCGACTGCGGCCGAGCACCCGGGGGAAATTGACATCTCATCGGCCCGGACCGTCGGCTACTGTCCCTCCCACCTGTACGGCACGAGGGAGCGGACATGACGGTCCGGGACGACCACAACCAGCTGATCACCATCCATCCGACGAGCGACGCCGCCTGCGCCGGCGGTCTCACCACCGAGGAACTCGCCGCGTTCAGCCGCACCCTCGGCCGCCTCCGCGCACTCCCCTCCCACGACCGCACCCGGCTGCACGCCGAGCGGCAGCTCAGCTCCTTCGTGATGGAGAGCCGCAAGCGCCGCCGCCAGGAGTCGCGGCAGGCCCTCCGGGACGCCGACACCGCACTGCTCGCCGCCACCGCGACCGGCGGCCGGCACCGCCGCGAGGACGCGCCGCTCGCACCCGGCGGCGGGCCCGTCGGCGAGCTGCGGATACCGCGCAAGTGCTATGTCTGCAAACAGGCCTACCGCCAGGTCGACGGCTTCTACCACATGCTCTGCCCGGACTGCTCGGCCGACAACACCGCCCGCCGGGCCCTCGCCACCGACCTGCGCGGGCGCCGCGCGCTGCTCACCGGCGGGCGGGTGAAGATCGGCTTCCAGCTCGCCCTGATGATGCTGCGCGACGGCGCCGAGCTCATCGTCACCAGCCGCTTCCCCCAGGACACCGTCCGCCGCTTCCGCGCCGCCGAGGGCAGCGAGCGCTGGTGGGAGCGCCTCACCGTGGTCGGCATCGACCTCCGCGACCCGCGCCAAGTCCTCGGCCTGACCGAGCAGTTGCGCGCCGACGGACGCCCACTCGACATCCTCGTCAACAACGCCGCCCAGACGCTGCGCCGCCCGCCCGAGTCGTACGCACTGCTGGCCGCCGGCGAGCAGGACGCCCTGCCCGCCGCCGACCGCCGGGCCGTCGGCCACGCCCCCGGGTTCCGGTCGCTCGCCGGGACGCCCCGACTCCCCTCGGGCATGGGATCCCTGCTCGACCTGACGGACGAGGCCGGTCTGCTGCCCGACCTCGCCGCCGCCAACTCCTGGTCCGCCACGCTCGGTTCGCTCGACCCGGCGGAGATCCTGGAGACCCAGCTGGTCAACGCCCTGGCCCCGGCGCTGCTCTGCGACCGGCTGCTGCCCCTGCTGCTCGCCTCCCCGCAGCCCGCCCGCTACATCGTCAACGTCACGGCCGTGGAGGGCCGGTTCGCCGTCCGTAACAAGACCGCCCGGCACCCGCACACCAACATGGCCAAGGCCGCGCTCAACATGCTCACCCGCACCAGCGCCGCCGAACTCGCCACCCGGGGCGTGCACATGTGCGCCGTCGACACCGGCTGGATCACCGACGAGAACCCGGCGCCCAAGAAGGCCCGGATCGCCGCCCACGGCTTCCGCACCCCACTGGACATCGTGGACGGCGCGGCCCGGGTGTACGACCCGATCGTCCGGGGCGAGGCCGGGCACCCGGTGTCGGGCGTGTTCCTCAAGGACTACCGGGTGGCGGAGTGGTGAGGTGACGGCTCACCTGTCGTAGCAGCCACCCCAGGGAGCTGTGAGACCTGTGGGACCCGTGACAACGGCCCGCCCCGGGAAGCCGCCCCGGAGCGGGCCGCCGCCGGCTCAGCGGCCGGTGGGCAGGTTGGCCCCACCGGTGCAGTCGAACACCACGCCCGTCACGAAGGTGTTGGCCGCCAGCATGTGGATCGCCCGGGCGACGTCCTCGGCGCGACCCACCCGGCCGACCGGGGTGGTGGCGGCGAGGCCCTCGAAGAGCGCGGTGCGCTGCTCGGCCGGGACACGGTCCCACCACGGGGTGTCGATGACGCCGGGCGAGACCGCGTTGACCCGCAGCGGGGCGAGCTCGACGGCCAGCGGCGGGACCATCGCCTCCAGCGCGCCGTTGATCGCGGCCAGGCCTGCGGTGCCGGGGATGGCGGCGCGGGCGGAGGCGGCGGTGATCAGGGTGACCGAGCCGTCCTTGCGCAGGTGCGGCAGCGCCGCCTGCAGGACGCGGACCTGCGGCCAGAACTTGGCGTCGAAGCCGGTGGCAAGGTCGGCCAGATCGAGCTGGGCGAACGGGCCGCTGCCGGCCGCGCCGCTGACCGCGACGACCAGGTGGTCCACGGTGCCCTCCTCGGCGAAGAAGGCGGCGACGGCGGCGGGGTCGGCCGCGTCCAGCTGACGGCCGGTGGTCTTGCCCCCGATCCGGGCGACGGCGGCGTCCAGCCGCTCGCGGTCACGGCCGGTGACCACGACCTCGGCGCCGTCCGCCGCGAAGGCGGTGGCGGCCGCCTCGCCGATGCCCGAGCTGCCGCCCATCACGACGAGGTGCTGTCCGGCGAAGAGGTTTGACGCAGTGCTCATGGTGGGGGCCTTTCAACTTGTCGAGACCGTCTGTTCCGGTAATGATGGTTGTCGAGACTGCTAGTCTTGTCAAGCGGGGGCAAGAAACCGGGGCAGGAAGAGAGGGAGACCATGAGCGAGACCGAACCCCGAGCGGATCGCGCGGAGCAGCCTGACCGGCCGGAGCAGGCCGACCGGGCGACCGAGCAGGCCGAGCGGGGCCCGTCCACGCGCCCGCACACCGGACGCCGCCGCAACGAGGCCGCCCACCGGGCGATCCTCGACGCCGCCCTCCACCTGCTCGCCGACTCCGACGGCACCCCCGTCACCATCGACGCCATCGCGCGTACGGCCGGCGTCGGCAAGCAGACCGTCTACCGGTGGTGGCCCTCCAAGGGCGCCGTCCTGCTCGACGCCCTCACCGACCGCGCCGACCAGGACGTCCACGGCCCCGACACCGGCACCCTTCGCACCGACCTGCGCGCCTTCGTCGCCACCACCTTCGACGCCGCCCAGCGCAGCACCACCGCCTCCGCCCTGCGCACCCTCGCCCGCGAGGCCGCCCGCGACCCCCACCTCGCCGAGCTCATGCAGACCTTCACCGCCACCCGCCGCACCGCCCTGCGCGAACTCCTCTCCCGGGGACGCGAGCGCGGCGAACTGGCCGGGAACGCCGACCTGGAGCTGATCGTGGACCAGGTCTACGGGGTGTTCTGGTACCGCTTCCTGCTCGGCCACGGACCACTGGACCCGGCCACGGCGGAGCGGCTCGCCGATTCCCTGGTCACCGGGAACGCAGGCGACTGATCGCGCCCTCGGCCTTCGGAACCACCAGCCCCCGCCCGCACACCAGGGGCAGCTACACGCCCAGGAAGTCGGCCCGGTCGACTTCTCGCGCGACACTTGCGCACGGATATGACGGTCGGTCTACATAGTCATCCGGCCCAGCGATGCACGCGCGCGGGAAGTCGGCCACGCCGACTTCCCGCGCGATGGCCCCGGAGCATAACGGCTGGCGGCAGGAGCCCCCTGACGGAGCCGACTACCCGTGCGCCAGCAGGCTGACGTACCCGCGCTCCGGGTGGCCCGGGCAGGGCTGCTCCAGCCGGGTGGTGACGGTGAAGCCGGCCCCGGCCAGCAAGTCGACCAGGCGGTCGGCCGGGACGAGGTGGGAGGTGTACGAGACCGGGTGGCCGTAGCCCGTCGCCGGGTGCAGTCGGGCGTCGCCGATGTGGCCGCCGAGGAGGAGGTGGCCGCCGGGCGCGAGGGCGCGGTGGAACTCGGCGAACAGTGCGGGCAGCAGCTCGGGCGGGGTGTGGTGGACGGAGTACCAGGCGAGGATGCCGCCGAGGGCGCCGTCGGGGAGGTCGAGGGCGGTCATCGTGCCCTGGCGGAACCGGAGTTCGGGGTACGCGCGGCGGGCGAGCGCGACCATCTCGCCCGAGACGTCCACGCCGAAGGCCGACAGCCCCAGACCGTACAGGTATGCCGTCACCCGCCCCGGGCCGCACCCGAGGTCCGCGACCTCGCCGCCGCCCGAAGCCCGGACCAGTTCGGCGAAGGCGGCGAGCATCGCCCTGGACACCGGGTCCATGCCCTCCGGCGGGACGACCAGGCGGACGTAGTCGGCGGCAACGGTGTCGTACGACTCCCGGACGGCGGCGAGGTGGGCGGCGAGGTGGGCGGGGTCGGTCACCGCGTCGCCCTAACGCCCGGCCTCGGCGGCCTCGGTGGCCTGGGCGGCCTGGGCGGCCCTGGCGGCCCGCTCGGCGAACACCTTCTCGCGCCGGTCGGCGGTCTGCTTCATCATCCGCTTCCGGTCCCGGGCGGAGAGCCGGTCGAGGTACAGGTGGCCGTTCAGGTGGTCGGTCTCGTGCTGGAGGCAGCGGGCGAAGTATCCCGTGCCCTCGATGGTGACGGGATTGCCGTGCTGGTCGACGCCGCGCACGACCGCGTGGGCCGGCCGCGCGAGCCGGGTGTCCGCCCCCGGCACGGACAGGCAGCCCTCGGCGTCCTCGATCAGGCGGCGGCCTGGTTCCTGCTCGTCCACCACCGGGTTGAGCACGTGGCCGACGTGCCGGACGCCGTCGTCGTCGGGGCAGTCGTAGACGAACAGGCGCAGGTCCACATCCACCTGGTTGGCGGCGAGGCCGCAGCCGTCGGCGACGTACATGGTGGCGAACATGGAGTCGATCAGCCGGGCCAGGCGCTCACTGCCGAAGTCGTCCTCGGTCGCCGGGCGGCAGGTGCGGCGCAGGATCTCCTCCCCCACTTCGGTGATCCGCAGAACGGTCGGGCGTTCGCGCAGCTCGGACACGGGTGCTCCTTCGGGGTGGCAACGGCTTGCTGTCAGCTTTGCAAAGTAGCAGACTTTGCAAAGTGACCGAAGACCTCATCAGAACCGGCGCCCTCCCCGAGCACGCCGTCCGCACCGCGCTGCTCGAGCTGCTCGCGGAACGCGGCACCCTCACCTCCACCGAGGCGGCCGCCCGGCTCGGCTACAGCTCCGGCCTGTGCTCCTTCCACCTGCGGCAGCTGGCCCGCCACGGGCTGATCGAGGAGGCCCCGGCCACCGACGGGCGGGCCCGGCCGTGGCGCCTGCCGCAGGAGCAGCAGCCCGTCCCGGACGACCAGGTGCAAGGCCGGGTGGAAGACCGGACGGAAGACCAGTTCGGCGCGTTGGCCCGCGGCCTGGAGGACGAGAGCTACCGGCGCTGGCTCGCCCGGCGCGCCGAGGCCCCCGCCGACTGGCAGCACGACGAGGCCTTCAGCGCCGTCGTCTACCTGACCCCCGAGGAACTTTCGGCCGTCGGCGAGGCCGTCCGCCAGGTCCTCGCCCGCTACCGGCGTCGCGAGGCCGACCCGGCCGCCCGCCCCGCCGACGCCCGCCCGGTCGCCGCCGTCACCCGCCTCTTCCCGCTCCTCGACGAGCTTCCCGACGGGCTGCCCGAGGAACGGTGACCGAGGAGCTACCCGCGCACCGGTGACCGACGCTCAGGCCTGGCGCCAGGACTGCCGGGCCACCGCCCGTACCACCGGCCCGACCAGCAACCCCGCCACAGCGCCCAGGGCAACCCCCTGCACCCCGTCCCAGACGTCCTGCACATCGCAGGTCCGCCCGATCACCGGCAGCGCGTAGTGCAACGCCGACACCGCGAACGGCAGCGCCGCCGCGCCGAACAGCGCCGTCGTCGCCCGCCGCCGGGTCCCCGCCAGCGCGGCCGCGAAGCCGACCGGGGCGTAGGTCGCCAGCTTGAGCTCGATGTGCCGGACGTGCAGCAGCTCGTACGGCGAGCGCGGCCGCCCGCCCTCGACGGTGCAGTGCCGGACGGCGTCCTCGGAGAGCCGGAACGCCTCCGGCAGCAGCGTCGCCACGACCACCCCGCCGAGCCCGAGCAGCAGCACGAAGCCCACCGCCCAGTGGGCTCGCAACAGCCGCCCCACCGGCCGGTTCAGCAGGGCCGCGGGCGCCAGCGAGAGCAGCAGCCCGGGCCAGAACATCGGCATCCCGCCGATCACCGCACTGATCACGCCTCAACGGACGCCCCACGCGTCTGCTCGGTTCTCGCGACGGGAAAGGTGTTGCCTCGGCCGGGCTGCCGGCGCTACCGCCACCGCGCTCTGACGATCACACCCACTGGAACGAAGCAGCCGCGGAACGGGAGCACGGCCGCGCGCCGTGCTCGAGTCAGCAGGCGATCCAGTACGCGATCCAGTGCGCGATTCAGTGCGCGATCGAGGTGATCAGCTCCTGCGCCCCCTGCCGCTTGAGTGCCAGGGCCACCGAGGTCCCCAGGTCCTCCGGGCTGAGCACGCCCGCCCACTCGTGGGCGTCCAGCACCCGCTTGCCGTCCGGGGTGAAGACCCGGCCGCGCAGGGAGAGCCGGCCGTCCGGCTCGGCCTTGGCGTAGCCGGCGATCGGGCTGTTGCAGTGGCCCTGCAGCACGTGCAGGAACATCCGCTCGGCCGCCGCCTCGCGCCAGGTGTCGTGGTGGCCGAGCGTGGTGACGGCGTCGATGGTCGCGGTGTCGTCCTCGCGGCACTGCAGGACGAGGGTCCCGGCGCCGATCGGCGGGCACATCGCCTCGACGCCGAGGACCTCGGTGATCCGTGCCTGCTCGCCGATCCGCTCCAGGCCGGAGACGGCGAGCAGCAGGGCGTCGACGGTGCCGGCCTCGAGCTTGGCGAGCCGGCTGTTGGCGTTGCCGCGGATCGGTACGCATTCCAGGTGCGGGTGGGCGGCGGCGAGTTGGGCGGTGCGGCGGACGGAGGAGGTGCCGATCCGGGTGCCGGGCGGGAGTTCGGCCAGGGTTAGGCCGCCGGGGTGGACGAGGGCGTCGCGGATGTCGTCCCGGCGCAGGTAAGCGGCGAAGACGGTGCCGGCGGGCAGCGGGCGGTCGGCGGGCACGTCCTTGAGGCAGTGCACGGCGACGTCGGCTTCCCCGGCGAGCAGCGCGGCGTCGACCTCCTTGGTGAAAGCGCCCTTGCCGCCCAGGGCGGCGAGGTCCCCGGTCCAGCGGTCGCCCGAGGTGGTGACCGGCACCACCTCGGTGCGCAGGTCCGGGTGCAGCGCGGCGAGTTCGGCGCGGACCCGGTCGACCTGGGCGAGTGCCATGGGCGAGGAGCGGGAGACGATGCGGATCAGCTCAGCGGTGGCCATGGCGCGATGATAGGCGCCCATACGGTCACGACCGGGGGTGCCTCGCGGACTCGGCGACACGGCGCGGCACCGCCGCCCGCTGGACCGGTGCCGAGCACCTCGGCGACGGCGAGCCGTGCGCGCAGGTAGGCCAGGAAGTCCACGGTCGGCCGGCCCGGCCGGATGCCGGGGACGAACGCCCCCGAGCGCAGCATCACGTCGGTGCCGGCCAGGACCGACCGCCCGGCCCGCACGGCCAGCCAGGCGCCGACGGCGGCGAGCACGAACAGCAGTGCGAGGTAGGGCAGTCGGGGCAGCGGGACGGGGGCGAGCAGCAGGGCGGCGGTCACCGCCGGGATGAACCCGCGGTGGCTGAGCACCAGCGGCAGATGGCTCGCCTCGCCACCCGGCCGCACCCCGATCATGTGCCGGGCGTACTGGACCGGGACGCGCCGCTCGCCCTTGCGTCCGGCGACGACCAGCGCGGTGGTCGCCGTCAGGCCGAATCCGTTACGGCTGACGGGCACTTGCCTCATCTCCCCGGGTGTCCACGGGAGTTGGGATGCGACGGACGGCCGGGCGGTTCCTCGCCCGGCCGTCCGCTCCCGCAGAACCTCAATCGTTGTGCAGCACCTCACTCCTTGTGCAGCACCTCACTCGTTGTGCAGCACCTCCGCGATCGGCAGCCGGGCCGCCGAGCGGGCCGGGACGAGCGCGCCGAGGACGGCGATCGCGATTCCCGCGAGGGCGAGGGCGGCCAGCAGCGGGGCGCCCCAGACGTCGATCATCGAGTCCGTGAAGTGGATGATCCGGACGTTCTCGACGATCACCCGGTGCACCAGGATCCCGACCGGGATGCCGATGATCCCGCTGGCCACGCCCTGCCAGGCCACCGAGGTGATGGTCATGGCGACGACCTGCCGGGGCGTCATCCCGATCGACTTGAGCATGCCGAGGTCGCGGCGGCGCTCGCGGATGGTGAGCAGCAGGGTGTTGAAGACGCCGAGCGCGGCGACCACCGACAGCAGGACGGTGAAGATCGTGGTGAAGGACTGGATCGCGACGATCGACCCTTCCGTGCCCGCGGTGACCACCGAGGTCGACAGGCTCGGGTCGGCCGCCGAGACCGCGTCCCGGTAGGCCCTGGCGTCGGTGCCGGGGGCGAGCCGTACGTCGTACTCGACCACGTGCAGGTCGGAGGTGAGCAGAGCTGCGGTGGCGGCGTTGGAGGTGAGCGCGTTGGCGTTGCCCTGGGCCTCCTCGCCGACGATGGTGACGGTGGTCTGCCGGCCGTCCAGCAGCAGGGTGACCTTGTCGCCGAGCTTGAGCCCGTGCTGGTCGAGGAAGGCCGGTCCGACCTCGGCCTCGCCCAGCCCGGTCGCCGGGCGGCCCTCGACCACGTCGAGCCGCCGGTGGTCGACCATGGCGTCGCCGCCGTAGAAGTTGGCGAAGACCAGCTGCGGCTGGCCCACGACTGCGACCCGGAGGAGGCCGCGGACGGAGACCCGGTCGGCGCCGGGGGTGGCGTGCAGCATCGCCTCGGTCTGCTCCTGGGTCAGCCGGGGCGCGACCTTGGTGTCCGAGAAGGCACCGGTCTGCACGTTGATGTGGGTGTACGTGTCGGACGCGGTCATGGACTTGGCCAGGGTGCCGGTCACCCCGGTGGTCACGGTCACGGTGACCACGCCGAGGACGATCGCCGCCATGGTCAGCGCGGTGCGGGCCGGGCGGGCGAAGGGCTGGCCGAGGCCGAGGCTGACGGCGCGCGGCAGCCGGGTGCCGCTCAGCCAACGCTGGACCTTGAGGCCGCGCCCGCCGCGCGGCGCGCTGCCGGCCGAGATGGCCTGGGCGGCGGAGAGCCGGCGGGCCCGCGAGGCGGGGACGAAGGCGGCGAGCGCGACCAGCATCGGGACACCGAGCAGGGTCGCGACCGGCAGCCAGCCGGCCGGTTCGATCACGGCGGTGCCGGTCTCGATCCCGCTGAACGCGGTCAGCAGGATCGGGTACGCGGCCGCCCAGCCGGCCACCGTACCGAGGACGGTGCCGACGACGGCGGGCACCGAGACCATGGTCAGGTAGACCGTGACCACCTGGCGCGGGGTGAAGCCGATCGACTTCAGCACCCCGATGTGCCGGTAGCCGGAGATCACCGCACCGCTGACCACGTTGCCGATGATCAGCGCGGCGACGATCAGGCCGAGCACGCCGAAGACCGTCATCAGCGGCAGGTAGGCGTCGGCACCCGCCGAGAAGGCCTGCTTGAGCACCAGGTAGGACTGCCCGCTGGCGACGGCGTCCCCGGGCAGGCCCTCGGTGGCGTTGGCGAGCGAGGTGGTGAGCTGCTGTTCGGTGCCCGCGTCGGTGAAGCGGTAGAGCATCTGCCGGCCGGTGGGGTGCAGGGCGGCCGCCTGCTGGGGGGTGACCCAGCCGCCGGCGGACCGGCTCATCGTGGATGCGGAGCCCACGATGGTGAGCTTGAGCCCGGTGCCGGTGGTGATCGACGTGCCGATGTGTCCCTCTGCGGAGCCCCCGGCCGTGGCCATGACCATCTCCCCGGGTGCGGTGGCCCAGCGGCCGGACAGCAGTTCCGCGCGGTCCACCGGCGCGGCCGCCGGGTCGGGCCGGCCGACCAGGGTCAGCGGGCCCGGCGGGTGGCCGACCCAGTCGGTGGGGATGGTCACCACGGCCTCGTCGAAGGGCCCGGCGGCGGCCTCGACGCCCGGCCGGTGGGCGGTGGCGGCCAGTTGGTCCGCCGAGGCCTTGGCCGGGTCGAAGACGGCGCTGACGTGGGCGCCGTGCTCGGCCTCGAAGGCGGCGTCGAACGGGGCCCGGGCGGCGCTGATCACCGCGAGGGCGAGCAGCACGGTCGCGGTGGAGCAGAAGACGACCAGGCCGATCACGATGGTCTGCACCCGGCGGCGCTTCACCGCCGCCCGCGACGCCCGCCAGACAGCCCCGCTCATGCGCCCACCTCGCTGCGCTCGGCGGGCGCTTTGCGCAACACGCACCTCTTGATGGTTCCCTCGCTTCGCTCGCTCACGACGACGCCTCCAGCATCCGCTCGCGCGCCACCTTGCCGTCCGCGACCTCGACCAGCCGGCTGGCGCAGCGGGTGGCCAGGTTGGGGTCGTGGGTGACGATCAGCAGGGTCTGGCCGATCTGGTTGAGGTCGATCAGCAGGTCCATCACCTGCTCGCCGGAGCGGCTGTCCAGCGCGCCGGTCGGCTCGTCGGCCAGCAGCAGGGCCGGACGGTTCATCAGGGCCCGGGCCACCGCGACCCGCTGGCGCTCGCCGCCGCTGAGCGCGGCCGGGTAGACGTCCTTGCGGTGGGCGACGCCGAGTTCGTCCAGCAGTTCCAGGGCGCGGCGGCGGGCCTGGCGGGCGGTGGTGCCGGTCAGCTGGGCGGCGAGGGCGACGTTGTCGAGGGCCGGGAGGTCGTCGATCAGGTTGAAGAACTGGAAGATCATGCCGACGTGTCGGCGGCGGAAGAGGGCCAGGCCGGTCTCGTTCAGTTGCCCGAGGTCCTGTCCCTGGACCCGGACGGTGCCGGAGGTGGGCCGGTCCAGGCCGGCCACCATGTTCAGCAGGGTGGACTTGCCGCACCCCGAGGGGCCCATCACGGCGACCGCCTCGCCCGCCCGGATCCGCAGGTCGACGCCGTCGAGGGCCCTGGCGTCGCCGAACTCCTTGTGGACCCCGGACAGCTCGACGACGACCTGCGCGTCGTCCGGCCGGGAGGTCCCGTCGTGGTCGTTGCTCATGGTGGACGACGGTAGGCGCGGGCGCCCCGCCGGTACGTCCCACCCGAGGTGTAACCGCGGGCGGCCGTAGTACCGGGGATGTACGGGCCCGGCACTCCCGGATGATGTGGATCATGCCGTGACCTGGGAAGCTGGCGCCGTGTGGGGAACGGGGTTGGAATGGGCCGCCCTCGCGGTGGCGGGGACGGCGGGCGTGGGCGCGGGCTGGCTGGCCGTGGCGCTGGCCCGGGCGCGGCGGCTGCACCGGGCGGCCATCGGCGAGCGCGGCTGGCTGCTGGAACGGGAGCGCGAGAGCGCCGCCCGTACCGCCGTGGACGCCGAACGGGCGCGGATCGCCGCCGAGTTGCACGACATCGTCAGCCACAACGTGAGTCTGATGGTGGTGCAGGCCGGGGCGGCGCGCGAGGTGCTGGCCACCATGCCCGAGGAGGCGGCGGCGGCGATGGGCGCCGTCGAGGCCGCCGGGCGGGACGCGATGACCGAACTGCGGCACCTGCTCGGCCTGCTCGCCCCCGCCGCGGACGGCAGCGAGGAGGCGGACGGGGAGGACCTCGCGCCGCAGCCGAGCCTGGGCCGGCTGAGCCCGCTGATCGACCGGTTCGCCTTCGCCGGGCTGCCGGTCGAGGTCCGGATCTCCGGCGAGCCCCGGCCGCTGCCCGCCGGCATCGACGTGACGGCGTACCGGATCGTCCAGGAAGCGCTGACCAACGCGCTCAAGCACGGGGACGGGGTGACGGCGGAGGTGACGGTGCGCTACGCGGACCACTTCCTGCGGGTCGAGGTGCTGAACAGCGGGCCGAGCGTGCTGTCCGGTGCCCCGGCCGGCCCCGGCGCGCCCGCCCCGGCACCGCGGCCGGCCGACGGCGCCGGGCGCGGGCTGATCGGCCTGCGCGAGCGCGTCGCCGTGTACGGCGGGGACCTGGACGCCCGGCGCCGGCTCGGCGGCGGCTACCGGGTCCGCGCCCGCATCCCGCTGGACCGGCCGTGACGGAGCGGGCGACAGCGCGGGCGACCGGGCAGACGACGGAGCAGACGACGGAGGGCACCGTGGAGGAAGAGCACCAGGAGCGCCGCCCCCGGGTGGTGATCGCCGACGACCAGGAGCTGGTCCGCACCGGCTTCCGGATGATCCTGACCGCGCGCGGCATCGACGTGGTCGCCGAGGCCGGCGACGGCGCCGGGGCGGTGGCCGCCGCCGTCCTGCACCGGCCGGACGTCGCCCTGCTGGACATCCGGATGCCCGGCATGGACGGCCTGGAGGCCGCCCGGCGCATCCTCGCCCGGGTACCGGACTGCCGGGTGATCATGCTGACCACCTTCGACCTCGACCACTACGTCTACGCCGCCCTGTCCGCCGGGGCCAGCGGCTTCCTACTCAAGGACGTCACCTCCGCCCACCTCGCCGCCGCCGTACGGCTGGTGGACACCGGGGACGCCCTGCTCGCACCCTCGATCACCCGACGGCTGGTCGAGCGCTTCGCGGCCGGCGCCCCGCGTGCGGCTCCCGGTGCCGACGGCCCGCCGCTGCACCGCGACCTCGCCCCGCTCACCCCGCGCGAGGCGGAGGTGCTCGCCCTGCTCGGACGCGGGCTCTCCAACACCGAGTTGGCGCGCGAACTCACCCTCAGCGAGTCGACGGTGAAGACGCACGTGGCCCGGATCTTCGCCAAGCTGAACCTGCGCGACCGGGCGCAGGCGGTGGTCCTCGCCTACGAGACCGGGCTGGTCGCACGGGGCGGCGGCTGACCATCAACTCGCCTCACAAATAAGGCAGTTCACATGACAATCATTCATCTCACTCATTAGAGCTAACTCCACGTCGAATCCCCCGTTTTGCCAGTTCATGGGGCAACATCTGCATGTCCGCGCCCGAACGGAAGATCCACCGCGGGCGGCATCACCCGGCATGACGAAGACCATTGGACAGGCCCGTGACCACCACTCCCCTCGTGTGGGACTGCCCCTTCCACCACACCGACGGCCTGGAGTTCGACCCCCTCCTCAAGCGGCTGCTCACCGAGGCCCCGATCGCCCGGATCCGGCTGCCGCACGGCGAGGGCGAGGCCTGGCTGGCCACCCGCTACGAGGACGTCCGGGTGGTCACCACCGACCGCCGCTTCAGCCGCGCCGCGGGCATCGGCCGCGACCTTCCCCGGATGACGCCCGCCCCGATCGCCCAGTCCGAGGCGATCAACCTGATGGACCCGCCCGCCCACAACCGGCTCCGCCGACTGGTCGCCCAGGGCTTCACCAACCGCCAGGTCGAGCGGATGCGCCCCGCCACCCAGCGGACCGTCGACGGCTACTACGACGAGATGGCGGAGCACGGCTCCCCCGCCGACCTGATGCACTTCCTGGCCGGCCGGCTCCCGCTCACCACCATCTGCGACCTGCTGGACATCCCCGAAGCCGACCGCGCCGAACTCCGCGGCCACGCCGTCGCGATGATGCGGATGGGCCCGGCCAGCCGGGACGGCCAGGAAGCCGCCAAGGCCGCCCTGCGCGGCTACTTCAGCGAGCTGACCGCCGCCCGCCGCGCCGACCCCGGCGAGGACCTGATCAGCGCCCTCGCCACCGCCCGCGACGGCGACGAACTGCTCGACGCCGACGAACTGACCGTCATGGCGATGGTCCTGCTGGTCACCGGCCACGACACCAGCACCTACCAGCTCGGCAACATCACCTACACCCTGCTCACCCACCCCGAGCAGCTCGCCAAGCTCCGCGCCCAGCCCGACCTGCTGCCGCGCGCCCTGGAGGAGCTGCTGCGCTTCATCCCGTTCCGCCAGGGCGTCGGCATCGCCCGGGTCGCCACCGAGGACGTCGAGCTGGGCGGGGTGCTGATCCGGGCCGGCGAGGCGGTGCACGTCTCCTACCTGACCGCCAACCGAGACCCGGCGGTCTACGAGCGCCCCGACGAGCTGGACCTCGACCGCGGCGAGCCCACCCACATGGCCTTCGGCTACGGCCAGCACCACTGCCTCGGCTCGCACCTCGCCCGGATGGAGCTGCAGGTCGCCATCGGCACCCTGCTGCGGCGCTTCCCCGACCTGCGGCTGGCCGCCGAACCCGCCGACCTCGACTGGGACTCCGGCTCGATCTGGCGGTTCCCGCGCACCCTGCCGGTGGCCTGGTAGCAGCTCCCCCGCCCGCCACCGCCGCGCCCGCCACCGCCGCCGCGCCCGTACCGTTCCAGGCATCCACCGGCCTGCCCGCAGGCCCCCAGGGGAGACCCACGCCCATGGCAACACTCTGCCGCCCCGCCATCGCCGTACCCGAGCACGTCATCACCCTCGACGAGACCCTCGCCCTGGCCCGCACCCTGCACGCCGGCCACCCCGAACTCGGCCTGGCCCTGCGGCTGATCGAGAACACCGGGGTGCGGACCCGGCACCTGGTCCAGCCGATCGAGCGGACCCTCACCCACCCGGGCTTCACCGTCCGCAACGAGGTGTACGAGCGCGAGGCCAAGCGCCGCGTCCCCGAGGCGATCGAACGCGCCCTCGAGTACGCCGAGTTGACCGCCCGGGACATCGACCTGATGGTCTACGTGTCCTGCACCGGCTTCATGATGCCGTCGATGACCGCATGGCTGATCAACACCATGGGCTTCCGCTCCGACACCCGCCAGGTGCCCATCGCCCAGCTCGGCTGCGCGGCCGGCGGCGCCGCCGTCAACCGCGCGCACGACTTCTGCCGCGCCTACCCGGGCGCCAACGTGCTCATCGTCGCCTGCGAGTTCTGCTCGCTCTGCTACCAGCCGACCGACCTCGGCGTGGGCTCGCTACTCTCCAACGGCCTGTTCGGGGACGCGGTGGCCGCCGTGGTGATGCGCGGGCACGGCGGGCGCGGCGTGCAGATCGAGCGCAACGGCTCGCACCTCGTCCCGGGCACCGAGGACTGGATCTCGTACGGGGTGAGGGACACCGGCTTCCACTTCCAGCTGGACCGGCGGGTACCCGGCACGATGGAGATGCTCGCGCCCGCACTGCGCGGCCTGGCCGGCGAGCACGGCTGGGACGTCTCCGGGCTCGGCTTCTACATCGTGCACGCCGGCGGCCCACGCATCCTGGACGACCTGTGCCGCTTCCTCAACCTGGAGCCGGCCACCTTCCGCTACAGCCGCGCGACGCTCACCGAGCGCGGCAACATCGCCAGCGCCGTCGTCTTCGACGCCCTCGCCCGGCTGTTCGACGACGGCGGCGTCTCCGAGGGCACCACCGGACTGATCGCCGGCTTCGGACCGGGCATCACCGCCGAGATCTCGCTGGGGAGTTGGGTCGGCGCACCGACCGACACGCTGCGCCCGCGCCGGCCCCGCGCCATCTCCACGTCCGACATCGCCCTCGTCCATCCGACCGCTCCCCGCCGTTTCCCGACCGGCACTACGATCACCGAATGACCGATACCACGGACCGCACCGACACCTCCGCCAGAGCCGCCGAACTCGCCGCCCGCTTCCCGGCGTTGCACGCGCCGCAGCACTGGAGCTGGGGGCGGTACGACGCGCAGTTCTCCATCGAGATGCCGCCGGACTCACTGGTCACCAACATCCACCTGGTCGGTTTCGCGGACGGCGAGGTGGTGCTCTGCCGGGACGACCGGGACCACTGGTTCCTGCCCGGCGGCACCCGCGAGCAGGACGAGAGCGTCGCCTCCTGCCTGGAGCGCGAACTGCGCGAGGAGGCGGGCGCCCGGCTGCTCGGCGAGCCGGGCTGGCTGGGCGCGCACCGCTGCCGCACCGACGATCCGGTGCCGTACCGGCCGTGGCAGCCACACCCGGAGAAGGCCTGGCTGTGGGGCTGGGGCGAGGTCGTGCTGGAGTCCTCGCCGACCAACCCGGCGGACGGCGAGCAGGTGGTCGAGGTCCGTACGGTCCCCGTCGCCGAGGCGCAGCGGCTGCTGCTGAGCGGGCACGACGCCTGGTGGGGCGAGCTGATCGGCCTGGCGGTCGAACTGCGGGGCCGGGCCGGACGGGGCTGAGGCCGAGCCGGCCCTGTCCGGGCCGAGGCCGTCGACCGGCCGAGGTATTCCCGCGGTCGGGGAAGACCACTGGAACGGCGGAGCATCGGGCGACGATGTCTGTTTTGTGGTGATATGACTCATCCATGGACACCACATCGCTGGCCGTGGACTACCCGGTGCTCAACATCTTCTGGACGATGCTGGAGCTGTTCCTCTGGATCCTCTGGTTCTTCCTGCTGTTCAAGATCATCACGGACATCTTCCGCAGCCACGACCTCAGCGGCTGGGGCAAGGCCGGCTGGCTGGTCCTGGTGATCTTCCTGCCGCTGATCGGCATCCTCGCGTACCTGATCGCACGCGGGCAATCGATGAGCACACGCGACATCGAGCAGGCACAACGGTCCGAAGCCGCGTTCAAGTCCTACATCCGGGACGCGGCCGGGACGGAGCCGACCGCCGGCGGCGGCAGCCACGTCGACGACCTGGCGAAACTCGCGGCCCTCAAGGAGAAGGGCGCCATCTCCGACGAGGAGTACCAGAAGGCCAAGGACAAACTCCTGGTCTGACCGGCACCGCACTACGACGGGCACTGCGACCGGCACGACGGCGGGGCCGGTGGACGCGCGAACGTCCACCGGCCCCGACTTCGTTCACCCAGCCGGTCAGCGCCGGTTCAGCGCCGCCCGGAGCGCCGGTCGCCCGCGCCGCCGGCGCCGCCACCGGTCAGGCCGGCCCGGCGCAGCGCGTCCGCCATGGCACTGTTGGCCGGTGCCGCGCCGCCGCCACCCTGACCGCCCTGGCCGCCGCCGCGCCGGTCCTGGCCACCGCGTCCGCCCTGACCACCCTGGTTACCCTGGCCGCCCTGCCCGCTGCCGCGCCGCTCCTGGCGCGGCGGACGGGCCTGCCGCTCGCCCCGGTCCGCACGGTCACCGCGGTCGCCGCCCCGGTCGCCGCGCTCGCGCCCGACCTCGTCGTCCAGCCGCAGGGTGAGCCCGATCCGCTTGCGCGGCACGTCCACCGTGAGCACCCGGACCTTCACGATGTCGCCGGGCTTGACCACCTCGCGCGGGTCCTTGACGAAGTTCCTGGACAGCGCCGAGACGTGCACCAGCCCGTCCTGGTGGACGCCCACGTCCACGAAGGCGCCGAAGGCGGCGACATTGGTGACCACGCCCTCCAGCACCATGCCGACCTCCAGGTCGCCGATCTTGTCGACGCCCTCCTTGAAGACCGCGGTGCGGAAGGCCGGGCGCGGGTCGCGGCCGGGCTTGTCCAGTTCGCCGAGGATGTCGGTGACGGTCGGGACGCCGAAGGTGTCGTCCGCGAAGTCGCCGGGCTTCAGCGCCCGCAGCGCGGCGCCATTGCCGATCAGCTCGCGCAGTTCCCCGCCGGTCGCGGCGAGGATGCGGCGCACCACCGGGTAGGCCTCGGGGTGCACGCTGGAGGCGTCCAGCGGGTCCTCGCCGCCGGGGATGCGCAGGAAGCCCGCGCACTGCTCGAAGGCCTTGGGGCCGAGCCGGGCGACGTCCTTGAGCTGCTTGCGGGTGCGGAACGGACCGTTGGCGTCGCGGTGGGCGACGATGTTGTCGGCGAGCGTGCCGGTGATGCCGGAGACCCGCGTGAGGAGCGGCGCAGAGGCGGTGTTGACGTCCACGCCGACGGCGTTGACGCAGTCCTCGACCACGGCGTCCAGCGAGCGGGAGAGCTTCACCTCGCTCAGGTCGTGCTGGTACTGGCCGACGCCGATCGACTTGGGGTCGATCTTGACCAGTTCGGCCAGCGGGTCCTGGAGACGGCGGGCGATCGAGACCGCGCCGCGGATCGACACGTCCAGCTCCGGCAGCTCCTGCGAGGCGAACGCGGAGGCCGAGTAGACCGAGGCGCCGGCCTCGCTGACCATCGCCTTGGTGAGGTTCAGCTCGGGGTGGCGCTTGATCAGGTCCTCGGCGAGCTTGTCGGTCTCCCGGGAGGCGGTGCCGTTGCCGATCGCGACCAGGTCGACGTCGTGCTTCTTCGCCAGCGCCGCCAGGGTGTGCAGGGCCGCGTCCCACTTGTTGGCGGGCTGGTGCGGGTAGATCGTGTCGTACGCGACGACCTTGCCGGTGGCGTCCACCACGGCGACCTTCACACCGGTGCGGAAGCCCGGGTCCAGGCCCATGGTGGCGCGGGTGCCGGCCGGGGCGGCGAGCAGCAGGTCGCGCAGGTTGGCGGCGAAGACGCGCACCGCCTCGTCCTCGGCCTCGGCGCGCAGCCGGGCGCGCTGGTCGATGCCGAGGCGCACCAGGATCCGGGTGCGCCAGGCCCAGCGGACGGTGTCGCCGAGCCACTTGTCGGCCGGGCGGCCGCGGTCGGCGATGCCGAAGCGGGCGGCGATCCGCTGCTCGTAGTCGTTCTCGCCGGGCAGGTCGCCCTCGGACTCGCCGTCGTAGGGCGAGAGTTCGAGGTCGAGCACCTCCTCCTTCTCGCCGCGCAGCATCGCCAGGATGCGGTGCGAGGGGAGCTTGGTGAACGGCTCGGAGAAGTCGAAGTAGTCGGCGAACTTGGCGCCGTCCTGCTCCTTGCCGGCGCGGACCGTGGCGACCACGCGGCCGCGGGTCCACATCCGCTCGCGCAGCGAGCCGACCAGGTCGGCGTCCTCGCCGAAGCGCTCGACCAGGATCGCCCGGGCCCCCTCCAGGGCCGCCGGGGCGTCCGCCACCGACTCGTTGAGGTACCCGCCGGCGAGCGCCGTCGGGTCCTGCGAGGGGTCGGCGAGCAGGGTGTCGGCCAGCGGCTCCAGCCCCGCCTCGCGGGCGATCTGCGCCTTGGTGCGCCGCTTCGGCTTGAACGGCAGGTAGATGTCCTCCAGCCGGGCCTTGGAGTCGGCGGCCAGCACCCGGGCGCGCAGCGCGTCGTCCAGCTTGCCCTGGGACTCGATCGACTCCAGGACGGCCGCCCGGCGTTCCTCCAGTTCGCGCAGGTAGCGCAGCCGCTCCTCCAGGCTGCGCAGCTGGGCGTCGTCGAGGGAGCCGGTGACCTCCTTGCGGTAGCGGGCCACGAAGGGAACGGTCGAGCCGCCGTCGAGCAAGTCGACGGCCGCCTTCACCTGCCCCTCGCGGACGCCCAGTTCCTCGGCGATCTTGCGCTCGATCGCCTGTTGGGCCTGGCGGGCCACCTGTTCGGCTGGCGTGGTCACGAAGCCGGTCACCTTCTCCTTCAGTGCTTTCGCCGTTACGCCCTGCATTCTGGCAGGTGCCGACGACGACGCCCGGCCGTACCCGGGGCGGCCGGGCGTGGCGTGCCCGGCCGGCGGCCCCAAGAAGGCTCAAGCGATGCCCAGTTGCCGCTTCCTAGGCTGGCGGGCATGGACACTCTGGACGCTGCCGCCGAGGTGGAGCGGCTCGCCGCCGCCAAGTACCTGCTGTTCACCACCTACCGGAGGAACGGCACCCCGGTCGCCACCCCGGTCTGGGTCGCGCGGGACGGCGACGCGCTGGTCTTCACCACCGTGACGAAGACCGGCAAGGTCAAGCGCCTGCGCAACCGCTCCGACGTGCTGGTCGGCCCGAGCGACATCCGCGGCAACCTGCTCGGCGCCCAGGTCCCGGCCACCGCCGTGCTCGACCCGGCCCGGGCGCCCGCCTACCGCAAGCTGCTGCGGCGCAAGTACGGGCTGCTGTGCGCGATCGCGCTGACCGCGAACGTGCTGCGCTTCGGCAAGGGCGGCACGGTCGGGGTGCGGGTCACTCCAGTGTGAGCGAGCCGTCGGGCCGGCCGTCGGCGGCGAGGTCGATCACCGCCGTCCGGCTGCCGTAGGTCAGCCTGATCCGGTCCGGGCCGTCCCAGGCGGCGTCGACCCCGTCGCCGTACCGGAAGCCCGCGTAGGCGACCTGCCAGCGGCGGGTGGTCAGGCCGGTGCCCTGGTCGACGAAGACCCACTGGGCGGTGCTGAGCATCCCGGGCTCCTCCTGCCGGACGATCCGCCGGTCGGAGCGGTCGGGTGCCGGCCGCGTCGCGGTGGACCGCGGGTCGTCGAGGAAGATCCACAGCGGCACCGTCGCCGCGGCCGTCAGCAGCACGCCGACGCCCAGGACCACCCGGATCCAGGCCGACCAGGTGACGCAGTACAGCACCACCAGCAGCAGCGGCAGCGCGACGGTGCACAGCAGCAGCGGCCGGTCGAACCAGTCGCGCAGCACCAGCAGGCCGCCCGGGCGCTCGCTGTATTGCCCGACCGCACCGAGCAGGACGAGCAGCGCCAGCACGGCCAGGGCCGCGTGCAGGGCCCGGCGTTCTCCCGGCGTCTGCTGACTGATCACCATGCCGTCAGCCTATAAGTCCGCACACTTCGGGAATACGCCTGAACGAAAACGACCGGAGCTGTACGCTGCCGGGCATGTGCGCTGCCACCCGGATGCACCCCAACGAGCCGGTGGTCGACGCGGCCCTGGTGAGACGCCTGATCTCCGCCCAGTTCCCGCAGTGGGAGCGCCTTCCCATCACGCCGGTCGGCTCCGCCGGGACGGACAACGCGATGTTCCGCCTCGGGCCCGAACTCGCCGTCCGGCTGCCCCGGGTGGAGTGGGCGGCCGGAGACGTCCGCCGGGAGCACCAGTGGCTGCCCCGGCTGGCACCACGGCTGCCGCGGCCGGTCCCCGCCCCGCTCGCGATCGGCCGGCCCGCCGCGGGCTACCCGTGGGAGTGGTCGGTGCTGCACTGGATCGACGGCGTCAACCCCGCGGTCGGCGTCCTCGCCGCGCCCGACGCGCTCGCCCGCGACCTGGCCGGCTTCGTCAACGCCCTGCGCACCGTCAACCCGACCGACGCCCCGGCCGGCCACCGCAGCGTCCCGCTCGCCTCCCGGGACGGCGCGACCCGCGCGGCCATCGCCCAGCTCGCCGGCTCCATCGACACCGCGGCCGCAACCGCCCTGTGGGACAAGGCCCTGCGCCTGCCCGACTACGCCGGACCGCCGGTCTGGATGCACGGCGACCTCACCCCCGGCAACCTGCTGGTCTCCCGGACCGGCCGGCTCGCCGCGGTCATCGACTTCGCCCTGATGGGCGTCGGCGACCCGACCGCCGACCTGATCGCCGCCTGGAACCTGCTGCCCGCCGCCGCCCGCCCCGCCTTCCGCGCCGCCCTGCGTGCCGACGACGCCATGTGGGCCCGCGGCCGCGCCTGGGCCTTCTCGATCGCCCTGGTGACGATCCCGTACTACCGGCACACCGACCAGGCCCTGACCGCCAACGCCCGCCACGTCGTCCGCGAGGTGCTGGCCGACCGCAGCGTCTAGAGCCTAGGGCTCCGCCTGCTGCTCCTCGTCGACGGCCGCGAGCAGGTGGCGCACCAGGGGGTTGGGGTCGTTGGCACGCCAGGCGACGGCGACCCGGGTGCGGGCGGTGCCGGGCTCGACGCGGCGGAAGGCGACGCCCCGCAGGCGGATCCGCCGGATGCTCGCCGGGGCCAGCGAGACGCCCAGTCCGGCCCCGACCAGCGCGCACACCGTCTGCCACTCCACCGCGTGCTGCCCGATCCGCGGGGTGAAGCCCGCCCCGGCGCACAGGCCGGTGATCCGGTCGTACAGCTGCGGCCCGTCCTCCCGGGGCAGCAGCACGAACGGCTCGTCCGCCAACTCCGCGAGCCGGGCGGTCCGT
Organism: Kitasatospora sp. NPDC051164; assembly: GCF_044455625.1. Lineage (NCBI taxonomy): Bacteria > Bacillati > Actinomycetota > Actinomycetes > Kitasatosporales > Streptomycetaceae > Kitasatospora > Kitasatospora sp. NPDC051164. Next base: position 158,288 of record NZ_JBITFB010000008.1, on the reverse strand, counting down.
CGGCGGGCCTGCGGATGGTGCGCCGGCAGCACGGCCACGAACGGCTCGGTGAGGATCGTCCGGAAGCGCAGCTCCGGCTCGTCCGTCGGCGGTTCGCGCAGCAGCCCCACGTCGATGCTCCGGTCGTGCAGCGCGGCGAGCTGCGGCGCGCTGGTCATCTCGCGCACGTCCAGGTGCACGGCGGGCCGGCGCTGCCGGAAGGTGTCCAGCAGGCCGGGCAGGACGGTCAGGGCGAGGGAGGCGGAGAAGCCGATCCGCAGCCGGCCGGCCTCGCCGCTGCCGACGGCGCGGGCGGCGGCCAGCGCGTCCGCGAGGTCGGTCAGCGCCCGCCGTGCGGCGGGCAGGAGTTCGCGGCCGGCCGGGGTGAGGGCGACGCCGCCGGGGTCGCGCCGGAACAGCGGGTGGCCGACCTTCTCCTCCAGTCGCCGGATCTGCTGGCTCAGCGGCGGCTGGGCGATGCCGAGGCGGGCGGCGGCGTGGCCGAAGTGCAGTTCCTCGGCGAGCACGGCGAAGGCGTGCAGCTGTGGGAGGGGGAGTTCGGGGCGCTCCATACCTCCAGGGATATCAGATCATCCCGCTCGGAGTGTTGGACGTATCCCCGCAGCCCACCTAGCGTTCCCGGCATGACAGAGCGACGCGCGATCCTCAGCGGTTCGACCTTCGAGGAGCAGATCGGCTACGCCCGTGCCGTGGTGGACGGCGACTGGGTCCACGTGTCCGGGACGACCGGGTTCGACTACACGGCCATGACCATCTCCGAGGGCGTGGTCGAGCAGGCCGAGCAGTGCCTGCGCAACATCGCGGCCGCGCTGGCCGAGGCGGGCTGCGGCTTCACCGACGTGGTCCGGGTGCGCTACCTGCTGCCCGAGCGCGCGGACTTCGAGCCCTGCTGGCCGGTCCTGCGCCGCTGCTTCGGCGACGTCCGCCCGGCCGCCACGATGCAGGTGTGCGGGCTCGCCGACCCCCGGATGCGGATCGAGATCGAAGTCACCGCCCGCCGGGCGGCGTCCTGACCCGCCCTCCTGACTCTCACTCCTGAGCCGCCCTCTTGACTCCACGTCACGATGTCGGCGTCGGTTGCTATGGTTCCTGTGCCACTAGGGGCAGGGGGAACGGACTTGGCACGGAACGTGATCGACGTCAGCGTGAGCCGGCGGGTGCTGTGGATCGGTGGCGACGCGTACCCGCTGCAGCACATCGCCCGGGCGCGGCAGCTGGTCTGGTGGCCGCCCAAGCGCTCGCGAACGATCATCCGGTTCGTCCGGCAGCTGTTCGCGCTGGTGTTCGCCACCGCCACCCTCGGCGCGCTCGTCCAGAACTCCCTCGAGAAGTCGCAGGCGGCGGTCGTCCCCGGCTTGCTGGTGCTCGTCGGTCTGGTCTTCATCGTCTACCGTCTGGTCACCAGGCTGCGCCAGCGGGCGCTGTACAAGCTGGTCATCGAGACCTCCAACTCCTCGACCACCGCGGTGGTGAGCCACGACCCGCGGCAGATCGGCGACCTGATCCAGATGATCATGGACGCGATCGACAACCCCCAGGCCGAGTTCGCCCTCCAGGTGGAGAACGTCCACATCGGAGACCGGATCAACCAGTACGGCAACCACAACATAGGGAAGCAGGTCGGCCGATGAGCGGCGACATCCACTTCGGCGACTCCGTCACCCAGCACGGCGACCACAACATCGGCATCGTCAAGCACCAGGCCCCGGCCGACCCCCGGGCGGCGATGCGCGAACTCGTCGCCGCCGTGCACGCGTTGCGCGGGCAGGTCCCGGCGGAGGACCGCGAGGTGCTGGACGAGTCACTGGAGGCCATCGGCGACGGCACCGCCACGCCGCCGTCCGTCCTGCGCCGCGCGCTGCGGAACATCTCCGGCGTCGCCTCCCTGGTGACGGCGGGCGCCCCGGTAGTGGAGTCGATCCGCCGGATCCTGGAGTCGATCAACTCCTGACGGCGCCGCGCCGACACGGCGACCGGGTAAAATCCCTTCCCGAGTCAAGGTTTCTGCTAGCCTGACGGCATGAGCGGACTGCGCGAGCGCAAGAAGGAGCAGACCCGGCGGGCCATCTCCGAGGCGGCCATCGCGCTCTTCCTGGAGCACGGCTTCGACCAGGTGTCGGTGGCGGAGGTCGCGGCGGCCGCCGAGGTCTCCAAGCCGACCCTGTTCTCCTACTTCCCCAGCAAGGAGGACCTGGTCGTCCACCGCTTCGCCGACCACCAGGAGCAGGCCGCCGAGGTCGTCCGCAACCGGCTCGCCGGCGAACCGGTGCTCGACGCCCTGCTCCGGGACTTCCTGACCGGCCTGACCCGGCGCGACCCCGTCACCGGCCTCAACGACCACCCCGCCGTCCTCGCCTTCACCGCCCTCGTCTACGGCACCCCGAGCCTGGCCGCCCGGGTCGGCGAGTACGTGGCCCGCGCCGAACGGTCCCTGGCCGACGCCCTGCGCGAGGCCCCCGACCTCCCCGAGCCGCGCGAGCTCACCGCCGCACTGCTCGCCGCCCAGGTCACCGCCACCCAGCGCGTCCTCGCCCTGCACAACTGGCGCCGCATCCAGGACGGCCGCACCCCCGACGACCTGCACGCCGAGGCCGCCGGCGACGCCACCCGCGCCTTCGACCTCCTCGCCCACGGCTACGGCCGGCCCGCCGCCGGCTAGCGGCCTGCCCTAGAGTGCCGCGCATGACGACGCGTCACCACACCTTCGATGCCCTGCACAACTTCCGCGACCTGGGCGGCTATCCGGCCGCCGGAGGACGGTCCGTACGGTGGGGCCTGCTCTACCGCTCCGACTCGCTCGGCAAGCTCACCTCGCCCGCCGACCTCGACAAGCTCCGGGCCCTCGGCGTCCGGACCGTGATCGACCTCCGCTATCCCTGGGAGATCGCCGCCAAGGGCCGGGTGCCCGACGTCGACGGACTGGAATACCACAACCTGTCGATCGAGCACCGCCCCTACGACCAGGCCGAGATCGACCCGGAGCTCGACCCATGGCGCTACCTCGCCGACCGCTTCGCCGAGGTCGCCGAGGACGGGGTGAAGGAGATCCGCCAGGTCCTGGACGTGATCGCGGCCGCCGACGCCCCGGTCGTCTTCCACTGCGCCTCCGGCAAGGACCGCACCGGGCTCATCGCCGCCCTGCTGCTCACCCTGCTGGGCGTCGCCGAGGACGACATCGCCGCCGACTTCGCCCTCACCGAGCTCGCCACCCCGCACTTCGTCGCCGACTGGCACGCCGCCCACCCCGACCGCGTCCTGCGCTGGCCCGGCTACGGCCGCGCCCCGGAGACCGTCATCCGCCTCACCCTCGCCGACCTCGCCGCCCGCTACGGCTCCGTCGACGGCTACCTCACCGGCACCCTCGGCATCGACCGCGACCGGATCGCCGACCTGCGCGCCCGCCTGCTCACCGACTGAGCCGCGCCGTTGCCCGCACCGGAAGTCGGACCGGCCGACTTCCCGTGCGCCTGCGGCGATAACTCGGTGGCGGGCAGGGGCGGTTTGCGACAACCATGCACGGTATGACCGAGCAACCCGCGCGATGGACCGAGGCGACCGTCTACCCCGACATGTGGGCCGACCCGGACGCAGACCCCCGCAACAGCGAAGGCCCCAGCCCCGACGGCGAACTCGGGACGCTGGAGGACTACCTGACGAACTACCGGCTGACCCTGCGGATGAAGTGCGAGGGCCTGGACGCCGAACAGCTGGCCCGCCGCTCGGTCCCGCCGTCGACGATGTCCCTGCTCGGGCTGGTCCGGCACCTGGCCGAGGTCGAGCGGGACTGGCGCAACTGGCTCACCGAGGACGAGCCGCTGCCCAAGCTCTACGGCACGCGGGACGCCGACTTCGAGGGGGCGGTGGCCGAACAGGCCGTGGTGGAGGCCTCGTTCCGGGACCTCGAACGCGAGCAGGCCGCGACGGACGCCGCGCTGGCCGGGTACGCCGACCTGGGCAAGCGGGTCGGGAAGGGCGGGATCGCGATCCGGGAGGTGCTGCTGCACCGGGTCGAGGAGTACGCCCGGCACTGCGGGCACGCCGACCTGCTACGCGAGTGCGTCGACGGCCGGGTGGGCCAGTAGCCCCTGGGCCGCTCTAGTGGCGACGCCCCCGGGCCGGCCGGCCGCCGGACTTGCCGGAACCGGAACCGGCCTCGGACGCGGACCCGGACCCGGCAGCAGACCCGGCACCGGACCGGGACCGGGGCTTGGCCGCCGGGGCCGCCACCGGCAGCGCCGTGGTGGGCCAGTGGGCGGGGCGGGTGAGGCCGGCCGGGAGGCGGGTGGCGGCGTCGCCGCGGGCGGCGTGGAGCTGGGCCTGGGTGAGGAAGAGGGCCGTACTGAGGTCGGCTCCGGCCAGGTTGGTGTCACGCAGGTCGGCGCCGATCAGGTCGGCCAGCCGCAGGTCGGCGCCGGCGAGGTCGGCGGCCACCAGGAGCGCCCCGCGCAGGTTGGCGCCCCGCAGGTCGGCGCCGCGCAGGCGGGCGCCGAAGAAGTCGCCGCCGCGGTGTTCGCGGCGGCGCGGGACGGCGGCGCGGACGAGTTCGCCGGCGCGCAGCAGGAGCTCGCTGACGCGCTGCCGGTAGGCCGGGACGTCGACGGCGAGGATCTCCTCGGGGGTGCCGCCGGCCAGCCGGTCGGTCTCTTCCAGGGCCTGTCGCAGCTCGGCGTGGAGGGGGCGGGCGGGCTCGAAGGTGAGCGCCTCGGTGAGGTACTGGAGGAGTTCGTGCAGCTGCCGCACGATCGGGAAGACCTCGAACATCGGCCCGGCGCTGTCCGGCTCCTCGCGCCAGCTGCGGCCACCGAAGGTCACCTGGGAGACCCGCTGCCCGGCGCCGAAGCAGTCGTAGACGGTGCAGCCCGGGAAGCCGCTCTCGCGCAGCCGCGCGTGGATGCCGCAGCTGAAGTCGGTCTGCAGGTTGCGGCAGGGGGTGCCGGCGGACTTGTTCATGGCGAAGTCGGTGCCGGCGGTGAACGGCAGGGCGGCGCAGCAGAGTCCGAAGCAGCTGCCGCAGTCGGACTGGAGCGGGGTCGGCGCGGCCGCCGTGGGGTCCTGCGGCGGCTGGGTCTCGCGCACGTTCCGGGGTCCTTCCAACTGGGCGCCGGTGCGGCGCCGTGAACCCCGAAATCCTACTGGGCAGACCACCCGATCCGCCTGTAAGGTATGAACTGCACAAGTGACTATTACATGCGAGGGTGGGCATCATGACGGAGCCGGGCATCAGGGAACTGGTCCGGATGTGGATCTCGGGCTGGGCCGTCTCGCGCGGCTCCGCCGAGCCGGTGGACCAGCCCTGGGGCTGGAGCATCGACGTCGGCGCGCCGGTCGGGGAGGTGGGTCGGCACGTGCTGCCCAAGCCGACCGAGGCCGAGGTCCGGAAGATCGCCGAGGCCACCACCGCGCCGACCACCTGGCTGAAGCTGTTCGCCGAGGGCGACACCGTGCGCCCCTGGCTGGGCCCGCAGTGGCGGCTGGACGCGCCGGGCTTCCTGATGAGCGTCCCGCTCACCCCCGAGCGGCCCGAGCCCCCGGCCGGCCACACCGTGACCACCTGGGAGCGCGGCGGAGTGCTCCGGACGCTGGTGCGCACCGAGGCCGGGCATCCGGCGGCCCGCGGCCAGGCGGGCCTGGCCGGCCCGGTGGCCGTCCCCGACCAGATCACCACCGTGCCCGAGTTCCGCCGCCGGGGCCTGGGCGCCCTCGTGATGCGGACGCTGCAGTCCGCCGCGTACGAGCGGGGCGCGCGCACCGGCGTACTGGTCGGCACCCCGGAGGGACAGGCGCTCTACACCGCGCTCGGCTGGACCACCCACGCCCCGATGGCGAGCCTGGTCCTGGAGCCGAAGCAGGCTGCGGCCTAGGGGCTGCCTTCGAACTCGCCCCGCAGGCGGGAGCTTGAAGGCAGCCGCTACGAGTACGGCAGCAGCTCGGCCCGCTTCGGCGGGCGGCCGTCGCCGGAGGAGCGGCCGGTCAGGCGGCGGCCGATCCACGGGCCGAGGTGGGTGCGCAGCCAGCGGGCGTCGGCGCGCAGGCGCTCGGCGCGGCCGGGCGGGGCGGCGACGGGCAGCGGGGCGCGCCAGTCGAAGGAGGCGGGGCGGCCGAGCGCCTCCAGCACGCCCTCGGCGACCCGCCGGTGGCCTTCCGGCGAGAGGTGCAGCCGGTCCTCGGCCCACATCCGGCGGTCGTCGAAGCAGGGCGCGGAGAAGAGGTCGACCACGGCGAAGCCGTCCTGCCGGCCGAGTTCCTGCACGAAGGCCTTCATCCGCAGGATGGTGGGCAGCAGCCGGGCGCCGCCCGCCATCCTGCGGGTGGGGTCGGTGCTGGTGAACAGGACGACGGTGGCGCCGGTGGCCCGCAGTTCGCGGGCGCAGTCGCCGAGCAGCCGTTCGACCCGGTCGATGTCGCAGCCGGGGCGCAGCACGTCGTTGAGGCCGCCGGCCAGGGTGACCAGGTCGGCGCCCATGGCGGCGGCCGGGGCGAGCTGCTCGTCGTGGATCTGGCCGATGAGCTTGCCGCGGACGGCGAGGTTGGCGTAGCGGAAGCGGCCGTCGGTGTGCTCCGCCGCCAGTGCCGAGGCGACCCGGTCGGCCCAGCCGCGGTAGTGGCCGTCGGGCAGCAGGTCGTCGCACATGCCTTCGGTGAAGGAGTCACCGAGGGCGACGTAGTCGACGTAGCTGCGATAGGGGGTGGGCACGGGCTGGCCTCCGCTCTCCTGGGACGGCTTCGCGGTCCGACGATCGTACGTGTGCGCCTGCGCGGCCCTGCGGGGAGGTCCCGCGTCAGGGCCCTGCGGGGAGGTCCCTGACCTCGGCGCTCATCGCGCGTCGAGCGTTCGTTTATCGGCCCGCGCCACCCTGGGGCCACGGGGCGGCGGCCGGCGACGGGGGCCTTGCCGCCGCCCCGCACCGCACCCCCCGCACCCCCCGCACCACACATACCCGGACCGCCCCGCCCGGACCGCCTCCCCGGACCGCCCCGCCCGGACCGCCTCGCCGGGTCGTCAGCCCGCGACCGCCGCCGCCTCGTCCCCCGACTTGCGGGGCGTGAACCAGTGCTCGCGCACGGCGTCGGTGGGCCGCTGCTCGCCGAGGGCGGTCAGGCCCCACTCCCCCAGTGCCTCGATGACGGGCCGCAGTTCGCGCCCGCGCTCGGTCAGCTCGTAGACCGTCGCGTTGGCCGGTCGTTCCAGTCGCCGCCGCGTGGCCAGCCCCTCGCCCTCCAGTTGCTTGAGCCGGGCGGCCAGGATGTCGGTGGAGACTCCGGGCAGGTCGGCGTGCAGGTCGGTGTAGCGGCGGGGGCCGCCGAGGAGTTCACGGACGATCAGGAGGCTCCAGCGTTCCCCCACCGCGTCCAGGGCGCGGGCGACGGCGCAGTACTGGTCGTAGCTTCGGCGTGACATGTGGATCAGCATAGCCAAAAGGTTGGACTTTCCAAGTGCCAACTTGGTAGAACAAAGCAGAAGCAACGGAGCGGTGGTGACGGTCGGGAGGCCGCAGGTGGAGTTTCGACAGTCCAGCAAGCTGAATGACGTGTGCTACGAGATCCGGGGCCCGGTGGTCGACCAGGCCAACGCCCTGGAGGAGGCCGGGCACACCGTCCTCCGGCTGAACACCGGCAACCCGGCACCGTTCGGCTTCGAGGCGCCCGAGGAGATCATCCAGGACATCATCCGCAACCTGCCCAAGGCGCACGGCTACAGCGACTCGCGCGGCATCCTGCCGGCCCGCCGCGCCGTGGTGCAGTACTACCAGCAGCGCGGGGTCCAGGGCGTCACCGTCAACGACGTCTACCTCGGCAACGGCGCCTCCGAGCTGATCCAGATGTCCGTCACCGCGCTGGTGGACGACGGCGACGAGGTGCTCGTGCCGATGCCCGACTACCCGCTCTGGACCGCCGTGGTCCGACTGGCCGGCGGCAAGGCCGTGCACTACCTGTGCGACGAAGAGGCCGAGTGGTACCCGGACCTGGACGACATCGCCGCCAAGATCACCCCCCGCACCAAGGCGATCGTCGTCATCAACCCCAACAACCCCACCGGCGCGGTCTACCCGAAGGAACTGCTGGAGGGCATCCTCGACCTGGCCCGCCGCCACCAGCTGATGGTCCTGGCCGACGAGATCTACGACAAGATCCTCTACGACGGCACCGAGCACCACTGCCTCGCCGCCCTCGCCGACGACGTGCTCACCCTCACCTTCAACGGCCTCTCCAAGTCCTACCGGGTGGCCGGCTTCCGCAGCGGCTGGCTGGTCGTCTCCGGGCCCAAGCAGCACGCCACCGACTACCTGGAGGGCCTCACCATGCTCTCCGGCATGCGGCTGTGCCCCAACGTGCCCGCCCAGTACGCCGTCCAGGCCGCGCTCGGCGGCCACCAGTCCATCAACGACCTGGTGCTGCCCGGCGGCCGGCTCACCGAGCAGCGCGACATCGCGGTCAAGGCGCTCAACGAGATCCCCGGCGTCAGCTGCGTCAAGCCCAAGGGCGCCCTGTACGCCTTCGCCAAGCTGGACCCGGCGGTGCACCGGATCGTCGACGACGAGCAGTTCGTGCTGGACCTGCTGCTGCGCGAGAAGATCCACGTCGTCCAGGGCACCGGCTTCAACTGGCCCCGCCCGGACCACTTCCGCTTCGTCACCCTGCCCCGCGCCGACGACCTGGAGACCGCCGTCAACCGGATCGGCCGCTTCCTGGCGACGTACCGGCAGGGCTGACAGCACGTACGCTCACCGGTCATGACCGTCCTGCGCTCCGTCGCCCTGTTCGTCCTCGCCGCGCTCGCCGAGATCGGCGGCTGCTGGCTGGTCTGGCAGAGCGTGCGCGAGCAACGGCCCTGGTGGCTGGCCGGGTTGGGAGTGGTGGCGCTCGGCGCGTACGGCTTCGTCGCGGCACTGCAGCCGGACAGCGCCTTCGGCCGGGTGCTGGCCGCGTACGGCGGGGTGTTCGTGGCCGGCTCACTGCTGTGGGGCGTGGCCGTGGACGGCTTCCGGCCCACCCGCTACGACGTGGTGGGCGCGCTGATCTGCCTGGCCGGGGTCGCCGTCATCATGTACGGCCCCCGGCGCTGAGCACCGGAGAGCCGACGCCGGTGCCCCGGGGTCGGAGTTCCGACCCCGGGGCACCGTCACGACCGCCCGGGGCTACCAGCCCCAGCCGCCGCCCTCGCCGTCGTCGTCGCGGCCGGAGTCCCAGCCCTCGCCGACCTTGCGCAGGATCGAGTAGTTGTCGATCTGCGTGCCGTCCTCGGCCAGCGCGGTGACCTTCATGACCGACTTCTGACCCAGGTGCGCCGGGGTGACGTCGACCTTGATAAAGGAGTAGCCGGTGTAGCGCACCCGCGACCACTGGATGGTCTCGGGGGTCTTCACCCTGCCCTTGCCCCAGTAGTAGGTGGCGACCTCGTCCCGGTGGTTCTCGTGCCCCTCGTAGGTGTCCGGCACGTCGAACTTGTACAGGCTGCGGCCGGCCGCGCCCGCGGTCACGTAGACCACGCCGTCCTTCTCGGGCTCGATGGTGGCGCCGCTCGGCACCTGCTTCGAGACCTTGTTGCCCAGGATGGCGTCGGTGCGCTCGTAGATGTGGTTGTGGCCGTTGATGACCAGGTCCACGCGGTACTTCTCGAACAGCGGCACCCAGGCCTCGCGGACGCCGCCCTCGGAGGCGTGCGCGACGGTGGTGGAGAAGGCGCAGTGGTGGAAGAAGACCACGACGAAGTCGATGGTCTCGTCGTTGCGCAGGTCCTTGAGGGTGCGCTCCAGCCACTTGGTCTGCTTGCCCGCCGAGAGGCCCAGGTTGGCCGGGATCTCGTAGGAGACGTCGTTGGCGTCCAGGGAGATGACGCCGACGTTCTTGTAGCGGAAGGTGTAGACGCCGGGCACGGTGCGCGGGTCCGGGCCGTTGTTCGGCAGGAAGAAGCGGGTGTTCTCGCCGCCGTAGCCGTTGGGCGAGTACCAGGCCTCGACGTCGTGGTTGCCGTAGGCGACCATCCACGGGATCTCGGCGGCGACCGTCTCGGTCTGGACCAGGAAGTCGTCCCAGGTCTTCGCGTTGTAGACGGACTTGTCCGGGTCGGTGCCGGAACCGGCCGGGTCGGCGTAGCAGATGTCGCCGGCGTGCAGGTGGAAGGCCGGCTTCTGGGCCTTGATGATGTGGTCGTTGCCCGCCGCGTGCGAGCTGACGCCCTGGTCGCCGAAGGCGGTGAAGGTGAACGGCTCGTACACCTTGCCCCAGCGGTGGTCGCGGGAGGGCGCGGTGCGGAAGGTGTGCAGGGTGGAGATCTGCTGCTGCGAGGCGGGGTCGAAGCCCTCGTGGCCGACACCGTAGTAGTACGTGGTGTCGGGGTGCAGGTCCTCCAGCGCCACGTGCAGGTAGTACTGGTCCACCGGCTGGCTGCCGGGGGTCAGCGCCGGGGTGTGCAGGGCGCGGACCTCGGCCTGCACCTTGTGGCTGAGCTCCCAGGGGGTCTTGCCGAAGCGCAGGAACGGCTTCTTGACCGGCGCCGGGACCTGCCAGGAGACCCGGAACTGGGTGTCCGGCTCGGGGCCGAACTGGAGGTGGCGACCGACCGGCGCGACCAGCGAACCGTCGATCCCGTCCGTCGTGCCGCCCGTCAGCAGCTGCGGGCCGGCCGGCGCCGCGAAGGCGGTGCCGCCGCCCAGGGCGCCGCCGACGGCGACGGCGCCGACGGTCACCGCACCGGCACGCAGCATCCGGCGGCGGGAGAAGCGGGCCCGCAGGTACTCGTGCTGCTCGGCCGTGCTCATGCGGTCGGCAAGCTTGGCCGGCACGCCCATGTTGGGGATATCCATGCGCGGGACTCTGTCAGCGGCGCGTGGATCGCACGCGGACGCGCGGTGAACGGGTCGCAGCGTGTCCCCCATTCGAACGCCAATGTTCGACCATGGTTCGGTAAAGGGCATGTCCGCGTCGATCCGACGCCGGATCATGACCGCCGCCGGCTGCGCCACCTGAGCGGATGTCGACGGATACCACGGCGAGGGGGGAACGTGCCGGAGGGTCAGGAGGGTTCGTCCCACTGCGTGGCGGTCCGGTTGCCGGTGCCGTCGCAGGTGCGGCAGATCTCGTCCCGGTAGGCGTGCTTGGCGCCGGTCGCGTCCACCCGGTAACGCACGTACTCCCCGGTGCCGTCACACAGGAAGCAGTTGCCGCCCCCGCCGCCCACCTCGGTGGTGCCGGTGCCCTGGCAGGTCCGGCAGCTGAGGCCGGCGGTCCGGCCGGTGCCCGCGCAGATCCGACAGACCGTCGTCATCGTCTTCCTCCCTCGCGCGGAACGGCTCGACGCCACCGGTCATGGTAGTGGTGCGGGCCGCCGAACCACCCCGGGGCCGACGATCTGACAATCGATCAGGATTCCGGCCCCGAAGTCACTCCGGCAGGGCCTCACGGACCCGGCGGGAGACCGAGATCAGCTGGAGGTCGAGCAGACCGGGCGGGTCGGCGAGGCCGGGGCCGCCCGCGCGCACCCAGGTCGCTATGTCGTCGATCATCTCGTCCATCAGCACGAAGCCGAGCCAGACCGGCCGCCCGCCCGCGGCCCGGCCCTCACCGGAAGGGCCGACCACCACCACGTTGGACTGGCTGCACACGTCCAGGCACTTGACGGCCCGGACCCGGCCCGCTTCTCCCACCGCCGTCCGCAGCCGCTCGTACTGCCCCGCGTGGTCCACGCCGGGGTGCTTCGCCTCGGTGCCGCAGCAGCAGCCGCGGCAGACCGTGACGGTCACCGGGGAGCCGGTGCCCCGCTTCCGGTCGTGGCCCTGGGCGCCGTCGCGGTCGCGGTCTCGGCGGCTCATCGGTTCTGGTACCCCTCGTGGTCGGCGGCGCGCTCTGCACCCGCACTGTATCCCCGGGGCCGAGCCGCTCCCCCGGCGCCCGCTGCCCCGGCGCCCGCCGCCCCACCGCCTTTTGCCCCACCGCCCGTTGTCCGGAGCCCGCTCCCCCACCGCGCGCTGCCCCGGCGCCCGTCATCCCACCGCCCGGGCCGCGGCCCGCCCTGCCGTACGGCCCGAGAACAGGCACCCGCCGAGGAACGTCCCCTCCAGCGAGCGGTAGCCGTGCACGCCCCCGCCGCCGAAGCCCGCCGCCTCGCCCGCCGCGTACAGCCCCGGCAGCACCTCCCCGTCCGGCCGCAGCACCCGCGAGGACAGGTCGGTCTCGAGCCCGCCCAGCGACTTGCGGGTCAGGATGTTGAGCCGGACGGCGATCAGCGGGGCGGCGTCGGGGTCGAGGACGCGGTGCGGGGCGGCGGTGCGGACGAGCTTGTCGCCGAGGTAGCGGCGGGCGCCGTGGATGGCGGTGACCTGGAGGTCCTTGGCGAAGGGGTTGGCCAGCTGCCGGTCGCGGTCCTCGACGGTGCGGCGCAGCTCGTCGGGGTCGATCAGCGGCTCGCGTGTCTTGGCGTTCATGCCCCGGGCGAGGTCGGCGAGGTTGCCGGCGACGACGAAGTCCCGGCCGTGCCGCAGGTGGCCGCGGACCGGTCCGGGGGCGCCGGGCAGGGCGCGGCCGAGCACGCCGCGCACGGATTTCCCGGTCAGGTCGGGGTTCTGTTCGGAGCCGGAGAGGGTGAACTCCTTCTCGATGATGCGCTGGTTGAGCACGAACCAGGTGTACTCGTACCCGGTGGACATGATGTGTTCGAGTGTCCCGAGGGTGTCGAAGCCGGGGAACAGCGGGACGGGCAGCCGTCGGCCGCGCGCGTCCAGCCAGAGCGAGGACGGGCCGGGGAGGATCCGGATGCCGTGGCGGGCCCAGATCGGATCGAAGTTCTCGATGCCCTCGGTGTAGTGCCACATCCGGTCGCCGTTGATCAGGCTGGCCCCGGCGGCGCCGGCGATGTCCAGCATCAGGCCGTCGACGTGCGCGGGCACGCCGGAGAGCATTCTGGCGGGCGGGGTGCCGAGCCGGGCGGGCCAGGCCTTACGGACCAGGTCGTGGTTGCCGCCGATGCCGCCGGAGGTGACGACGACGGCTTGGGCGCGCAGTTCGAAGTGTCCGGCGACCTCGCGGGAGCTGGCCTCGCCGCGGGGGGCGGGGCTGGGCTCCAGCACCTCGCCGGTGACGGTGTCGACGGCGCCCGCGGTGGCGGTCAGTCCGGTGACGCGGTGTCGGAAGCGCAGGTCGACCAGTCCGCGCGCGGCGGCGTCGCGGACCCGGCGGACGAAGGGCGCCAGCAGTCCCGGGCCGGTGCCCCAGGTGATGTGGAAGCGCGGCACCGAGTTGCCGGGCCCGTCGGCGAGGAAGCCGCCGCGCTCGGCCCAGCCGACCACCGGGAAGAACCGCACGCCCATTCCGCGCAGCCAGGACCGCTTCTCGCCCGCCGCGAAGTCGACGTAGGCCTCGGCCCAGCGGCGTGGCCAGGCGTCTTCGGGGCGGTCGAAGCCGGCGGTGCCGAGCCAGTCCTGCCAGGCGAGGGCGTGCGAGTCGCGGATCCGCATCCGGCGCTGCTCGGGCGAGTCGACCAGGAAGAGGCCGCCGAAGGACCAGTGCGCCTGCCCGCCGAGCGAGGCCGCCGGTTCCTGGTCGAGCAGGATCACCTTCCGTCCGGCGTCGGCGAGTTCGGCGGTGGCGGCGAGGCCGGCGAGTCCCGCTCCGATGACGATGACGTCGGCGTCCAGGGCCATGCGCAGTCCTCCGTCGCGGCTCGCGGTGGCGGCGGGTGGGGGCACCGCCGTCGCTGTGCGCCCGATACTGCGGCCTGCGGTGACGTTCGGTCAACCATTGGTCGACCGGTTGGTGACAACCGCGTGCATGAATTCCGCTCCACACCGTTTCGGAAATACCTCCGATACACGGTGGAGCGAAATTCGAAATGTCACGCGGCTCCATCTGACGGAATTTCGGCAATTTCTGCGCAAACCATGGACGCCCACGAAACCTGGCAGTAACTTACCTGCGAGTAGCTGTGGCCCGGCTCGGCACCACCCCCACCCGTCGTTTCTCTCCCCCAGGAGGAACCGTGCTCCGCCCTGCCCGGAATTCCCGGCACCTCCGCAATTCCACCGCGCTCGCCGCGGTCGCCCTCGGCGCCGCCCTGGCACTCACCTCCACCAGTGCCCAGGCCGCCACGCCCGCCCCGAAGCACCTCGTGGCGCTCGGCGACTCCTACGCCGCCGGCGCCGGCGTACCCGGCCAGTCGGCCGGCCTCTGCCTGCGCTCCGACCACAACTACGGCCACCTGGTCGCCGCCGCCCTCAAGGCCGGCGCGTACACCGACGTGACCTGCGCCGCCGCCAAGGTCAAGGCGATGACGCAACCCCAGTACGACGCGTTCATCAAGGTCAACGACCCCCAGCTGGGCGCGGTGACCCCCGACACCGACCTGGTCACCCTCGGGATCGGCGGCAACGACCTCGCGGCCAGCGACCTCGGACTCGGCGAACTGGTCGCCACCTGCATCGCCGGCGCCGTCGTCAACCCGCTCGGAACGCCGTGCAAGGACGTGTACCACCACGGTTACTGGGACTGGAGCACGTGGTCCTGGCAGTACGGCAACGACGACCTGGCCGAGCGGATCACCACCACTATCGCCCCGCAGGTCGCCGACACCCTCCAGCGCATCCACAGCAAGGCCCCCAAGGCCAAGGTACTGCTGGTCGGCTACCCGTCCGTGCTGCCCGCCGACGGCTCGTCCTGCGTGCTGCGCCAGCCCGTCACCCCCGGCGACGTCGAGTACATGCACGGCGTGCTCGACAAGCTGAACGCCGCGCTCAGGGCCACCGCGGCCGCGGGCGGCGCGACCTACGTCGACACCGCCACGCCGACCCGCGGACACGACGTCTGCTCGGACGACCGCTGGATCGAGGGCGCGCTGCCCGGCTCGCCCGCCGTGCCGTTCCACCCGAACGCGACCGGCGAGAAGGTGATGGCGGACGCGGTGCTCGCCGCGCTGCGGTAGGACCCGTCCCCAGGACCCGTCCCGCTCCCGGAAAGCCCCGAGGGGCCGGTGACCAGACCCCGGTCACCGGCTCCTCGGTTCGGGCCGCGCGTTGCTTCGCCCGTGCGCTGCCCGGCTTGTGCGTCAGTCGGACTCGGCCGAGGCGGCGGCCAGCCCGGCCGACCACTTCTCCTCGACGTTGCCGAACTTCCAGTAGGCGATCGCCGCCGCCCAGGTGAGCACGAACAGCCCGACGATCGCGTAGCCGACGAAGTTGAGGTCCAGCGAGCCGATCCAGGCGATCGGCCCGCTGGTGATGTCCAGCTTCTCGCCGAGCAGGCCGATCAGCTCGACCGAGCCGATGACCAGCGCGACCAGCACCGACAGCCCGGTGACGGTCAGGTTGTAGTAGATCTTGCGGACCGGCTTGGAGAAGGCCCACTCGTAGGCGAAGTTCATGAACGAGCCGTCGATGGTGTCCAGCAGGCTCATCCCGGCCGCGAACAGGATCGGCAGTGTGAGCAGCGCGTACCAGGGCAGCGAGAAGGCCGCCGCGCCGCCCGCCAGCACCAGCAGGGACACCTCCGTGGCGGTGTCGAAGCCCAGGCCGAACAGCAGGCCCACCGGGTACATGTGCCAGGGCTTGGTGACGGCCCTGGTCACCCGGCCGAGGATGCGGTTCATCAGCCCGCGCCGCTCCAGCTGGCGCTCCAGCTCGGCCTCGTCGTACTCGCCCACCCGCATCTTGCGGAAGACCTTGAGGATGCCGTTGAAGGCGCCCAGGTTGATCAGGCCGAGGAGCAGCAGGAAGGTGCCGGAGACGGTGACGCCGATCAGGCCCGTCATCTCGTGCAGCGTCGAGTCGTCGGACTCCACCTGGCCGGCCAGCGAGCGGATGCCGAAGGCCAGCAGCGCGCAGAGGCCGAAGACGATCGAGGAGTGCCCGAGCGAGAACCAGAAGCCGACCGACAGCGGCCGCTTGCCCTGGCCCATCAGCTTGCGGGTGGTGTTGTCGATGGCGGCGATGTGGTCGGCGTCGAAGGCGTGCCGCATGCCGAGGGTGTACGCGGTCAGGCCCATGCCCGCGCCGAACACCTGGCCGCCGACGGTGTAGTGCTCGGGTGCGACGAGCGCGAGCAGGGTGAACCAGCCGACGACGTGCAGCGCGAGGATGAACCCGCCCATTCCGGCCAGGCGGATCCACTCCTCACGGGTGAGCCGGTCGCGCCAGCGAGGGGCGGTCATCATCGGGTCCTTTCGGCGGAGCGGGCAGAGCCGGTCGGTGGAGCGGGCAGAGCTGGGCCATCTTTCCGCCTGGACACGCGCAGTTGCAAGTCATGCGCAATTACGGTCTGGTTTCTGCCCGACTCGAGATCCCCACGATCCGTACAGGGCTTCGTCACCTCCCGGGCCTTTCTCCGGCCGCTCTACGCGCGGATACTCCCGTTCTACGCGCGAAAACTCGGGCGCCGAACACCTCAACCCCCCACGGAGGAACGGCACATGACGATCCGCATTCGAACCGTCGCGGCCCTCTCCGGCGCGGCGCTGCTCGCAGCCGGTCTCACCACCCTCGCCCCGGCCGCCACCGCCGCCCCGGCCACGACCGCCTCGGCCGCCACGACCACCTCGGTGAGCGCCACCCCGCACCGGGTGCTGTTCGACAACAGCAAGGCCGAGACCGCCGGCAACGCCGACTGGATCATCAGCACCAGCCAGCCCGACCCGCTCGCCCAGAACCCCAGCCCCACCACCGAGAAGAGCTGGACCGGCGCGCTGTCCGCCTGGGGCGTCGCCCTCCAGAAGACCGGCCAGTACAGCCTCAAGACCCTCCCGGCCGGCTCGACCATCACCTACGGCACCGGCGGCGCGCTCGACCTCGCCAACTTCGACACCTTCGTCGTCCCGGAGCCCAACATCCGGCTCAGCGCGGCCGAGAAGACCGCAGTCATGAAGTTCGTCCAGAACGGCGGCGGACTCTTCCTGATCTCCGACCACAACAACAGCGACCGCAACAACGACGGCTGGGACTCGCCGAAGATCATCAACGACCTGCTGACCAGCAACGGGGTCGACAACAACGACCCCTTCGGCTTCTCGGTCGACCTGCTCAACATCACCACCGACAACCCGCGCGCGGTCGACGACGCCACCGACCCCGTCCTGAACGGCTCCTTCGGCACCGTCACCGGCTCCATCCTGCGCAACGGCACCACCTTCACCCTGAAGCCCGCCGACAACCCCTCGGTCAAGGGCCTGGTCTACCGGACCGGCTACAGCGGCAACACCGGCGCCTTCTTCGTCACCAGCACCTTCGGCTCCGGCCGGGTCGCCATCTGGGGCGACAGCTCCCCGATCGACGACGGCACCGGCCAGTCCGGCAACACCCTCTTCAACGGCTGGGACGACCCGGCCGGCACCGACGCCGCCCTCGCCCTCAACGCCACCGCCTGGCTGAGCAAGGCGTAACCGCCGAGGGGCCCTCGCCAGGAAAACGGCCGGTTCCTCCCCTAGGGTCGGAATGCCGACGCCCGCGGCGCGCACGTACGGACACCCGTACGACCCGCGCGCCGCGGGCCCGCCGGCGCCCACCCGGCCCGGGACCCGATGGGAGCGGCCATGCCGTCGTACCCCTTCCACACCACCCGCGAGGACGTCCGCATCCCGCTGCCCGACGGCACGCTGCTGGCCGGCCGGCTGTGGCGGCCGGTCGACGACGAGCCCGTCCCGGCGCTGCTGGAGTACTCCGGCGGCCGCCTCACCGACCGGACCGCCGCCGAGGACGCCCGCCGCCACCCCTGGTACGCCGGCCACGGCTACGCCGTCCTGCGGGTCGACACCCGCGGGCACGGCAACTCCGCCGGCACCCCCGGCGAGCCCGGCGGCGAACAGGAGCTGGTCGACGGCGCCACCGTGGTCGACTGGCTCGCCCGCCGCCCCCACGCCAATGGCCGGGTCGGCCTGCTCGGCGTCGGCGCCGCGGGCACCACCGCGCTGCGCCTGGCCGCCCGGGTGCCGGAGACCGTCGGCGCCGTGGTCACCGTCTGCCCCGAGGGCGGCCACCGGCTCGGCGGCGCCGTGCTCGCCGCCGACCTGCACACCCGGCTCACCGCCCTGGTCGCCGACGCCGCCCTGCCCCCGGACCCGCGCCACGTCGGCGACGCCTGGCGCGGCCGCTGGCTGACCCGGCTGGAGAACCTGGAACCGCCCGTCGACACCTGGCTCGCCGCCGGGGAGAGCACCGTGCCGATCTCCGTCCCCACCTTCGCGATCGCCGGCTGGGGCGACCCGTCCTGCTCCTTCGTGCTGCGCCTGCTCGCCGAGTCCCCCACCGCGCGCGCCCTGATCGGCCCCTGGCCGCACGGCCTGCCCGAGGACGCCCTGCCCGAGACCCTGCGCTGGTGGGACCACTGGCTGCGCGGCGTCGACACCGGTGCCACCAAGGAACCCGCCCTGCGCAGCTGGATCAGCACCCGCTGGGCCGGCGACGACGCCTGGCCCTCCCCCGACGTCCGCGAGATCCACTACGGTCTGGACGGGCCGCTGCGCACCGCCGGCACCGCCTCCGACGACCGCTACGTCCACGTCCGCTCCCCGCAGCACACCGGCCTCAACGCCGGCGCCTACCTCCCGCACGGCCGCCCCGCCGACCAGCCGCCCGACCAGCGCGAGGAGGACGGCCGCTCGGTCTGCTTCGACTCCCAGCCGCTGCCCGAGCCGGTCGAGCTGCTCGGCGCCCCGACGGTACGGCTGCGGCTGCGCGAGGGCGGGCCCGCGCCGCTGGTGGCGGTCCGGCTCTGCGCGGTCGGCCCGGACGGCACCTCGGAGCTGGTCACCCGGGGCGTCCTGATCGCCCCGCCCGACGCCGGGCCGGACGCCGAGGTGGAGCTGGCCGCCTGCGGCCGGACGGTCCCGGCCGGGCACCGGCTTCGGCTCGCCTTCTCCTCCGTCTACTGGCCGTGGGTGTGGCCCCCGGCGGAGGCCGCCGGATACGCCCTCGACCCGTCCCGGTCCACCCTGAGCCTGCCCGTCCGCCACCTCGCCGCCGACGTCGGCGCCACGCCCATCACCTTCGAGACCCCGGCACTGCCCGATCCGCTCGACATCCACCTCACCGAGCCGCTCACCGCCCGGCCCGAGCACCTCACCATCCACGACATCGGCCGCCACGAGTGGCGCACCGAACTCTCCCCCGCCACCGACGGCACCCGCACCCACCCCGACGGCCTGGTCCGCGACGAGCACACCGTCACCGCCTACCGCGTCCTCACCGACACCCCGCTCAGCGCCCAGGCCCGCACCGACCACACCGTACGGCTGGAGCGCCCCGACATCGGCTGGGACGTCACCGTCCAGACCCGCGCCCAACTGCGCTGCGACGCCGGGCACTTCCTCAGCATCGTGCAGCTGCGGGCGCTGGAGGCCGGGTCGGTGGTGTTCAGCCGCGAGTGGCAGCACCGGGTGCCCAGAGAGAGAACCTAAAAGATAGTCTTATGGAGTTGTCTTCCTTTCGCAACTTCCCTTATAAATGACCCCATGAAGACCATCGGCCTCATCGGCGGCATGAGCTGGGAATCCACCGCCGAGTACTACCGCCTGCTGAACGAACTCACCCGCGACCGGCTCGGCGGGCTGCACTCCGCGCAACTCGTGCTCTACTCGGTCGACTTCGCCGCCATCGAGCAGCTGCAGGCGGCTGGGCGCTGGGACGAGGCCGGAGAGGTCCTGGCCGCCGCGGCGCGGTCCCTGGAGGCGGCGGGCGCGGAGTTGCTGCTGATCTGCACCAACACCATGCACAAGGTCGCCGACCAGGTCGCGGCCGCGGTCGCCGTGCCCCTTCTGCACCTGGCCGACGCCACCGCGCTGGCCGTACGGGCGGCCGGCGCACGGCGGATCGGGCTGCTGGGGACGGCCTTCACCATGGAACAGGACTTCTACCGGGGGCGGTTGGCCTCGCACGGCCTGGACGTCCTCGTTCCCGAAGCCGACTCCCGCGCCCTGGTCCACCGGGTGATCTACGAGGAACTGTGCGTCGGCGTGGTCCGCGACGAATCACGGGCCGCCTACCGGCGGGTGATCGAAGAGCTGGTGGCGGCGGGCGCGGAGGGGATCGTGCTCGGCTGCACCGAGATCGAACTCCTGGTCCGGCCGGAGGACAGCCCGGTCCCGGTGTTCCCCACCGCTCGTCTGCATGCGGAGGCTGCCGTGGCCGCCGCCCTTGGCGACCGGTGACGGGAAACGGGCAGGAGAGGGAGCAGGAAAGGGGCTTGCACGGGGCGGCGTTCGAGGTGCAAGATCTTCCCTGACCGAGACACCGTCAGAGGAGGTGAGACCCGTGAAGGCTGTATCCCCGTGGGTGCTCCCCCTCTTCGTCACGGTCGGCGACTGACGTAGCCGTCGCCGGGAGCGCCTTCCTTTCTCAAGGCCCTTCCGAAAGGCACCAACCATGTCTGCTTTCCAGTTCACCGCCGATTCCACCGCGAACGGCATCCGCGAGCGCGACTTCACCGTGGGCGACGTCCCCGGCGTGATCTGGTCCCCGGCCACCACCGGCACCGACCGCGCCCCGCTGGTCCTGATGGGACACGGCGGCGGCAACCACAAGAAGCACCCCGCGATGTCGGGCCGCGCCCGGCTCCTCGTCCACGGCTACGGCTTCCACGTCGCCGTCATCGACGCACCCGGCCACGGCGACCGGCCGCGCACGGCACACGACGAGGCGGAAATCGCCGAGATGTTCCGGGTGCGGGCGGCCGGCGAGCCCGAAGGCCCCATCGTCGTCCGCTACAACGACCACCTGGCAAAGCTCGCCGTGCCCGAGTACCACGCGACCCTGGACGCCCTCCAGCGGCTCCCCGAGATCGGCACCGACGGGCCGGTCGGCTACTGGGGCATCAACATGGGCACCACGATCGGCATCCCCTTCGTGGCGGGCGAGCCCCGGATCACCGCCGCGGTCTTCGGCCAGCACTGGCCCGACGTCCTGGCCGAGCAGGCGAAGCGGATCACCATCCCGATCGAGTTCGCCCTGCAGTGGGACGACGAGCACATCTCCCGCGAGGACGGTCTCGCGCTGTTCGACGCCTTCGCCTCCAAGGAGAAGTCCCTGCACGTGAACGCGGGCAAGCACAAGGAGCTCCCCCGCTTCGAGGCCGACAGCGGCGCCCGCTTCCTCGCCCGCCACCTCACCAGCCGGACGTGACCCCACCGGTGCCCGGCCACCCCGGCCGGGCACCCGGCCCCGCAGGCCCCCCGGAAGCCGGGAAGCCCGGAAGGCCGGCCCCGGGGCGGCGATCACCCCTCCACCGCCACCTCCACGATCAGCAGGGTCCCCCGGCTGCCCGCCCGGACGGCGTGCCGCGCGCCCGCCGGCACGACGCACAGCTCGCCGGCCCGTACGGTCGACTCCTCGCCGTCCAGGAGCAGTTCGAGGCACCCCTCGGCGACGAACAGCACCTCGGCCGTCCCATGCACCTCCGGCGCCAGCTCCCGCCCGTCCATCCGCAGCACCTTCACCGCCGCAGCCCCGACCCGCCCCAGCACCTGGGAGTGCCAGGCCTCGGGCAGCCGCGCCGCCCGCTCGTTCACATCGACCACGCTCATGGCTCTGGACGCTACCCGGGGCGGCCCGGACGTTGGTTGACCGTTTCGTAAAACCTGCCAGGATCGCCGGGGTGAACGCTCGCGCACTGTACGAGGCCCTGCTCGACACCGACGGCCCGCCCGAGGACGTCATCGGCCCCTGGCTCGCCCGGGAAGGGGCCGGCGGCTACGCCGAGCGGCTCCGGACCGCCTCGACCCACCACCACTGGTGGGGTGACGAGGACGGCCAGAGGCTGCTGTGGGAGCTCTACGCCCTCGGCCGGGTCGCCGATGTCCTGCTGCTCGACCCGCAACCGCCCGCGTACCTCGGCCTGTTCACCGCGCTCGGCATGACGCCGTTCGAGGACGCCGCGCCCTTCGACCCGTTCCTGCACGAGATCGTCGAGGTCGAGCAGGCCGAGGACCCGCAGGCGCCGATCGAGGTCCTGGCGGTCCGCCACCCGGGGCTGATGCTGGGCGAGCTGCTGTTCAACCGCGCCGGGGTGCGGATCCGGGCCGGTGCGGCGCACGCCGAGCGCGGGGTGGCGGACCGCTCCCCGCTCTACTGGACCTTCCGCCGGGCCGACCGGCCCACGCGCGACCTGTCCCACGGCTGGGGCGGCAACTCCCAGTGGCGCACGGACCTCCGCCTCGACTACCGCACCCCCGAGGGCGACCACCTCAACGTCACCGAGGGCGGCTCGGTCGACGGCCGCCCCGACCTCGGCCACTACAAGGACCTCGGGCCCGACGAACGCCTGCTCACCCCTGCCGAACGGCGCGAACTCCTGCGCCACCGCTGCCTCCTGCGCACCCCCGAGGCTGCGACCGCCGACTCCCCCGGCTGGGCGGAGGAACTGTTCCCCTACGAGTGGCGGCTGCCGGCGGGGGAGGCATGAGCGGTTCCCGAGGCACGACCGGTACCCGAGGCACGATCGGTTCCCGAGGCACGATCGGGCCGGGAGGCGTGATCGGCCAGCACCTCGCCGATCACGTACCGGGCGATGCCCGTCATCCGCGGGCTGGTCTCGCGGTAGTAGGCCAGCTCCATCAGCGCGACGGACAGCGCCCAGCCCCGGCCGCGCGCCCAGGTCGCGTCGTGGGCGGCCACGCCCGCCCGGAAGGCGGCACGGGCCGCCACGGGGAGCACGTACCAGGCGGCGATCAGGTCCACGGCCGGGTCGCCGAGGCCCGCGCAGCCGAAGTCGATGACGGCGCTCAGCCGGCCGCGCCCGTCCAGCAGCAGGTTGCCGGGCTGCAGGTCGGCGTGGATCCACACCGGCGGGCCGGGGTGCCCGGGGGCCCGGAGTGCTTCCTCCCAGGCGTCGGTCGCAGCCCCGGTGTCGATGACGTCCGCCGAAGCCGCGATCGCCGTCCGGACCGCGTCGTCCCGCTCCGGCAGGGACTCGCTGCGGTAGGAAGCGGGGCCGCCGGCCGGGTCCACCCGGCGCATGGCGGTCACGAAGGCCGCCAAGTCGGCGGCCAGCAGGGCCGGTTCGGCCACCTGCCCGACCACCGGGTTCGCACCGTCGAGCCAGCGGAGGACCGACCAGGGCCACGGGCAGCCGTCCACCGGCCCGCTCCGGGCCACCGGTACGGGCACCGCGACCGGAAGCTCCGGGGCCAGGCGCCGCAGCCAGACGCACTCCTTCTCGATGTCCTCGACGGCTCCCGGGATCCGCGGGATGCGCACCACCAGGTCCGCACCCAGCCGGTACATCGCGTTGCTGGTCCCGGCCGTGGCGACCGCCTCGACCGGCAGGGCCGCCCAGTACGGGAACTGTGCGGCGACCATCCGGCGGACCAGGGCGTCGTCGATGGCGAGTTCGCCGGCGTGCATCGTGCGGGAGGAAGGCATGGCGCCCGAGCCTGCCAGCAACCATCGGCCCGGGCAACCGAATTAGCCCGCGCGGCCACCAGGCCACCGGCCACCGGCTGCCAGCCGCCAGGCCACCGGCTTCCAGGGCACCGGCTACCAGGCCACGTCCTTGCCCTCGTGGTCCAGGAACCGGAGCCCCGGCTCGCCGCGGTGGCGCTCGATCGTCCCCACCACGCCGGGAACGCTCTCCTCCACGCTCAACTCCGCTTCCATGCCGCCGAGTTCGGTCCGCACCCAGCCCGGGTCCATCAGCAGCAGGCTGCGCGCACTCCCGGCCTGACGGACGGCGTAGCAGCGCATCAGCTGGTTCAGCGCGGACTTGCTCGCCCGGTACAGGTCCTGCCCGCCCTCGGTGTTCAGGGCGATGCTCCCCTGGTCGGAGGACATCACCCCGATGGTCCCGGTCGGCGCGACCAGCGGGCCGAGGGTCTCCACGACGCGCATCGGGCCGAGCGCGTTGGTGGCCATCACCTCGGTGAACATCTCCGTCGGCACCTCGCCGATCGGCAGGTCGCCGCGGGCGACGGCGGCGTTGACGAAGAGCAGGTCGAGGGTGCGCCGGGCCAGCCGGTCGCGCAGGGCCGCGATCTGCTCCGGGTCGGTCATCTCCAACTGCTCGACGGTCAGCCGCCCGTCGGCGGAGTCCGCCAGGTCGTGCAGGCCGGTGCGGCGGCTGCCGCGCACGGTGCCGATGACGTCCCAGCCGCGGCGGAGGTACTCGGCGGCGATCCCGAGACCCAGGGTGCGGGAGGCGCCGATGACGAGGGCTGTCCTGCGCGGTTCGGCGGCGACGTGGGTGTCCGCCGCGAGGCGGGTGTCGGCCATGGAGTGCGTGTCGGCCGTGGAGTGAGTGTCGGTCATGGGTCGAGTCTCCGAGCGGCCGGGGCCGGGCGTCCAATACCCTTCCGCGCGCATTGATACCGTGCGGGCATGGATCTGGACCTGCGCAAGCTCCGCTACTTCCTCGCGGTGGCCGAGCACCGGCAGTTCGGCCGGGCGGCCCAGGAGCTGTTCATCGCGCAGCCGGTCCTCAGCCGGCAGATCCGGGCGTTCGAGCGGGAGTTGGGCTTTCTGCTGTTCACCCGGACCACCCGCAGTGTCGAACTGACTGCTGCCGGACGGCAGTTGCGCGAGGAGGCGCAGCGGATCACCGCCACGGTGGACACCGCCCTGCGGCGCGTCCAGGAGGCCGCGCGCGGCGAACAGCGGCTGGTCGTCGCCTTCTCGCCCGGCCTGCACGTGTCGGAGGCGATCCGGGCGTTCACCGCGCGCCACCCGGACATCGGGGTCGACGTCCTCCCGCTGCGCTGGTGGGAGCAGGACGCCCCGCTGCGCGACGGCCGCGCGCACGTCGGCTACCTGCGGCGGCCGTTCGACGACACGGGGCTGCGCACCGTCCCGATCGGCCAGGAGGCCAAGGTGGCCTGCCTGCCGGTGACGCATCCGCTGGCCGGCCGCCGTGCCCTCACCTCGGCCGACCTCGACGGTGAGCCGATCCTCGACGCCAGGAAGCGTCGGACGTCCTCCCTGGACGAGAAGTTCGAGCTGATCGCCTCCGGGCAGGGCATCGCACTGGTCCCGCTCAGCGTCACGGGCTCGTACTCCCGTCCCGACCTGGTCTACCTGCCGGTCACCGACTCGCTGCCCGTCGAGACCTGCCTGGCGGTCCCGGAGGGCGGTGGCACCGGCCCCGTACCGGACTTCCTGGCCATCGCCACCGCCACCCTGCGCCGGCCCGCCGCGGACGCACCCGCTCACTCCCGCACGGCCAGGTCCTGACTGCCCACCACCTTCAGCAGTCGCAGCGCCGTGTGCGACGGCGTCCCGGGGGCCGCGGTGTAGAAGATCGTCCACTGGTCCCGGTGCGGGTCGTGCAGCGCCTCGCAGTCGAGGTCGAGCGGGCCGACCACCGGGTGGACGATCCGCTTGCGGGTCGAGCGGCGGACCTCCACGTCCTGCCGCGCCCACAGCTCCCGGAACTCGGCGTCGGCCGCGAGCAGCCGCTCGACCAGGGCGCGCAGGGCGCTGTCGGCGGGGTAGCGGGCGGCGGCGGACCGCAGGTCGGCGACCGCCAGGCGGCCGAACTCGGCCTGGCCTGAGGCGTCGTGGCGGGCGCGGGTGTCCGGGTCGGTGAAGAAGCGCCAGATCAGGTTGCGCTCGCCGGGCGGCGGGGCGGAGAAGTCACCGAGCAGGGCGGCCGCCATGGGGTTCCAGGCGAGGATGTCGCGGGCGGCGCTGCAGACCATGGCCGGGGTGTCGTCCAGCCGGTCGAGCAGGTGCAGGATGCCCGGCCGGACGTCCCGGGACAGCGTGCTCGGGGGCAACGGCGGCTCGCCGACCAGGTGGTGCAGGTGGGCGGTCTCGTCCTCGGACAGCCGCAGGGCCCGGCTGATCGCCCCGATCATCTGGCGGGACGGCCGCGGCCCCCGGCCCTGTTCCAGCCGGATGTAGTACTCCACCGACATCCCCGCGAGCTGCGCGACCTCCTGGCGGCGCAGGCCCGGGGTGCGGCGCCGTCCGCCGGCCGGCAGGCCGACATCGGCGGGCTGGATGCGGGCGCGCCAACCCCGCAGGAAGGCGGCCAGCTCCGCCCGGTCCACGTTTTCCACGGCCCCAGTCTGACCCGACCACGTGCCCGGCCACCATGGGACCGCCGATACCACCCTCGACAGTGCTCTCCCGGCCCCGGCGCCACCGGGCCAGGGTGGGGCCATGAACACCAACCGCATCGTCCTGATCACCGGCGCCAACAAGGGCATCGGCCTGGCCACCGCCGGGGAACTCGCCCGCGCCGGGCACACCGTGCTGATCGGCGCCCGCGACCCGGAGCGCGGTGAAGCGGCCGCCGCCGGGCTCGCCGCCGAGGGCCTGGACGCCCGCTTCGTCCGCCTGGACGTGACCGACCCGACGACCGTCGCCGCCGCGGCCGAGCTGATCGCCGCCGAGTACGGCCGACTGGACACCCTGGTCAACAACGCGGGCATCGCCCGGGACTGGCGGCGCACGCCGGAGGAGCTGCCGGTCGAGGCCGTGCGCGAGACCTACGAGACCAACGTCTTCGGCGTCATCGCCGTCACCAACGCCATGCTGCCGCTGCTGCGGAAGTCACCGGCCGGGCTGATCGGCAACGTCTCCAGCGGCCTCGCCAGCTTCGCCTTCCTGGCCGACCCGGACTCCCCGGTCTGGGAGCACGCGACCCTGCTCGCCTACAACTCCTCCAAGGCGGCGCTGAACGCCGTCACCCTGGTCTACGCCCGGGCGCTGCGCGATTCCGCCGTCAAGGTCAGCTCGCTGGAGCCGGGCTACTGCGCGACCGACCTCAACGAGCACAGCGGCCTCGCCACCGTCGAGGAGGGCGGCCGGCGGATCGCCCGGCAGCTCGGCGAGGCGGCCGCCGGGCCGACCGGCCGGTTCTTCCACGCCGAGGGCGGCCACCACTCCTGGTGACCACCCCTGGTGACTAGGCCGGCTGAACCGCGCCGGCCGCGATCAGCCCCGGCAGCTCGCGCATGTCGTGGAAGACGACCGTGCCCGGCCCGGCCAGCCGCTCCGCCGCCGTGACGCCGCCCGCGTAGCCGAGCGATCGCATCCCGGCGGCGCGGGCGGCCGTGACGCCGGGCGCGCTGTCTTCGACCACGACGCAGGCCGCCGGGTCGACGCCCATGCTCCGCGCAGCGTGCAGGAACAGGTCGGGCGCGGGCTTGCCGTGCTCGACCTCGGTGGCGCTGAAGATCCGCCCGGCGAAGCGCTCGTAGAGTCCGGTCCGGCCCAGGGTGTGCCGCATCTTCTCGTGCGCACCGCTGGAGGCCACACACGCGGGCAGGCCGATCGCGTCGAGCGCCTCCGGCAGGCCGTCCACCGGGGTCAGCCCGGCGTCCACGGCCTCGGCGTGCAGCTCGTGGAACCGCTTGCCCCACACCGCCGCCGTCTCCGCCCCGAGCCGCTCGGCCACCAGCGCGTTGTTGACCGCCTCCGACCGCCCGACGAACCGCTCGATCGCCTCGGCCTCGGTCAGCGGCCAGCCCAGTTCCTCCCCCAGCCGCACCAGCACCCGCACGGCGATCACCTCGCTGTCCACCAGCACGCCGTCACAGTCGAATATCACCAGCTCAATCGGCTTGATCACCCGGACAGCATACGGCGGCGGCCGTCCACGAACGGGGCCCGACCCAAGGGGCTTTCCCGGTCCTGGAGTTGCGGCGGAAGACCGCGCAGCCCGGCCCCGGCGGGCCGGGGGCCGGGCTGCGCGGCCGGGGTGCCGCGTCAGGCGGTCTGGATCGAGGTGTCGTCGATCACGAAGCTCGTCTGCAGCGAGGAGTCCTCGACCGCGTTGAACTTCACGGTGACCGTCTGGCCCGCGTAGGCCGACAGGTCGAAGGTGCGCTGCTGGTAGCCCGCCGCGGCGTCGACGTTGGAGTACGTCTTCAGCGCGGTGCCGTTCACCGACACGGTCAGCTTGTCGTACGCGGTGGTGCCCGACTCCGCGGTGTCGACGTGCAGCCAGAAGCTCAGCGTCGCCTTGCAGCCCGTCGGAATGCTCACGGTCTGCGACACCGTGTCGGTGTGGGAGGAGCCGTAGCCGTCCATCCACGCCTTCCAGGAACCACCGTGCGCGGCCTGGCTGGAGCTGTTGTCGACCACGCCGGAGCTCGCCGTCCACGGCGCCGCCGAACCGGTCTCGAAGCCCGGGTTGCCGAGCAGCTGCGCCGGAGTGCACGAGCCTTCGCTGCCGATGACGTTCCAGGTGAAGCTCGCGGTGGCGGTCTTGCCGGCCGAGTCCTTCACCGTGACGGTCACCGGGTAGGCGCCGCCGGTGGTCGTGGTGCCGGTGATCGCGCCGGTCGAGGCGTTGATGGCCAGGCCCGCGGGCAGGCCGGCCGCCGAGTACGACAGCGGAGCGGTGCCGCCGGACGCGTTGATCTGCAGGTTCACCGAGCCGCCGACGGCGGTCGACTGGTCACCGGGGCTGGTCACCGAGACCGCGCCGCTGCCGGCGGGCTTGGTGAGCAGGCAGCCGACGACGTTGAGGTCGATGGCCCGGGTGGAGTTCAGGCAGGTGGTGAACCAGTAGGTCTCCTCGCCGTAGCTCTGGCCCTTGACGGCCTTGGTGGTGCCGTCGGCGGCCACCTCGCACGGGTTGTTGAGGGTGCACATCGCACCGTCGTCGTTGCCGGTGTTGTTGATGCCGACGATCCGTCCACTGGCGGAGTCGATGATCGGCGAGCCGGAGGTGCCGTGTGTGGTGTTGCAGCCGGAGCTGTAGCGCAGCGAGTCGTGCCAGGTCCACTCGTCCTCGCGGAGGGTGGGCACGAACCCGTTGACGGAGCAGTTCCAGACCTGCTTCCAGTACGAGGAGGGTATGTACATCGCGGCGCCGTCGACCGGGTGCGTGTCGCTGACGGTGAGCGCGGTGGCCCCGTACTTGGAGGTGATCGAGCCGTAGGTGTCGGTGAGTTGGTAGAGCGCGACGTCGGTGCCGGTCATCGTCGCGTAGAGCACCTTGTCGGCCTGGACGGTGCCCAGGCTGTTGCCGGCGCCGTCGAGCAGGGTGCCGCTGCGGCTGGCGCTGGCGTTCTGGATGACCTGGCCGGCCGAGGGCATGGTCGGCAGGCAGTGCCCGTTGGTGAGCATCAGCGCCCGGTCGCCGGCCACCGAGGTGGGGTAACGGACCAGCGAGGCGGAGCAGTTGCTCAGGGCGATGGTGGACGTCAGGTCGGCCGCCTGGGTGGCGTGCGCGGGGGCGGCCGCGAAGGCCAGCCCGCCCGCGACGACGGCGCTCGTGCCGGCCACCGCGACAAGTCTCTTGAACATGGCTCTCCTTGTGGGGGATCGCGGGGTGTACGACTGGTCGCCGACGCCCACGCCGCACGAAAGTGCCATGGCCACTTCAAGGGGGTCAACCGTTCTGCCCGAACTCGCCACTCGTCATGGCCTGTTGTGCCACCCGGCAGTAACCACCCGTCCCGGTATGCCCGTTACGTGCTACGGCCGCTACCTGCTACGGCTGCGGGGCGGAGTTCACATCCGACCACTCGGTCTTCCCGTTTCCGGGCCGCGCCGGGTTGAGGGTGATCGTCCAGGTGGTCGCGGTCCTCCCGGAGGAGGTCTTCTCGACCTTGAAGTCCTTCGGCGTCGAGAACTTGACGTACCGGCAGCTCCGGGTGAACACCTTCGCCCCGGAGTCCCAGTCCGAACCGCTGGTGTAGTAGAAGTCGTACGTGCCGCCCGTGATGCCCTCGACGGTGACCTGCTGCCCCTTGGCCGAGTACACCGAGGCGACGGACTGCCCGTCCCGCGCGATGGAGAAGACCACTTCCTCCGCTTCGTTGTTGACGACCTTCAGCGTGCCCAGGCCGTTCTCGTTCAGTCCGTTCACCAGTTCGGTGCGCGTGGTCTCGGCTCCGGCGGGCGTGCCGGCGGCGTTCAGGTTGCGGGAGGCGCGGTCGGCGCTGGACTCGACGGCCGCGAGCGCCGTACCGACCTCGTTCGTGGTCTTGGCCGCCGCCACCTTCGCCAGCCCGGTGTTGATCGGTCCGAGGCCCTGGTCGAGAGCGTCGTACCGTACGGCGTCGCCGACGCACTCGGCGCGGCAGTCCCTCCGCCCCCACCGCCCGAACACGCCACGAGCATCAGCACTCCGCCGACGGCCAGGCCGGACCTGAACACGGACCCCGAAGACCTCACGCACCCACCCCTGATGTCATCCAGTGCGCGCTCCCCACGTGCATCCGGGACGACATGCTGTCGAGTACGAACGACCCCGGTCAACCCGTTTCGAACGATCATCGGAAGGGCCCGCCCCGGCCCGCCCGTCAGGGTCAACTACGATCGGGCACGTGCTCAGCCTCACCGGACTCCCCCTCCAGATCATCACCTCGGTCATCGCGATCGTCGTCTTCGCCGCCACCATGTGGCTCTGGCCGCGGTTCGGCGGGAAGGGCTGGAAGTCCTGGCTGGGGCGGATCGGCGCCTTCCTGGCCACCCAGGTCTCGGTGCTGGTCGCGATGGGCCTGATCGCGAACGGCTACTTCGGCTTCTACAGCTCCTGGACCGACCTGCTCGGCACCAGCGGCAAGCTCGGCACGGTGGTCGACCACACGCCGAACGCCTCCGGGGTGGCCGTCACCGGCGAGCAGAAGTTCTACTCCTCCCAGGGCTCGGACCCGGAGCGGTCGGGGATGATCCAGCAGATCGCCGTCAAAGGGGCGGGCAGCGGTCTGAGCACCGAGGCGTACGTCTACCTGCCGCCGCAGTACTTCCAGCCGGACTACACCAAGCAGCGGTTCCCGATGGCCCTGGTGCTCACCGGCTACCCGGGCATCCCGGAGAAGCTGATCTCGCTGATGCAGTACCCGGCGTCGACCCTCGCCGCGATCGAGGAGAAGAAGCTGCCGCCGACCATCCTGGTGATGGCCCGGCCCACGCTCGTCGGCAACCGGGACACCGAGTGCGTGGACGTGCCGAACGGCCCGCAGGTGGAGACCTTCTTCACCAGCGACCTGCCCAAGGCCCTCGCCACCACCTACCGGATCGGCACCGACCCGGCCAACCGGGCCGTGATCGGCAACTCCACCGGCGGCTACTGCGCGCTCAAGTTCGCGCTGCGCAAGCCCGACTCCTACCCCGCGGCGGTCGCCCTCTCCGGCTACTACAGCGCCGCCCACGACGAGACCACCGGCGACCTGTTCGGCGGCAGCGCCCAGCTGAAGCAGGAGAACGACCTGCTGTGGCGGCTGAAGAACCAGCCGGCCGCGCCGGTCTCGCTGCTGCTGACCACTGCCAACGACGAGAACAACTTCGACGAGACCAAGGCCATGGTCGCCGCCTTCAAGGCCCCCACGAAGATGTCCACCATCACCCTGGACACCGCCGGCCACAACTTCCACACCTGGACCCGGGAGATCCCCCCGGCCCTGGAGTGGCTGGGCAAGCACATCACCATGCCCCCCGCCGCGTAGCCGAGCCGGCATCCCGGCAGATCACACCCGCCTCACAGCTCCGTCTCACGGTTCTCTCAGCCGCGCCACGCAGCGTATGGCGCATGACCACGAGCAGCTACTCCCCTCCGGCCGGCGACCCGTGGCCCGAGGCTGCGAACCACCCGCCGCCGGAGGTGTCGCAGCCGGGCCCCGACCGACCGGACCCGGCACCGCTCTTCCCCGAGCAGTCCCTGCCGCCCGCCGGCCCCAAGGGCCCCGGCTCCTGGTCCGGCCGGCTGCGCACCCTCCCGGCCCGCGCCTGGCGCGGGCGCGCGGACGACCCGCGCTGGGTGCGCCCGGCCCTGCTGGCGCTGCTGGCCGCGACGGCCGTCCTCTACCTGTGGGGACTGAGCGCCTCCGGCTGGGCCAACGCCTTCTACTCCGCCGCCGTCCAGGCCGGCACCCAGAGCTGGAAGGCCTTCTTCTTCGGCTCCTCCGACGCCGGGAACTTCATCACCGTCGACAAGCCGCCGGCCTCGCTGTGGCCGATGGTGCTGTCGGCGCGGGTCTTCGGCCTCTCCTCCTGGTCGGTGCTGGCCCCGCAGGCGCTGATGGGCGCGGCCACCGTCGGCGTCCTGTACGCCACGGTGCGCCGCCGCTTCTCCCCGCTCGGCGGCCTGCTGGCGGGCGCCGCGATGGCGCTCACCCCGGTGGCGGCGCTGATGTTCCGCTTCAACAACCCGGACGCGCTGCTGGTGCTGCTACTGACCCTGGCCGCGTACGGGATGGTGCGGGCGATCGAGGCCGCGGGCACCCGGTGGCTGCTGTTCACCGGGGCGATGTTCGGCTTCGCCTTCCTCACCAAGACCCTCGCGGCGTTCCTGGTCCTGCCCGCCTTCGCGGTGATCTACCTGGTCGTGGCGCCCACCGGCTTCTGGCGGCGGGTGCGGCAGATGCTGCTCGCGGGCGTGGCGCTGCTGGTCTCGGGCGGCTGGTGGGTCGCGATCGTCGAGCTGCTGCCCGCCTCGGCCCGCCCGTACGTCGGCGGCTCGCAGGACAACAGCTTCCTGTCGCTGACCTTCGGCTACAACGGCCTCGGCCGGGTGGACGGCAACGAGCGCGGCAGCGTGGGCGGCGGCGGACGGCTCCCGGCCGGGCTCGACCTGCCGGGCGGCGCGATGCGCGGCGGCGGCCGCGGCTGGGGCTCGACCGGCCTGACCCGGCTGTTCGGCACCGACATCGGCGGGCAGATCGCCTGGCTGATGCCGGCCGCGCTGATCCTGCTGCTGGTCGGCCTCTGGGCGACCCGCCGCTATGCCCGCGCCGACAGCGCCCGCGCCGCGTTCCTGGTCTGGGGCGGCTGGCTGCTCTCCACCGCGCTGATCTTCAGCTTCATGTCCGGGATCTTCCACCAGTACTACACGGTGGCGCTGGCCCCGGCCGTCGCGGCCCTGGTCGGCATGGGCGTGGACGGGCTGTGGCGGGCGCGGCACCGGCTGCCGTGGGCGCTGGTGCTGGCCGGGACGCTCGCGGTGACGGCGGTCTGGGCGTTCGTGCTGCTCGGCCGCAGCCCGGACTTCCTGCCGTGGCTGCGCTGGGCGGTGCTGGTCGGCGGGCTGGCGGCGGCGGTCGCCCTGGTCGGCGGGCAGCTCGCCGGGCGGGCCTCCGGCCGGGTCGGCGCGCGGATCGCCTCGGTGGCGGGCCTGGTGGGCCTGGCGGCGGCGCTCGGCGGTCCGGCGGCCTACGCGGTGGACACCGTCAACACGGCGCACACCGGCTCGATCGTGACCGCCGGACCGGGCGTGCAGGGCGCGTTCGGGCCGGGCGGCGGTGGCGGACGAAAGGGCGACGGCAAGGGCTTCCCGGGCGGCGGCGGCAACGGCCGCTGGTTCGGCCAGGGTGGGCAAGGCGGACAGGGCGGACAGGGCGGACAGGGCGGACAGGGCGGACAGCAGGGCTTCCCCGGCGGCCAGGCTCCGCGCGGGCAGAACGGCGGGGGCTTCCCCGGCGGGTTCCCCGACGGCATGGGCGGCGGTTCGGGCTCCGGTAGCGGCAACGGATCCGGCTCCGACCACGCGAACGGACGCCACGAGCGCGGTTCCGCCGGCGGCAACGGTGGCAACGGCACCGCCGGCGGCAATGGCACCTTCCCCGGCGCTCCCGGCGCGGCCGGCCCCGAGGGCACGGCCCCCGGCGGCATGGGCGGTGGCTTCCCCGGCGGCATGGGCGGTGGCGGCATGGGCGGCCTGCTTGGCGGCACCAAGGTGAGCGACGAGGCCGCCGCGCTGCTCAAGGAGAACGCCGACCACTTCACCTGGGCGGCTGCGACCGTCGGCTCGCAGAACGCCGCGAGCTACCAACTCGCGACCGGTGAGCCGGTGATGGCCCTCGGCGGCTTCAACGGCACGGATCCCTCGCTGAGCCTGGCGGGCTTCCAGAAGTACGTCCAGGAGGGCAAGGTCCACTGGTTCATCGCCGGCGGTTCCCGCGGCGGCTTCGGCGGCGCGGGCGGCAGCAGGGCCGGCAGTGCGGCCGGCGGTGAGCAGCAG
The DNA here is from genome assembly GCF_044455625.1 of Kitasatospora sp. NPDC051164. Taxonomy (NCBI): domain Bacteria; kingdom Bacillati; phylum Actinomycetota; class Actinomycetes; order Kitasatosporales; family Streptomycetaceae; genus Kitasatospora; species Kitasatospora sp. NPDC051164. The sequence goes on along the minus strand of NZ_JBITFB010000008.1, from coordinate 124,469 downwards.
GAGTCGGAGAACGCCCGGATCGAGTCCTGGGTGGCCGCCCACTTCACCGTCAAGACGGTCGGTTCGGCCACCTTCTACGACCTGACGGCCCCGACCTCCTGACTCCGGTCCCCGATCCCCGGTCTCCGATCCCCGAGGGGGCGTGCCGCGTTCGCGCGGCACGCCCCCTTGTCGCGGCCTTTCCCGTCCCCGGGCGCGCCGGAGCCGCTCAGTCGGACGGGCAGTGCGTCCCCGCCGCCGGCATCCGGCCGTCCTCCAGGAACGCGGCGATGGCCGTCCGGACGCAGGAGCTCTTGTCGTACGCGGTGTGCCCGTCGCCCTCGCGGGTGAGCAGCACGCCGTGCTCCAGACCGGCCGCCAGCCGCTGCGCCCACGGGTACGGGGTGACCGGGTCCTCGGTGGAGCCGACGACCAGGATCGGGGCGCTGCCGGGCGCCAGGATCGAGTGCGGGTGTTCGGTCGAGCGGTACGGCCAGGGACGGCAGTCGGGGGCGAGCAGGGTGACCAGGGGGTTGTGCCGGCTGGTCAGCGGGGCCTGGCCGGCGAGGTCGGCGAGGGCCGCGCTCAGCTCCGCCTGGGTGGGCGGCGGGAGGTCGGCACAGGAGATGGCCGCGTAGGCGTCCGCGACGGTCGCGTAGTGCCCGTCCTCGCCGCGTCCGTTGGCGCCGTCGGCGAGTGCGAGCAGGGCGTCCGCGTCGCCCCGGGTGACGGCCGGGGTGAGGGCGTCCTGCAGCCGGTACCAGGAGCGGTGGCCGTCGTAGAGCACGTTGAGGGTGGCGGTCCAGCCGAGGGCGGCGGTGAGGGTGCGGCCGTCGGTGGCGTGCAGCGGGTGCTTGTGCAGGCCGTCGAGGAAGGCGGCGAGGCGGCGCGGGGCGGCGGCCGGGTCGGCGCCGAACGGGCAGTCCTTTCCGTCGTCGGTGGCGCAGGAGGTGGCGAAGGCCCGGAACGCGGCCTCGCCGGCGACGGCCTGTTCGACGTCGAGCTGCATCGGGTCGGTGCCGTGCTCGACGGCGCCGTCGAGGACGAGGCGGCCGGTGCGGTCGGGGAACTCCTCGGCGTAGAGCGCGCCGAGGTGGGTGCCGTAGGAGAGGCCGAGGAAGTCCAGTTTGGCTTCGCCGAGGGCGCCGCGCAGGACGTCGAGGTCGCGGGCGGTGTCGCGGGTGGCGACGTGCGACAGCAGGTCGGGGTGGTTCGTCCGGCAGGCGTCGGCGAGGATCCGGCCGTGGTCGTAGGCCGGGTCGTCGGTGGCGTTCCACTCGTCGCGGGTGTGGTCGTCCAGGCAGTGGACGGGGGTGGTGGCTCCGGCGCCGCGCGGGTCGAAGCCGACCAGGTCGAAGCGGCCGTGCAGCCCCTGGTAGGTCTTCCAGTCCCAACGGACCATGCTGATACCGGAGTTGCCGGGCCCTCCGGGGTTGACGAAGAGGGCGCCGATCCGCCGGTCCCGGTCGGCGGCGGGCAACCGGACGAGGGCGACGCCGATGGTGCGGCCGCCGGGGTCGGTGTAGTCCAGCGGGACGGTGAGGGTGGCGCACTGGATGGTCGGCGCGTCCTGGTCGCCGTCGTCCTCGTCGGGGCAGGTCCGCCAGTCGATCCGCTGGCTGTAGAGCGCGCGCAGGGCCGGGGTGGCGGTGGCGGCGACCAGTTGGTCGAGGGGCGGCCGGCTGCCGGTACTGCCCGCGCCGCCGGCGCCGGTGCAGCCGCCCACGAGGGCGAGCACGGCGGCGACGGCGAGGGCGGACAGGGCGCGCCGGGGGAACCGGGCGGGACGGGGGAAGCGGGAGATCATCGGGGCCACTGCCCACGAATACCATCCGACCCGCACCCGCCTCGAATCCGGGTCGCACCGCACCCACCCCGGATCCGGGTCGCACCGCGCAGCGCGAGCCCCACACCGCGAGCCCCACACCGCCCACCGCGAGCCCCGAACGGCGAACCCGCCCCCCCCGGGGGTGTCAGCCGCCGATCGCGGACATCGGACGGTCCGGCCGGACGAAGTCCGCGCTCCCGATGGCGTGTCCGGGCCCCTTGCCCGTCACCGAGGCCCGCCAGGCCGCCTCGATCGCCGCGTCGTCCGACCCGCCGCGCAGCAGGGCGCGCAGGTCGGACTCCTCCGTCGCGAACAGGCAGTTGCGCAACTGCCCGTCGGCCGTCAGCCGGACCCGGTCGCAGCCGCCGCAGAACGGCCTGGTCACCGAGGCGATCACCCCGACCACCGCGTCCGTCCCCGCGATCCGCCACTCCTCCGCCGGCGCGCTGCCGTGCCGCCCCACCGGCACCAGGTCGAACCGCTCCCCCAGCGCGGCCAGGATCTCCTCCGCCGTCACCATCGCGGCCCGGTCCCACGCCCCCTGCGCGTCCAGCGGCATGGACTCGATGAACCGCATCAGGTAGCCGTGCTCGACGGCGAATTCGGCCAGGGCGACGATCTCGTCCTCGTTCACCCCGCGCACCGGCACCGCATTGACCTTCACCGGGCCCAGCCCCGCCGCCTTCGCCGCGGCCAACCCCGCCAGCACGTCGGCCAGCCGGTCCCGCCGGGTGATCGCGGCGAAGCGCTCGGGCCGCAGCGTGTCCAGGCTGACGTTCACCCGCCCCAGACCGGCCTCGCGCAGGGCGACCGCCGTCCGTGCCAGGCCGATCCCGTTGGTCGTCAGCGACACGTCGGCGCCCAGCTCGGCGATCCGGCCGACCAGCCCGGGCAGTCCCCGCCGCAGCAGCGGCTCGCCACCCGTCAGCCGGACCGACGCGATCCCCAGCCGCTCGACGGCGATCCGCACCAGCCGCACCACCTCGTCGTCGCCGAGCACCTCGGCCCGGGCGAGCCAGTCGAGGCCCTCCGCCGGCATGCAGTAGGTGCAGCGCAGGTTGCAGCGGTCGGTCAACGAGACCCGCAGATCGGTGTGGACCCGACCGAAACGGTCCACCAGCGGGCGCGGTGCGGTGTTCATCGACCCAGTACAGGCGGCGGGAGCCCGCAGGACCAGCGGCCGAACCGCCGGGGAGCGGCCGCCACCTGCGGCTTCGCCTTGTGGATTCACACAATGCGCGACCCCGTCCGGGGGCGGCAGGCTGGGCCCATGCAGACTGCGCCGACGCCCGCTTTCCCGCACCCGGTCGGCCCCGCCCCGGTCGCCGCCCTCGTGCTCGCCGCCGGGGGCGGGCGGCGACTCGGCGGACGCCCCAAGGCGCTGATCCGGTACGCGGGCCGACCGCTGGTGGAGCACGCGGTGGCGGTGGTCCGGGCCGGCGGCTGCGCGGACGTCACGGTGGTGCTGGGCGCGGCGGGCGAGCGGGTCAGGGCCACCGCCCACCTGCCGGGCTGCCGCCTGGTGGCCAACCCGGACTGGGCGGGCGGCATGGGCTCCTCGCTGCGGGCCGGCCTGGCCGCCGTGGCGCCCGAGGCCTCGGCGGTGCTCGTCATGCTGGTGGACACTCCGGGCGTCACCCCGGCCGCCGTGGCCCGGCTGCTGGCCGCGCACCGGGCGGGCGCCGAGCTGGCCGCGGCGGCCTACGACGGGCGGCGCGGCCACCCGGTGCTGATCGGCGCCCGGCACTTCGCCGAGGCGGCCGCGGGCGCCTCCGGCGACGCCGGCGCCCGCGCCCTCCTGGCGGCGCACGCGGCGGAGGTCGTCCTCGTCGAGTGCGCCGACGTCGCCGTCCCGGACGACCTGGACACCCCCGCCGACCTGGCCCGCTGGTCCGCCGGGTGACCGTCCTCCTCGGGACGGAGGCCGCCTCGCCCCTGACGGTCGGCGACCCCTGATCCGTCCCTGAGGATTGCCCCATTCCGCGCCCAGCGCCGGACATTTCGGGGAGCATGGGAATCGTCCCACCCACCCGACACCGACGGACGGAGCCCGCGATGGCCGGACTGCCCGACGACTTCACCGGACACGACCCCACGCGGCCGGGGGCGGGCGGTGGCGCCCGGGCGATCCGTTGCCCCGCCTGCCGCCGCGAGCACCTGTACGAGCCGCCCTCGCTGCCCTGTCCCTGCGGCGCCTCGCTCAAGGTGCCGCTGCTGCGCGGCGGGGTGCCGGTGCAGGTGCGCTTCCGTTCCTGGGAGGACTCCTGGCTGAGCATGCGCTGCCCGCACTGCGGCCGCTCCGACCAGTGGCCGCAGCCCGAGTTCACCTGCAACTGCGGCGCCACCGTCCGGCTGCCGGTGGACCGTGCCACCCGGCTGGGCAGCGGTACGGCCGCCCCGCTCGCCGCCCCCGGCCCGCAGGCCTCCCGCCCCCACCCGGCCCACCCGCTGGGCGCGCCGGCGCCCGCCCCGCCCGCGCCGCCCGGCGCCTCCACCGGCCGCTCCCGCCCGTTCCGCCACCGCACGCCCTTCCGTCCGAACCCGGTGCGTACCTCGCAGGACGCGGTGATCACCGCCGCCCGCTACCTGGAGTGGCTCGGCTTCGACGACCTGGAGCTGACCGAGGCGCAGGAGCGTGACGGGGTCACCCTGCTGGGCGGCCGGATGGTCGCCCAGGTCGACACCTGGACCGAACCGGCCGACGTGAAGGCGGTCGAGTGCCTGTGGCTGCAGACCCTGCACGCCGAGGAGATGGCCGCCGCGATGTTCACTCTCGCGGGCTATTCGCACCAGGCCACCGTGCGCGGCGAGCAGCTGCTGGTCGCCCTGTTCAGCCTGGATCTGGCAGGTGTGCCGCAGCCCGCGAACGGCGCCGCCGAGGCCCTGATGGAGACCGGCTGGACCTCCTGACCGACCGGATGCCCCGCCGGATCGTTTCGCCCGCGCACCCCTAGATCATTTCTTCCTCAAAATCAACAACCTTCGCTCGTGATCTGGTGCACAAGCTCACCCCCGTGTTGAATTGCCGCCACAGCGCGGGCCTTTCGCCCTGCCGTTGCCATGCGCACGGTCGTGGCGGCAGGGCCCCAGGGGCAGGTCCGTGCCCTGCTGGATGGCGCACACAAGGAGGTGGCGTTGTCAGAGCACGGATGGGGCCCGAGCGGCCCGAACGGGCGGGGGCGGGCAGCAGCGGAGGAGCCGGGCGACACCGTGTGGCGACTGAGGTCCCGGGGGTGCTGGCAGGAGGCAGCCGAACTGTTGCGCCCGGCCGCCGAACAGGACCCGGCAGCGGCCCTCGGACGGGCCGAACTCCTCATCGAGCAGTGCCTGTTCACCGCCACGCACTGGACCCAGGCGGAGCAGGCGTTACGCCTGGCGGAGGCACTGGCGGCCGGCACCGAACAGCGCGCGGCCGCCGCCTGCGCCCGCGGCTTCCTCGCGTACGTGGCGAGTGTGCTCGGGCCGCGGGACCGGCTGGACGAGGCCCAGGCCGCGCTCGGCCGCACCTCGGCCCTGCTGCCGCCGGACGCGCCCGGCCGCCCACTGCTGGACTTCCGACGCGGCCTGGTCGCCGAGAACCTGCTACGCGACCGCGGTGCCGCCTGGATCGCCTACCGCCGGGCGCACGAGGGCGCCGGCGAGCGCGGGGACGAACTGCTGCGCTCGTACACCTGGCGTCACCTGGGCGCGTTGGCGCTCTCCCGTGGGGACCGCGCCAACGCCCGCGAGGGCTTCGACGCCTCCCTGCGGCTGCGCGAGCAACTCGGCTTCACGGTGGGGGTGGCTCCGGCGCTCGCGGCGCTCGCCGAGGTGTCCGAACCGGACGAGGCCGCCCGGCTGCGCGCCGAGGCGACCCGGCTGGTGCACGCCCTGGGCGGGGTCCCGGTCTGGCTCGCGCGCCAGCTGGGCTCCGCCCGCGCGCCGGGGCCTCTCCCGGACGGGCGCACCACCAGCGAAACCCAGGGAACAATCAGCTAAGGTGAGCCTAACCTGGCTGGGGCGGGCAGTGCCCCGGCCGGGTCGCCTTGCCGTTCCCCGGGCACCGCCATGCCCCGGTCCGGCCGCGCCCGGCACGCACCACCGCGCCGCCGGGCACCGCCGGGCGGTCCATGGGCGGCCCCGGTCGACTTGATGGGGCTCACCCATGACCGCGAGCAGCGCCAGGCCCGGCCCCACGCCGCGTGCCCCCCGCACCCCCGGGGCGCACACCCCCGCGGCGGCCTCCCCCTCGCCGACCAGCCCCCGACCCGCCCCCACCCCACCGACTCCCCGCAGCACCACCGCGCCCACCCCCACCCCCGCCGCACCACTCGACGCCCCGGGCGCCCCCGCGTACCGCCGGCTGGCCGGGCTCACCTCCGTCCTGAGCGTGCGCTGCGCCCCGCCCCGACGCGGCGGCGGCTGGCTGCCCGCCGCCGACCTGGCCGCCCGCCCCGAGGCGGTGCGCGAGCTGATCGCCCATGACGCCCGGCAGGGCCTCGCCCGCTACGGGCGGCCGCTGCGCCCGGACGTCGCGGCCGGCTTCGGGCTGCACCGCTTCGTCTGGCCGGTCTCGCTGCTGTTCACGCTGCCGTGGTTCCTGCAGCGGCGCGTCCCGCTGCTCGCCCTCGGGGACGTCTCGCTGCGCCGGCGGCCCGGCGCGATGGAGCTGACGGTCCGCCCGACGGCGTTCGCCTGTCTGCCGGACGACCCGGCAGCCGCCGCGCCGCAAGCCCGTACGGCGCCGGCTGAGGACGCGCTGGCCGCCGAACTGCGGTGCGCGCTGGGCGGGTTCCTGACGCCGGTGCTGGCCGCCTTCCGCCCGGAGGCGCGGCGTGGACCCCGGGTGCTGTGGGCGATGGCCACGGACGCGGTGGTGGAGGGGCTCTGCCACGCGGGCGGGCTGCTCGGGGAGGCGGAGCGGGCGCGCGCCGAGCTGTCCGCGCTGCTGGCGCCCGGCAGGACCGCGTGCGCGCCCGGCGCGGACGGCGGCCCCGCCCCCGCCCCGGCCCCCTTCACCCCGGGCGCCGGCTTCGCGCCCCCGGCGCCCGGATGCGTCGACGCTTCGAGTACGGACCGGGCCCGGGCCAGCTGCTGCCTCGTCTACACCGTGGAACCGCAGGAGATGTGCGGCGGCTGCCCACGCGTCACGCGGAGTTGACGAACATTCGTCCGACTCCAGATCCGGAAAGCCCGGAATTCCAGGAACAATCCGCTTCAGATTTATCAGACAATCGTTTTGCTGCTGCGTCAGAAATCCCTCTCCCCAGCGCATTGACTGCGAATCGGCCATTCCTCCGCCGAGCATCGGCCATGATGGTCCCCGCCATCACGACGCAGGAACGCGACGCAGGAAAGCGAGGCTGGTTCCGGCGATGAAATTGTCCGACATACCGCTCGGGTGGGCCGTCACCGTAGTCGCGGGGCTACTGGTCAGCGCGCTCCTGGTGGCCCTGCTCCGCAACCGGGGATCCGTCAACGCCACCGGCGCGGATTCCTGGGAGCGCGCCGAGGAACGGCGCCGCCGCAAGGAATCCCTGTACGGCGCCGCCTCGTACACGCTGCTGTTCTGCTGCGCCGCCGTCGCCGCCGCGCTCTCCTTCCACGGACTGGTCGGCTTCGGCGTACAGAACCTCAACCTCTCCGGGGGCTGGGAGTACCTCGTCCCCTTCGGGCTCGACGGCGCCGCGATGTTCTGCTCGGTGCTCGCCGTCCGCGAGGCCAGCCACGGCGACGCGGCGTTCGGCTCCCGGCTGCTGGTCTGGATCTTCGCGGGCGCCTCGGCCTGGTTCAACTGGGTGCACGCACCACGCGGCTTCGGCCACGCCGGGTCCCCGCAGTTCTTCTCCGGCATGTCCCTCTCGGCGGCGGTCCTGTTCGACCGGGCGCTGAAGCAGACCCGCCGGGCCGCGCTGCGCGAACAGGGGCTGGTCCCCCGGCCGCTGCCACAGATCCGCATCGTCCGCTGGCTGCGCGCCCCGCGCGAGACCTACGCGGCCTGGTCGCTGATGCTCCTGGAGGGCGTGCGCAGCCTGGACGAGGCGGTCGAGGAGGTCCGCGACGACAAGCGGGAGCGCGCCCTGGACAAGGAGCGCCGCAGGCTGGCCGGGCGCCGCGAGCGGGCCGAGATCCGGGCGATCAACCGATCCCACAGCACCTGGCGCCGCGGCGGCGGCGCCGCGCGGCAGCTGGAGTCCGGCTCGGAGCCCGCCATAGCCGACGGGCCCGGGGCCGACCGGCCCGCCGCCACCGGACGGCGCCGGGCGGGCCGCCCCGAGGTGGAACGGCCCGCCGCTCCGCGCGAGGTCGAGCCCGCCGAGGTCGAGCCCGCCGAGGGCACGGTGGTCCAGCCCGGCCTGCCGGCCCGCCCGGAGCGGCGCACCATCGACCTCACGCTGGAGGAGGACACCGTCACGCTGCCCCGGCTGGACTCGCTGGAGCGCAAGCTGAAGGACCTGGAGCAGCAGTTCGGCTGACGCCCTGTCGACGCCCCGGGACCCGATGATCCGCCGGGGCGAGGTCGGCCCTCCCGCAGGAGCGTCGGCGCCCGAGCGGCCTGAGCACCCGGGGCGCCCCGGGTGCTCAGGCCGCTCGGTTGCTCAGGCCACCCCGGTTGCCCGGGCCCCGCGGGTGTTCAGGCCGCCGCCCCGCTGAGCTCGAACCACATCCGCTTGCCGGACCCGCGGGGCTCCACGCCCCAGGAGTCCGCAAGCGCCTCGACCAGCATCAGCCCGCGGCCTGACGAGGCCTGTTCCCCCGGGGTCCGGCGGGTCGGCCACAGGTCCGACTCGTCCTCCACCTCGACCCGCAGCCGGGCCCGCCCGCCGTCCTCCTCGGGCTCCCGGTAGAGCCGGGCGGTGAACATGGCGTCCCGGTCGGTGTGCCGGATGGCGTTGGTGACCAGCTCGGAGGAGAGCAGTTCGGCGGTGTCGATGAACTCGGCGACGCCCCAGCGGCGCAGCGCGTCACGCAGCTCGGCCCGCACCTCGGCGACCCGCGCCAGGTCGGCCTGGCCGATCCGGCGGCGCAGCTGCTGGGCGGCGAGCCCGCCCGCCGGGCCGTCCCAGCGCAGGAGCAGCAGCGCTATGTCGTCCTCGCGCTCGCTGGAGTCGGCGGCCTGGGAGGCGATCCGCTCGGCCAGCTCGTCCAGCGGGTCGCGGGCCGCCTCCCCGGCGGGCGGCAGCGGGCGGGCGAGCACCTGGGTGAGCCGGGCGATGCCCTCGTCCAGGTCCATGCCGCGTGCCTCTACCAGGCCGTCGGTACAGAGCAGCACGGTCTCGCCCGGGTCCAGGCTGAACCGGGTGACCCGGTACTCCTGGTCCGGATCGATGCCCAGCGGCAGCCCACCGGCCACCGGCACCACGGCGGCGGTGCCGTCCGCGCGGCGCACCACCGGGTCGAGGTGGCCGGCCCGGACCGCGTAGACCACGCCGTAGTCCACGTTGACCTCGGCGTAGGTGCAGGTCGCGAAGTGGTCGGTGTCCAGGTCGGCGAGGAAGCGGGAGGCGCGGGCCATCACGGCGGCGGGCGGGTGGCCCTCGGCCGCGTAGGCGCGCAGCGCGATCCGCAGCTGGCCCATGATCCCGGCGGCGTGCACGTCGTGCCCCTGGACGTCACCGATCACCAGGCCGACGTGCCCGCCGGGCAGCGGCACCACGTCGTACCAGTCGCCGCCGATCTGCAGGCCGGAGCCGGCCGCGAGGTAGCGCACGGCGGTGGTCACGCCCGGCACGGAGGGGACGGTACGCGGCAGCATCACCCGCTGCAGGCCGGCCGCCAGCTCGTGCTCGGCGTCGTGCAGCCGGGCCCGGGCCAGCGACTGGGCGACCAGCCCGCCCAGGGTGGACAGCAGGGTGCGCTCGTCCGCGTCCAGCTCGCGCTCGTCGTCGAAGCTGACCACGCAGACGCCGATCGCCCGGCCGCTGGCCACCAGCGGCAGGTACGCCCAGGAGCCGCGGCCGGTGCGGCTGGTCGGCCCCCACACCTCGGGGTAGCCGGCGCGGAACTCCTCGCGGGTCGAGACGAACACCGGCGCGCGGTGCCGCAGCGCCTCGGCGGCCGGGTGGCCGGCGGGCAGCACGGTGCGGTCCCAGACCGCCAGCGCGTCGGCGCGGTAGCCGAAGGCGCCGAGGATCCGGGCCCGTCCGGCCTCGAAGGAGGCCAGCACCAGGCCGTCCGGTGGCAGGCCGGGCAGCGGCAGCTCGGTGAACACCCGGGCCACGTCACGGACGGTGACGGCTTCGGAGAGGGCGCGCGCCGCCTCCTTGATGAACCGGGAGCGGTCCTCGCGCAGCAGGGCCATCCGGTCGGCGAGGTCGCGCTTGTGCAGCTCGACGGTGGCGTCCCAGACGAAGCCGACCATCCGGGAGGCGCGGCCGAAGGCGTCCGCGAGCACCCGGCCGCGGAAGCGCACCGCGCGCATGGTGCCGTTCGGCCCGACGGTGCGGTAGTAGGCGCCGCACTGGCCGAGCTCGGCGACCGCGCGCTCGACCCGGCGACGCACCACCGGCGCGTCCTCGGGGTGCAGCAGGGCCAGGAAGGAGGTGGCGGTGCGGTCGAAGCGGGCCTGCCCCGGGCCGTCCAGGCCGATGATCGTGCAGGCCCGCTGGTCGCCCTCCAGGACGTCGCGGCGGATGTCCCAGTCGAAGGACCCGATGCCGTTGGCGGCCATCGCGGGCTCCAGCCAGTCCGGCATGGAGTCGGCGGAGGCGGGCGGCAGTCCGCCGGTCAGCACGGGGGCCAGCCGGGCGGCGGCGAGGCTCGGCGACGGGCGCACCGCGGGGCTTCGTCGGGTCGACTGCGCGGGCGGCCGGGCCCGGCCCGTCCCGGCGGTGGTGGGGCCGACGAGGGGCTGTCCGGGGCTCCACGGCTCGGGGACGGTCGGCTGCTCGGGGAGGGTCGGCTCGATGGTTGCGGACTCCACGGCTCGCGACGGCTCCACGGCTCGCGGCTCTGCGGTTCTGGGATCCACGGCTCGCGGCTCTACGGCGGACGCGCCGGGAGGAAGCGCCGGCCCCGGCGACTCGGGCTCAGTGGGCATGCTGCTCCTGCCGCTGCCGTGGCGGACCGCGCCGACCGTTCGGACGGGCCGCGTGGCGGTGTGATGGGTCGTGCTGGATAGGACGGTGCCGACGGACGGTGGTCAGTCGAGGTACGGTCTCCCCGCTACTTCCCGCACGTGGACACACATTCCCACCATCCTGGCCAATGTTCCGCCGAGCGGCAATGCCAACGGTCCGGAAATCTTCCGTTCCGCCTTCTGTTCAGAGCTTCCTTCGCCAGCGAATCAATCGGATGCGAACAATCGTACGGCCGCGGCGGCCGGGCTCAGGGCAACGCGAGTTCGAACCAGGTGACCTTGCCGTCGCCTCTCAGCTGCACGCCCCAGGAGTCCGCGAGCGCCTCCACCAGCAGCAGGCCGCGCCCCGAGGTCGCGTACTCGGCCTCCGGGGCGCGACGGCGCCCGGGCAGCCTGCTCGTGCCGTCCTGCACCTCGATGCGCAGCCGGTGGTCCGAGCCGAGCACCGCGTCGAAGACCGCGCCCTTGGTGGTGTGCAGCAGCGCGTTGGTGACCAGCTCCGAGGAGAGCAGCTCGGCGGTGTCGGACAGCTCCGGCACCCCCCAGTGGTCCAGCGCCGAGCGCAGTCGCCGCCGGACCGAGCCGACCGCGACCAGGTCGGCCGGGTCGAGCGTCAGGTGCAGGCGCCGGTGCAGCGCGCACCCGGGGGCCGGTGTGCCCGGCAGGGCCGTCCCGGTGGCCCCGGCGGTGCCGTTGGCGCCGACCGTCCCGGTGTTGCCGACCGCGCCCTGGACCGGGCCGGACCGGTAGGCGTCGCCCGAACTCGTCCGCTGCCGCGGGAATCGCGACTGACCGTCCATCACCACAATGCCCCCGCCCTGAAATCCGGGCCCCCGCCTCCGGATCCCCCGCCGGCCGGGTGGCCCCCTCGATCTGACCACCATCCTCATGCCCAGTTGACGGCGTTTGCAACAGTGTGCGTCCGATCACGTGGGGTGAAAGGGGCACGGGGAGGTCCGCGTGATCCAACTGCCCGCGCCGGACAGGTTTGCGAAGCACAGAGGCGATTTCGAAGCCGCCGCCACTCGATCCCGCGCACACCCGGCGCCCGTACGGGCCGCGCCCCCGGCCCCGCGCCCCCGGCCCCGCTCCCGCCCGCGCCCCCTCCCCTTCCGCCCGGCCCGTCGCCCCTGCCGCCGCCTCTCACCCCCATCCGCCGCCCAGGAAGCCGAACCCGCGCGGACCGGCAACGCTGGACAGGGCGCCCCGGGCCGGGTTCAATGGCCCGAGATGTTTGAACGCCGTTCTAACATCACCCCCGGGAAGCCCCCAGCCCCCGAGCCGACCCCCTCCCCCGGCGACCGCGAGCGAGGAACCGTGCGACTGACCCCCACCGAGCGGGACCGGCTGCTGATCTTCACAGCAGCCGAACTGGCCCGCGCCCGCCGAGCCCGGGGCGTACGCCTCAACATCCCCGAGGCCACCGCCCTGATCGCGGACGCCGTCTGCGAGGCCGCCCGCGACGGCCGGCGCCTGGCCGAGGCCATCGAGGCCGGCCGCTCCGTGCTGACCGCCGACGACGTACTACCCGGCGTGCCCGACGTGGTCACCGTCGTCCAGGTCGAGGCCGTCTTCGACGACGGCACCCGCCTCGCCGTCGTCAACGACCCGTTCCAGGGCGCCGGCTCGCTCGGCGACGAGGCCCCCGGCGGCGCGCTGATCGGCGACGGCGCCGGTTACGACCCGGTCGAGGAGACGCTGCTGCTCCCCGTCCACAACACCTCCGAGGTGCCGATCTCGGTCACCTCGCACTTCCACTTCTTCGAGGCCAACCCGCGCCTGGCCTTCGACCGCGCCGCCGCCTACGGCACCCACCTGGCCGTCCCGGCGGGTTCCTCGGTGCGCTTCGACCCGGGCGCCACCGTCGAGGTCGGCCTGGTGCCGATCGGCGGCGAGCGGGTCGCGATCGGCTTCGCGGGGCTCGTGGACGGGCCCCTGGACGCGCCCGGCGCGAAGGAGGCCGCCCTGACCAAGGCCCGCGCGACCGGCTACCTGACCAGCTTCGACGACGCGGAGGTGCCCTCATGACGGCGATCACCCCCCATGACTACATCTCCGTGCACGGCCCGCGCGCCGGGGACCGGATCCGGCTCGGCGACAGCGGTCTGATCGTCCGCGTCGAGTCCGACTCCCAGGCGCCCGGCGACGAGTTCCTGGCCGGCTTCGGCAAGACCGCCCGCGACGGCCTGCACCTCAAGCCCGCCGCCGTCCGCGACACCTGCGACGTCGTGATCAGCAACGTGCTGGTGATCGACGCGGTCCAGGGCATCCGCAAGACCTCGATCGGCCTGATCGGCGGCCGGATCGCCTCGATCGGGCGGGCCGGCAACCCGGACACCCTGGACGGGGTGGACGTGGTCGTCGGCACCGGCACCACGATCGTCTCCGGCGAGGGCATGATCGCCACCGCCGGCGCCATCGACACCCACGTCCACCTGCTCTCGCCGCGGATCATGGAGGCCTCGCTGGCCTCCGGGGTCACCACGATCATCGGCCAGGAGTTCGGCCCGGTCTGGGGCGTCGGCGTCAACTCGCCGTGGGCGCTGCGCCACGCGTTCAACGCCTTCGACGCCTGGCCGGTCAACATCGGCTTCCTGGGCCGCGGTTCGTCCTCCGACCCGGCCCCGCTGGTCGAGGCGCTGGCCGAGGGCGGCGCGTCCGGCTTCAAGGTGCACGAGGACATGGGCGCGCACACCCGCGCGCTGGACACCGCGCTGCGGGTCGCCGAGGAGTACGACGTCCAGGTCGCCCTGCACACCGACGGCCTGAACGAGTGCCTCTCCGTCGAGGACACCCTGAAGGTGCTGGAGGGCCGGACCATCCACGCCTTCCACATCGAGGGCTGCGGCGGCGGTCACGTCCCCAACGTGCTGAAGATGGCGGGCGTGCCGAACGTCATCGGCTCCTCCACCAACCCGACGCTGCCGTTCGGCCGGGACGCCCTCGGCGAGCACTTCGGCATGATCGTCTCCGCGCACGACCTCAAGGTCGACCTGCCCGGCGACGCGGCGATGGCCCGCGACCGCATCCGGGCCGGCACCATGGGCGCCGAGGACGTCCTGCACGACCTCGGAGTCATCGGGATCACCTCCTCCGACGCCCAGGGCATGGGCCGGGCCGGCGAGACGGTGCGCCGCACCTTCGCCATGGCCGGGAAGATGAAGGCCGAGCTCGGCCCGCTCGACGGCACCGGCTCGTACGGGACGACGGAGACCGGCGACGACAACGAGCGCGTACTGCGCTACATCGCCAAGCTCACCATCAACCCGGCCATCGCGCACGGCCTCTCGCACGAGGTCGGCTCGATCGAGATCGGCAAGCTCGCCGACATCGTGCTGTGGCGCCCGGACCACTTCGGGGCCAAGCCGCAGCTCGTCCTCAAGGCCGGCTTCCCCGCGTACGGCGTGGTCGGCGACCCCAACGCCTCCACCGACCGCTGCGAACCGCTCGTCCTGGGGCCGCAGTTCGGCGCCCACGGCGCGACCGCCGCCGACATCTCGGTGGCCTTCGTCGCCCAGGCCGCCGCCGACGGCGCCTACCTCGACCGCCCCGCCGACGGGCTGCCCACCCGCCGCCGCCGCGTCGGCGTCCGGGGCACCCGCGGCATCGGGCCGCGCGACATGGTGCGCAACGCCCGGGTCGGCCACGTCGAGGTCACCGAGACCGGGCTGGTCTCGCTGGACGGCTCACCGCTGCGCTCCGAACCGGCCGACAGCGTCTCGCTCAGCCGTCTCTACTTCCTCTGATCGCCCCGGATCTCCCCGGATCTCCCCCGATCTCCCCCATAGGACTTGATGATGACCACCCCCACGCCCGCCTCCCTCGGCTACCGGATGCCCGCCGAGTGGCACCCGCACGACCGCACCTGGATGGCCTTCCCGACCGCCAACCCCACCTTCGACACCCCCGAGGCGCTGCACGCCGGCCGCGAGGCCTGGGCCGCCGTCGCCGACACCATCGTCCGGTACGAGCCGGTGACGCTGGTCGTCAACACCGGCGAGACGGCTGAGGCCCGCAAGTACGTCTCCGAGCGGGTCGAGATCGTCGAGCGCCCGCTCAACGACGCGTGGATGCGCGACATCGGCCCGTCCTTCCTGATCGACGGCAAGGGCTCGCTGGCCGCCGCCGACTGGATCTTCAACGGCTGGGGCGCGCAGTCCTGGGCCCGCTGGGACAAGGACCAGCACATCGCCGAGCACATCGGCGAACTGACGGAGGTTCAGCGCTTCGCCTCCCGGCTGATCAACGAGGGCGGCGGCATCCACGTCGACGGCGAGGGCACGGTGCTGGTCACCGAGACCGTCCAGCTCGGCGAGGGCCGCAACGCCGACTGGACCAAGGAGGAGGTCGAGGCCGAGCTGCACGCCTTCCTCGGCACCACCAAGGCGATCTGGCTGCCGCGCGGACTCACCCGCGACTACGACGAGTTCGGCACCCGCGGGCACATCGACATCGTCGCCTCCTTCGTGCGCCCCGGCGTCGTGGTCGCCCACGTGCAGCCCGACCCGTCCCACCCGGACCACGAGGTCTGCCGGGAACTCGTCGCCGTCCTGCGCGCCTCGACGGACGCCCAGGGCCGGCCGCTGGAGGTCATCGAACTGCCCGCCCCCACCGTCCTGCTGGACGAGGACGGCGAACCGGTCGACTACTCCTACATCAACCACTACGTGGCCAACGGCGCCGTGATCCTGTGCGCCTTCGCCGACCCGCGCGACCAGGAGGCCGCCGCCATCCTCGGCCGCGCCTACCCGGGCCGCACCGTCGAACTCGTCGACGCCCGCGAGATCTTCGCCAACGGCGGCGGCATCCACTGCATCACCCAGCAGCAGCCCAAGGCCTGACCCCCGGGGCTACCGGAGCGGGGCCCACCGCCCCGCCCCGGTAGCCTTCGAACTACCGTTCCACCCAGGGAGAGCACCGCACATGGCCGACCCCCGCCCGCGCCGGCCCGCACGCCCCCGCGAGGAGGTCTTCGCCACCGCCCGGGCCGCGATCGCCGAACACGGGCTCGCCAAGCTCACCATGGCCGGACTCGGCAAACAGCTCCAGATGAGCGCCGGACACCTGCTCTACTACTTCGGCAGCAAGGACCAGCTCCTGCTGGAAACCCTCCGCTGGAGCGAGGACCAGCTCGGCGCCCGCCGCCGCGGCACCCTCGCCGACCACACCCTCGACCCCTGGCAGCGCCTCGACGCCTACCTGCGCCTCTACCTGCCCGAGGGAGCGGGGGACCCGCGCTGGATCCTCTGGGTCGAAGTCTGGGGCCGCTCCCCCGCGAGCGCCGAGATCCGCCGGGGACAGCAGGAGATCGAAGCCCCCTGGCAGGCCGACCTGGTGACCCTCATCGAACAGGGCACCGCCACCGGCCACTTCACCCCGGGCCCCGCCGCCGACCGCGCCACCCAGATCCGCGCCCTCCTCGACGGCCTCGCCGTCCCCATCGCCATCGGCCTCCCCGACTCCCACCCCCCAGCCGCCCTCACCCAGGCCACCGCCGTCACCGGCATCCTCCTCCGCACCTGAGCCGCGGCCGCTCCCGGGGCGAAATAGGCACACCGGTCCACCGTCACTCGGTCCAGACGGCGGCGGCGGTGCGGTCGTCGGCGTAACCCTTGGCGCGGACCTGGACCTGGCGCAGGAAGTCGACGGTGCCCGGGGTGTGCGGGTGGGCCCAGTGGGTGGAGAGGAAATGGGCGACGGCCGGTTCGTCGGCGATCGGGCGGGCCAGGCCGGGGGTGCAGAGGAGCAGGATGTCGCCCGGCGTGGCGGGAACGAGCCGGAAGCGGAACGGGCGCGGGTCCGGGACCGGGGCCTCGGGCGCCGGCGGCTGGCCGTCCGGGTGGTGCAGCAGCCGGGCCGCGTACGCGTCGATCCAGTGGCCGGAACGCAGCAGGTACAGGCCGCCCGGGCCGACACCGAAGGCCGCGCGATAGCCCGCCGCCGGGTCGAGCGACACCATCAGGCAGTGCAGCGAGGCCGGCGACGGGCTGTCGTCCCCCTCCGCCCGGGGTGCCAACGCGCGCAGCGGGGCGGCGGCTCCGGTGGCCAGCCGCTGGAGCCCGTAGCGGAGCCGGTCCCGGGCACCGTCGCGCAGGTCGGCGGCCAGTCCGGCCCGGCTGCGCCCGATCGCGGCGGCGAGTTGGCGGCAGGCCTCACCGGCGGCGGTGGCGACGGCCTCCGCGGTGACCGTGTCGTCCTCGGCGCCGCCCGTCCGGTCGAAGCCGCCGAGCACGGCGAGCAGCAGTCCGTCGGGCCCGTCGCCGAAGCGGGTGACCAGGAGGGAGTCGCGGCGCGGTTCGCCCCGGTAGCGCGCGCAGTCGCCCCGGACGGACACGGCGCGCAGGACGGACGGCCCGTACTGCGCGCCCTCCAGCACGGTGTCCGGGGCGAGCGAGCGCAGCGAGCCCGGGTCCGCCTCCGGTACGGCCGTCGGCTCGGGCCCGTAGGTCGGGGGGCGTTCGCCGACGTGCGGGACGGTGGCCCCGCCGTCGGCGAGTGGCGCGCGGACGGCCAGGCGGGGGTCGGGGACGGTGGCGGTGACAGGTGCCGGTGCCGGGTCGGATTCGGGCGCCGGTGCGTGGTCGGGCTCGGGTTCGGGGGTCGGGTCGGGGGTGGCTGCCTCGAGTACCTCGGGTCCTTCGGGCGCCTCGGCCACCGCCTCGGGCGCTTCAGGCACCTCGGCAACCTCTGAAACCTCGGCAACCTCCGGAACGTCCGGAGGTTCCGGAACCTCGGCGACGACGGGCCCGGGGGCTGACGGCGGGGTGTTCTTCTCCAGCGAGAGCGGAACAGCCGCCTCCTCCGGCTCCGGCTCCGGCTCCGGCTCCTCCTCCGCCGCCGCCCTCGGCGCGTCGTCGGCGAAGGAGGGCGCCGGGAACTGGTGGGTCTCCATGGACGTCCGCTGACGCCCGATCCCCTCCGGTCCGTCGATCACGCCTGGTCCGTCGATCACGCCTACCGCCGTGTCGAACCAGTCGTCGAGGCTGTCGCGGCCGTCCTGCGCGGGCTCCGGCTCACCCTCCGCCGCCGCCGGAGCCGGGGCCGGCTCCGGCTCCGGCTCCGCCGACCGCTGCTGCCCGATGAGCCCTGCCGCCGTGTCGAACCAGTCGTCGACGCTGCCGTCCCCCGGGTCGGCGTGCGGGGTGTCCGGGAGGGTGCCCGCCGGGCCGTCGTAGACGGTGTCCCACCAGCCGTCGTCGGGCCGGTGCGGCTGTGCGGGTGCACCCTGCTTGCTCATCTGGCGGCTCCTGCCTCGGTCCGTGGTCGCGCCGCCCCCGGCGGGCCGGGCTCGACGTCATTGTTCTCCACGTGCAACGGCCCTGTCCGGGTTTCGGCGACAACCGGTCACCCACCGGAACATCCCGGCCACCGCGCCGACCAGCCGGTTCGTCGCCCGCGCCCGGTCGCTTCACCGGGGACGTCACCGCCCGGTCCGCTTCCGTTCCGTCCGTGCTTGCCGGATGTGCCCGGAGCAGGGTGTTTCCTGGACATCCGGGCGTTCCGGCCCCCGAAAATGAGGGCCGGTGGGGGGCATCGCTTCACTCGTTCGGCTGATTAAATGTGCGCATGACCGCGTCGGCCCCCAGCTCACCCCGACCGGGGAGGGCCGCACCGGCGGGCCGCCCGGTGGGTGCGCTGTTGGTCCTGCTGCTCGCCGCCCTGTTGTCGATGCTGCCCTGCGCGGGTCCGGCGAAGGCGGTGGACGGGCCTGCCCGTCCGGTGCCGGCCGCCGCCCCGGCCAGTGCCCTCACCATCGTCAGCGTCGTCAGCGTCCAGGTCGCGACCGGACAAGCGCCCCACACGGGCCACGCCGAGCAGGCCACCAAGCCCGCCAAGGCCGCGAAGCTCGCCGAGGTCGGCAAGGCCTCGAAGGCCTCCGACCAGCAGCGGATCGCCGAGGAGCAGGGGCACTGGATCCTCTGCACCGCCGACGGCCAGCCCCCGCGCAACAACGGCTGCACCAGCCACCCGTACTGCCCGCAGGACGCCCAGCTGCCGAATCCGCCGCCGCAGCCTCAGCCCGCCGTGTCACCCGTCACCCCGGCCGCGCCCGAGGCGCTGCCCCGGGTGGCGCCCGCGGGCCTGCTGGACGGTTCGCACCCGGCGCCCGACCTGCACGAACTCCAGGTCCACCGGTCCTGAGCGGAACCCACCGCCGGCCCAGCCGCCGACGGATCCGCCCTGCCTCACTCTCCAGCTGACCGCCGCCACCGACCTTGTGCGCGGCGGAGACAAGGACACCACCATGGGTTCCGCCAAGCAGTCCAACAAGTCCGGCGGCAAGCAGGTCGGCCTCGACCGCCGCGCCCGGATCGCCGAGCTGCGCGCCGCCGAGCAGCGCCGCGACCGCCGTAACAAGGTCGTCGCTTCGGTGGTGGCCGGTGTGCTGGTGATCGCCGCGATAGCCACCGGCACCTGGGTCGTCATGGACCAGAACCAGAAGAAGAAGGACAAGGAAGCCGCCGCCAACGCGGACATCCCGGGTGTGAAGACCTTCGGCGACCTGACCCGCAACCACGTCAAGGAGAAGGTCACCTACCCGATGACCCCGCCGGTCGGCGGCGACCACAACGCGGTCTGGCTGGACTGCATGGGCCACGTCTACGACCAGCCGGTCGAGAACGAGCGTGCCGTCCACTCGCTGGAGCACGGCGCGGTCTGGGTGACGTACAACGGCAAGGCCACCCCGGACGACATCAAGACCCTGACCGACAAGGTCAAGGCCACCCCGTACTCGCTGATGAGCCCGTACCCGGACGAGCAGGGCACCATCACCCTGAACGCCTGGAGCACCCAGCTGGTCGTGGACAGCGCCAGCGACCCCCGGGTGAACCAGTTCTTCACCAAGTACGTCCAGGGCAAGCAGACCCAGGAGCCGGGCGCCTCCTGCACCATGGGGCAGATGTGACCGCCGACGCGGGCCGTCCCCAGGCGGCCGCGGCCGAGAACGGCGTGGAGACGGCCGTGGACCCGGCCGCGGAGGCCGTCACCGGAGCCGTCACCGCCGAGGACGGCGGGGGCGCGCCCCCGCGCCGTCGGCGCATGTGGTGGCCGGCCGCGCTGGCCGCCGCCGTGGCGCTGGCGCTCGGGGTGCCGGCCCTGGTGGCGAGCGGGACCTCCGCCTCCGGCACCGCGCTGTCGGTCCCCGCGGACGACTCGCCCGAGGCCGGGTTCGCCCGCGACATGGCGACCCACCACCAGCAGGCGGTGGACCTGTCGTTCGTCGTCCGGGACCGCACGAGCGACGAGCCGACCCGCACCCTCGCCTTCGACATCATCAACACCCAGGCCAACCAGCGCGGCATGATGATGGGCTGGCTGGACCAGTGGGGGCTGACGCAGCACTCGGGCGCCAAGCCGATGGCGTGGATGCAGATGGGCCACGACTACCAGGCGCACGACGGTTCGCTGATGCCCGGCATGGCCACCAACACCCAGATCGCGAAGCTGCGTTCGCTCAGCGGGCGGGACGCCGAGGTGTTCTACCTGCAGCTGATGATCGAGCACCACAAGGGCGGCGTCGAGATGGCCCAGGGTTACGTGGACCTGGCCAGGAACGACACCGAGAAGCGGCTCGCGCAGTCGATGGTGATCGCCCAGACCTCGGAGCTGCAGCTGATGACCGACATGCTCACGGAGCGCGGCGCCGCCCCCGGCGTGCCCGCGTCCTGAACCGGCTCACCACTCCCACCGCTCTCGTTCCCCGGACGGCCGGGGCGCAGCCGACGGTCCCGCACCGTCCCCGCCGCGCCCCGGCCGTCCGCCGTTCCCACCCCCCTGCGGAGACCTCGCATGACCCCCGACGCACCCGACGCACCTGCCGCACCCGGCGCACCCTGGCTGATCGCCGGACTGGGCAACCCCGGACCGTGGTTCCGGCAGACCCGGCACAACGCGGGCTTCCTGGCCGTCGACCGGCTGGCCGAGCGGCACGGCGCCCGGTTCCGGTGGCACGGCATCGCCACCCTGGTCGCGGAGATCGCGGTCGACGGCCGGCCGGTGCTGCTCGCCAAGCCGCTGTGGTTCATCAACCTGTCCGGCCGCCCGGTGGCCGCGCTGCTGCGCCGCTACGGCGTGCCGGTGGAGCGGCTGGTGGTCGTGCAGGACGACCTGGACTTCGCGTTCGGCTCCGCCAGGCTCAAGCGCGGCGGCGGGCCCGGCGGCCACAACGGGGTGCGCTCGGTGGGCGAGGTGCTCGGCACCCGCGACTTCGTCCGACTGCGGTTCGGCATCGGCCGGCCGCCGAAGGGGCAGAGCGTCGGCGACTTCGTGCTGAAGAAGTTCTCGGACGACGAACTCGCCGCCATGCCCGGCGAGTTGGACCGTTGCGCGGACGCCCTGGAGACCCTGGTGCGGCGTGGCCTGAACCGGGCCCAGGACGCCCTGAACGCCCGCCCCGCCCCTGAGACCGGTCACGGCGCGGAAGCGGGCCGTGGCGCGGAGACCGACCATGGCGCGCGGTGACGACTTCCGGTGTTCCCTGTGGGACGCCGGGGCCGAGGACGACGCGCAGTCGGCCCTGACCGCCGAAGCGGTCGCGGAGGCCCAGCGGCTGCTCGGCGTCACGCTTCCGGCCGCCCTGCTCGACCTGCTGCACCACCGCGACGGCGGCGGGGTCGCGGACGACCGGAACGCCTTCCCCACCAGTCGGCCGACCTCGTGGAGCGCCGACCACGTCCCGTTCGACTGGCTGATGGGCATCGGCCGGCGCGCGGGAGCGCTGTCCCTGCTCGACAGCCCGTACCTGGTCACCGAGTGGGGCCTGCCCTCCCCGGTGGTCCTGCTCTCGGGTGAGGGACCGTGCTGGATCGGGCTGGACTACCGGGAGCGCGGCCGGGACCGGGAACCGTCCGTCACCTGGTTCGAGGCGGACCTCGGCCGGGAGCTGCCGCTCGCGCCGGACTTCCGCTCGTTCCTCGAAGGCCTCACCGCAGCCGACGACTTCGAATGAGGATCACCGGGCACCCCGGACACTCCGGGCGCCCCAGGCACCCCGGGCACCCCGGGCGCCTCGAACGCCCCGGGAGCCCCGGGACCGGGCACGGCCCGATGTCTGCGGAGCGGACCGTGGGTCGGCCGGGTGAGGAGTGCGGCCGCGGCCGCGACCGCCGCGAGGAGGAGGAGCACCGTCCGCCCACCGGACGCCGCGCCTGCCAGGTGGACACCGAGGACGGACAGTGCCATGCCGAGCGCCGTACCGAGGCTGCGCGCCATGTTCACCATGCCGCCGCCGACCGCCGAACACTCCGCCGGGATCGCCCGCATCACCAGCGCGTTGTTGGCCGGCAGCAGCAGGCCCAGCCCGTACCCGGCGACCAGCAGCGGGGCCGCCGACACGGTCGAGGCCGGCAGCAGGGCGAACAGCAGCAGCCCGCCCGCCGCCACGGCCGCGCCGAAGCGGCACCTGGTCGCATCCGACCAGTCCCGGGGCAGCAGCCCGCCGCCGACCGTCGCGGCGAAGGCGAACGCGGCGGGCAGCAGGGTGACCAGCAGGCCCGCGCCGGCCGTCGACACACCCGCGCCGGTGAGCAGCACGGGACCCAGCACGAGCGGGCAGAACAGCAGCAGGTAGCCGATCAGCGCGACCACCAGGCCGGACCGCACGCCCGGGGTGTTGACCAGGCCGGGTGCCAGGATCGGCCGGGCGGCCCGCCGCTCCTGGCGCACCAGCGCCACCGTGAGCACGGCGGCGGCGAGCAGCAGGACGGCGACGACCCAGCCGGGCAGCGGAAGGCCGGAGGCGGTGGACAGGGCGAGCAGCAGCGACGTGGTCGCGCCGGTGAGCAGCAGCATGCCGGGCAGGTCGAAGCGGGCGTCGTCGCGGTGCGGACGGGCCGTGGGGGGCGTCCGGGGGTTGGGAACGGGGCCCACGCCGTCCGTCCGGGTGCGGGGCAGCAGGTACCAGCCGGCCAGGATGCCGAACACGGCGATCGGCATGTTGACCCAGAACACCCAGCGCCACGAGGCGTGTTCGACCAGCAGGCCGCCGAGGCTGGGCCCCAGCGCCAGCCCGAGGCCCTGGGCGGAGGCCTGGATGCCGAGCGCGCGCCGCATCGCGTGCTCCGGGACGCCGCGGGCGACCAGCGCGACGCTGTTGGCCTGCATCATCGCGGCGCCGACGGCCTGGACGGCCCGGCAGCCGACCAGGATCCAGAGGCTGCCGGCGAATCCGGCGCCGAGCGAGGAGAGGCCGAAGACGGCGAAGCCGCCGATGTACATCGTCTTGCGGCCGGCCAGGTCGGACAGCCGGCCGATCGGGGCCAGCAGGGCGACCAGGACGAGCAGGTAGGCGAGGGCGACCCATTCGACGGCGGCGAAGCCCGCGTCGAAGTGGTGGCCGATGGCGGGGAAGACCAGGGCGATGACGCTGGCGTCGAGCTGGCCGAGGAAGGCGCCGAGGCAGACCGTGCCGACAGCCAGCCAGTGGGCGTGGCGCCACCCGGCGATGCCGCGGGGCCGGGGCCGCTCGGTGAGCAGTCGGGCGGCAAGGGCGGTGGCGTCCATAGGACGAATATATCGGATGCAGACATGTTCTTTCTACGAGCAGGTCGCCCTGCGATACGAAGCGTCTCGCGGGGCGTCCACACCGCGCCCGAGGGACGGACCGCGCCCCCGGCACGCCCCGTACCAGGAGATACGCTGTCCGCCATGCCGTCGTCACCACACGTTCCCGACCCCGCCACCACAAGCCCCGACCCGGCGGTCGAGCACGCCCGGCAACTGACCGACACCGTGACCCGGCTGCGCCGCGCACTGCGCAGCAGCATCCGCACCGACTACCCGTGGGAATCCCTGCCGATGGCGCAGGTCGAACTCCTCCAGACCCTCGCCGCCGCACCACTGCGGGTCGGCGAACTGGCCGCCCGTCAGCGGCTCGCCCCCAACACCGTCAGCGGACTGGTCGGCAAGCTGCTCGAAGCCGGCTTCGTGGACCGCCAGGCCGACCCCGGCGACCGCCGCACCGCCCGGATCGCCCTCACCCCGGCCGGACGGCGCCAGCTCGACGACTGGCAGCAGGCGCACGAGCGCCGCATCGCCACCGCGCTCGGCGCCCTCGAACCCGCCGACCGCGCGGCGGTCGTCAACGCCCTGCCCGCCCTGGAGCAGCTCGCCCGGGCCCTCGCGCAACAGCCGGGGACCGGCACCGAGCAGGGCTGAACCGGCGTCGACCGGCTCGCCCCGTCCCGGCCGGTGCCGCCGGTGCCGACCGGTGGACAAACCCGTTGGTCGACGGCCCGGTCCTGCCGCTACCGTCGCCGGCATGACCACAGCACGGGTACACATCGAGCCCTGGACGGACGCCGACCTCGCGCTGCTGCGCCGGGTCAACACACCGGAGATGAAGAAGCACGTCGGCGGCCCGGAGACCGAGGAGCAGCTGCTCGTCCGGCACGGCCGCTACCTGGACTTCGTCCCGTCCGGCCTCGGCTGCATGTACCGGATCGTGCTGCTGCCCGAGGACGCGGCGGTCGGGGACGGGACAGTCGACGGCGGGGCAGTCGACGGCGAGTCGGTCGGCACGGTCGGCTACGGCACCCGGACCTGGGAGGGCGAGACCGTCCACGAGATGGGCTGGAACGTGCTGCCCGGCTTCCAGGGCCGGGGCATCGCCGTCGCCGCCACCCGCGCCGCGGTCGCGGCCGCCCGTCGGGAGGCGGCCCACCGGTACCTGCACGCCTTCCCGTCGGTGGACAACCCCGCCTCCAACGCGGTCTGCGCGAAGGCCGGGTTCACGCTGCTCGGCGAGACGGAGTTCGAGTTCCCGCCCGGGCGGTTCATGCGCAGCCACAACTGCCGGGTGGACCTGCGCAGTTCGGAGTGATCACCTCAGGAGCGATCGGGTCGGAGCGATCGGGTCGGCGGTCAGAACAGGGTGCCGCTCTCCAGCTCCAGCAGCAGGCGCTTGCGGTCCACGCCCGCCGCGAAGCCGGTGAGCGAGCCGTTGGCGCCGAGCACCCGGTGGCAGGGGCGCACGATCAGCAGCGGGTTGGCGCCCACCGCGCCGCCGACCGCGCGGACCATCCGCGGCTCCTGCCCGGCCAGCTCGGCGAGTTCGCCATAGGTGACGGTCGTGCCGTACGGGATCTCGTCCAGCGCGGCCCAGATCCGGCGGCGGAACTCGGTGCCGACCGGCGCGAGCGGCAGGTCGAAGCCGGTGCGCTCGCCGGCGAAGTAGGCGGTCAGCTGGGCGACCGGCTCGGCGAGCGCCTCCGGGTCGAGGACCCAGTCGTCGGCGGGTTCGGCCAGCGCGTACTTCTGGCCCGGCGCCGTGACGGTGGCCAGCGCGGCCGGCCCGCCGTCCTCGGGCAGGACACCGCTGAGCAGCAGCCGGCCGAAGGGGCTCTCCATGGTGGTGTAGACGGTGCCGGTGTGGGCGGTGGTCGTGTGGGCGGTGGTCGTGTGGACGGTGGCGGTGGGGACGGTGGTGCTCATGCTCGTTCGTTCTCCGTTCCGGTGCTGGTGGTCGCGGGGCCGGCCCACAGCCGGTGGACCGCGTAGGAGCGCCACGGGGCCCAGGCCTCGGCCGCGCGGGCGGCGGACTTCGGGTCGCCGGGGACGCCGAGCCGGACGAGGCCGTGCTTGACGCCCACGTCGCTCGGGAGGAAGACATCGGGGTCGGCGAGAGCCCGCATCCGCAGGTAGCCGACCGTCCAGGGGCCGATGCCGGGCAGGGCCAGCAGCCGGGTCGCGGCCTCCTCCCGGTCGACCCCGCTGTCGAGGCTCACCACGCCCTCCGCCAGAGCCGCGCACAGGCCGGTGAGCGCGCGGCGGCGGGCGGCGGGCATCGCGAAGTCCTCCGCCTCTGCCGTGGCCAGGACCGCCGCGGTCGGGAAGAGCAGCCGCAGGCCGCCGCTGGGCTCGGGCAGTGCGATGCCGTACTTCTCGGCGAGCCGACCCGCCAGGGTACGGGCCGCGCCGACGCTGACCTGCTGGCCGAGGACGGCGCGGACGGCGAGTTCGTGCGGGTCCACGTGGCCGGGCGAGCGCAGTCCGGGCCGCTCGCGGACCAGCGGGCCGAGCACCGGGTCGGCGCCGAGCTGCTCGTCGACCGCGAGCGGGTCGGCGTCCAGGTCGAAGAGGATGCGCAGCCGTTGGACGGCGGTCGGCAGGTCGCGCAGGTCGGCGAGGAAGAGCCGGCAGTCCAGCCAGCCTCGGGTGCGCGGCTCGTCCGGCGCCAGGCCGTCGACCTCGGCGATGCCGTGGCCGTAGGGGAGCCCGAGGGTGCGCCGGTAGGTCCGGACGCCCGGGCGCGCGCCGGGGACGACCTCCTCCACACCGGGGATGGCGCGCAGGGCGAGGAAGTCGATCAGGTGGTCACTGTCCAGCGCGCCGCGGTAGGCGAGGCGCAGGGTCAGGCCGCCGGCCGGGGTCGCGGTGCGGCGACCGGCGGCGACCTCGGCGCGCAGGCCGCTGGGCGTACGGTCGTAGACCTCGCGCACGGTGTCGTTGAACTGGCGGACGGAGGCGAAGCCGGCCGCGAACGCGATGTCGGTGACGGACAGCTCGGTGGTCTGCAGGAGGAGGCGGGCGGTCTGGGCGCGACGGGCGCGGGCCAGCGCGATCGGGCCCGCGCCGAGTTCGGCGGTGAGCTGACGCTGCAGCTGGCGGGAGCTGTAACCGAGGCGGCCGGCCAAACCCGCGACGCCCTCGCGGTCCACCACGCCGTCGCCGATCAGTCGCATCGCGCGGCCGACCAGGTCGGCGCGGTGGTTCCACTCGGGGGATCCCGGCACCGAGTCGGGGCGGCAGCGGCGGCAGGCACGGAAGCCTGCGCCCTGGGCGGCTGCGGCGCTGGGGTAGAAGACGCAGTTGACCCGCTTGGGGGTCACGGCGGGGCAGCTTGGTCGGCAGTAGATGCCGGTGGAGGTGACGGCCGTGAAGAAGACGCCGTCGAAGCGGGCGTCGCGGCTGTCCACGGCTCGGTACCGGATGTCGTCGTCGATCACGTTGTCCAGTCTGCGGGATCGGGCGGGGGGTGACTGGCGGGAATCGGACATTGCCGTTCGGGGCCCTCCCCCTCCCCCGCCCTGGCCCTCCCCCGCCCTGGCCCCGGCCCGGCCCGAAATTCACGGGCCGTTCCAGCCGGCCCGCGGCTACGCTCGCCGCATGAGCGAGCAGCCCGGCGCCCGGCCCACCGGCCGGCCCGACACCGGCCACCCCTACATCGGCCCGGACGACCCGCGCGTGGTCGCCCTGCCCCCGGAGGAGTTCGCGTTCCCCGGCCCGCTGCGCGACCAGCTGGTCGCGGCCGTCCTCAGCGGCGCCAAGACCAGCACCACCGGGCTGGTCGCCGACTACGAGTACGAGGGCGAGCCCCTGCCGCAGCCCGGCGAGCGGGGCGCCGTCCTCGACTCGGACGGCCGCCGGGTCGCGGTGATCGAGACCACGGACGTCCGTGTGGTCCCGCTCTCCGAGGTCGACCTGCGGCACGCCCTGGACGAGGGCGAGGGGTACGCCAGCGTGGCGGACTGGCGCGCCGTGCACGAGGGGTTCTGGCGGAGCCCGGAGATGCTCGCCGCTCTCGATGACCCGGACTTCACCGTGGACGACACCACCCCCGTGCTCCTCCAGCGCTTCCGACTGGTGGCCGACCTCCGCTGAGCCGGGTGGGCCGGGCGGAGGCCGGCCACCGTCGCCGCAGCGCGACAGCGGCCGATTGACGGCGGTCGGCCGGCTCCGACGGGTCAGCGCTTCACCGGACCTCCCACGGCACGCATCGACTTGGTGATCGTCTTCCACTTCTGCAGCCGGGCCTTGGCCACCCGGGCGTCCGAGCGCGAGGCGATCCACTCGTTCTCGCGCTGGAGCTTGAGGTAGCTCTCCATCCGGCGCTGCGGCAGGGTCCCGTCGGCCAGCGCCGCCTGCACCGCGCAGCCCGGCTCGGTGTGGTGGCCGCAGTCGTGGAAGCGGCACTCCTCGGCCAGCTCGGCGATGTCGGCGAAGGCCAGGTCCACGCCCTCGCCCCCGTAGAGGCCGACCTCGCGCAGCCCGGGAGTGTCGATCAGGACGCCCCCGCCGGGCAGCGGGATCAGCTCGCGGGTGGTCGTGGTGTGGCGGCCCTTCTGGTCGACCTCGCGGGCCTCCTGGACGGTCATCACCACGGCGCCGGCCAGCGCGTTGGTGAGCGTGGACTTGCCGACGCCGGACTGGCCGATCACCGCGGTGGTGCCGGGGGTGCAGGCGCGCAGCACGTCCATGCCCTCGCCGGTTTCGGCGCTCACGACGACCACCGTGACCCCGGGCGCGATCGCCTCGACGTCGGCCCGGATGAAGTCGGCGTCGTCCACCAGGTCGGCCTTGGTGAGGGCGACGAGTGGTTCGGCGCCGGACTCCCAGGCCAGGGCGAGGAAGCGCTCGATCCGCCCGAGGTCGGGATCGGTGGCGAGGGAGGAGGCGATCAGGACGGTGTCGACGTTGGCCGCCAGCACCTGGCCGTCGGAGCGCTTGCCGGCCACCTTGCGGATGATCGCGGTGGAGCGCGGCAGCAGCGCGACGACGGCGGCCATCGGCTGGGCGTGGAGGTCCACGGCCGCCCAGTCGCCCGTGCACGGGCAGTTGATCATGTCGGCGTCGCCGACCGGCCGGGTGTCGAAGCGGACGGTGCGCGGCTCGCCCGTCTCCGGGTCGGCGATCACGGCGTCGCACTGGCCGCGGTCGACCCGGACGATCCGGGCCGGGAGCAGCCCGGCCTCGCCGAGCGGGGTGAACAGCTCCGCGAGCTCGGGCGTCCAGCCGTAGCCGGCCAGCGCGGAGCCGGCCTCGGAGGGAGCGCTGCCGACCTCGGCGGAGGAGAAAGAAGACAGAGAAGGAGAGAACGACGGAACGGAGGCAGCGTTGGTCAACGCAGTGGCCCTTCGGGAGCAATGGTCCCGGCGGGCTACGGCTGGCGCGAAGGGCTCAGCCGGCGGCCGGGAAAAGGAGGTGAACGCGAGTACTGCCCTGGGCAGCTATCGGGGCGACAACGACCACGGGGTTCACCTCCTGCTCTCTACTCCTCGGACGGCCCAACGGCCTCCGAACCGGACACGTCACACGCTAGCGAAGCGCCCTGGCCGCGCCAACCCATTTTTGACCTGCGGAAATGCGCCCCACAGAAGCCCGGAAGCCCCCGTACCGCGACTGTCCCCGTACCGGCGCCATCCCCCCGTACCGCAGCTGTCCCCCGTACCGGCGCTATCCCCCGTACCGGTGCTTGAGGTTCGGGTCGTCCAGCCACCACGGCCGCATCCCCGTCTCCTCCTCTTCCGGCCGCCCCTCGGCCCGCGCCTCCTCGGCCGCCGCCTCGAAGCGCGCGTCCAGCTCGGCGTCCACGGCCCGGATCTCCTCCCGCCCCTGTACGACCATCCGTCGCACCAGCGCGGCCAGGAACGGCAGTCCGACCAGGTCCCCCAGCACCCAGAACGCGTTGCCGCCCCAGGTCTGGTCCTGCGCCAGGCTCGGCCCCCACGGCCGCCCGAGCGCCACGTAGTAGTGCTCGGCGACCAGGTGGCCGCCGTAGATCAGCACGATCCCGAGCCCCGCGTCGAAGATCACCTCGGCGAAGGTGATGAACAGCCCGACCAGGTGCGGGTACTCGTGCCCGACCGGGTCGATCTGCAGCCGCGGCCAGAAGTAGGCGAGGCCGAGCAACACCAGCGCCAGGTGCAGCAGCACGTTCCCGAACGCGCTGGAGACCGACTCCTCGTACCAGGGCGTGAAGTAGAGCAGCCACGGCGGTGCCATCAGCAGCGCGGTGGAGACGGCCGGGAACATCAGCACCTTGGACGGGCGGCTGCGCAGCGCCCGCAGGATCCGCTCCCGGCGGGCCGGCGGCGCGGCCTCGACCAGCAGCGAGACGGGCGCGCCGAGCGCGAGCAGCAGCGGGACGACCATCAGCAGCAGGACGACCTGCACGGCCCGGTCGGTGAAGAGGATCCGGTCGTACACGCCGAGGCCGGAGCAGGTGCACCAGATCCACAGGAGCAGTCCGCCGAGGAACGCGGCGCTGCGGGTGGGCTTCCACCGCTCGCCGCCGGACCGGTGGACGGTGCGCACCGCGGCGAGGTACCAGGCGCCGAGCAGCACCGAGAGGGTGAGCACCAGCGGTTCGGCCGTCCAGGAGGTGGCCAGGTCGGACCACTGCCACGCGGGCGGTCCGTGGTAGGCGAGTACGGAGACCGCGCCGTCCACCGCGCCGTTCATCCGTCCGCCCACCTCGCTCGCACCCGCCGCCACCGAGGCGGCGGCAGCCGTGCACACCATCGCCATCGGGCCCCGCGGCGGACGCCGCGACGCCCGGCCATGATGTCGCCGCGCCGACGGCCCGGCGCGCGCGGGGCCCACCTCTATACCCGGTCCTGAACAAAGCTTTACCCGGCCCGAACAAAGCTTTGCCCAGGCAAAGTTCTGCCCCCGGGCCCCGTCGCTCCGCAACCGCGGCGACGACCCGGACGTCTGGCAGGATGCCAGTCGGCGATACCCGCCACGTGGGTGACAAGGGGACGACACGAGGTGCACAGCACTGCACGCGGCGAGGGCCGCCGGCTGGCCGCGCGCCACCGCAACATCGAGCTGGGCCTGCTGGCGCTCGCGGTGGCCGTCTGTCTGGCGGGACACATCGAAGCCGATCTGGCGCTGACCGGCAAGATGCCGCCCGGACTGCTGGTGCACGGCCTGTCGCTGGGCGCGCTCGCCGGGGCGGCGCATCTGGCGGTGCGCCGGTTCGCACCGTACGCGGACCCGCTGATCCTGCCGCTGGGTGTCTTCCTGACCGGCTTCGGACTGGTGCTGCTGGACCGGCTGGACATCAGCTACAAGGCCGCGCACAGCGCCAAGGGCGACTACCAGAAGCTCCCGGCCGCGCCCGCCCAGCTGATGTGGGTGTTCATCTCGGTGGCGGCGGCGATCGCGCTGATCGTGCTGGTCAAGCACCACCGCTTCTTCCAGCGCTACGTCTACCTGCTGATGGCGGGCGCGCTGATCCTGCTGGCCGCTCCGGTGGCCTCGCCCAGCGACAGCTTCGGCGCCAAGCGCTGGATCCGGCTGTTCGGGCTCTCCTTCGAGCCGGACGAGTTCGTGAAGGTCGCGATCACGATCTTCTTCGCGGGCTACCTGATGGCCTCCCGGGACGCGCTCGCGCTGGCCGGCCGCAAGGTCTGGGGGATGACCCTGCCGCGCGGCCGGCACGCCGGGCCGGTGCTGGCGATCTGGGTGGTCAGCCTGCTGGTGCTGATCTTCGAACGGGACCTGGGCACCTCGCTGATCTTCTTCGGCGTCTTCATCGTGATGCTGTACGTGGCGACCGAGCGCACCAGCTGGGTGGTGCTCGGCCTGCTGATGGCGGTCGGCGGCGCGGCGGTGGTCGGCACCGTGGAGCCGCACGTGCACGGCCGCGTCGAGGCGTGGCTGCACCCGCTCGACTACTACAAGCCGGTGCACGACAAGGCGATCTCCGAGCAGCCCGCCGAGGCACTGTTCAGCCTGGGCACCGGGCATCTGACCGGGACGGGCCTGGGCTCGGGGCGGCCCTGGCTGATCGGCTTCGCCGGGCGCAGCGACTTCATCTTCACCACCATCGGCGAGGAGCTGGGCCTGGCCGGGGTGACGGCCTTGCTGCTGGTCTACGTGCTGCTGATCCAGCGGGGCCTGCGCACCGCGATCGGCCTGACCGACCCGTTCGGCAAGCTGCTGGCCACCGGCCTGTCGGCGGCCCTGGCGCTGCAGATCTTCGTGGTCGTCGGCGGGGTGAGCGGGCTGGTCCCGCTGACCGGCAAGGCGCTGCCGTTCCTGGCGGCGGGCGGGTCCTCGCTGCTGGCGAACTGGCTGATGGTCGCGCTGCTGATCAAGCTGAGCGACTCCTCCGGGCGCACCGCGCTGGAGCCGGCCCAGCCCACCACCGAGCCGTTCCCGGTCCGGGCCGCCCCGGCGGCGGCCGGCCCGACGCCCACCAGCCCGACGCCGACCCCGCAGTACGGCTACCCCCCGAACCCCGCCACCACCTGACCGCCCGACCGGTGGACCTTCCGACCACGTGACCGCACGACCACAGGGACCGTCGGACACGGCACAGGGCCTCCCCCGCACCCGCGGGAGAGGCCCTGTCCGTTGGCACCGCACGCCCCTGCCTACCGCTGCTCCCACGGCGGCCGGGGCGGCCGCGGCGGGTACCCCGGCAGCTCCTGCCCGGGAGGACCGCCCGGCCCTGCGTCCGGAGGCCCGCCCGCAGGCCCGCCCGGCGCCCCCGGCGGGGGCCCGGACGGCCGGTCGCTGTCCGGCGGCGGCGGGGTGGGCCGGTGGTGCGGCCCGCCGCGGGCGGTGAGCCGGCCGCGCACGTTGTCGGCGGCCAGCACGTCGGCCCACCGCTCCGGGTACTCGGAGGGCACGTCGACGTCCTCGCCGTCGTCCTCGCCGTCGTCCTCGCCCCACTCTTCCTCGGCGCCCTCGGCGAGCCCGAGTTCGCGGGCGCGCCGGGCCCGTTCGACGGCTCGCCGGGCGGCGACCTCGCGGACCACGGCGGCGGCCGCCTCCTCGTGGGCCCGTTCGTTCTCGGCGCGGGCGTCGGCGGTCTCCAGGGTGGGCCAGCGCCGGTCTATCGCGGCGTTCATGGCGGCGCCGATGAGGACCGCGAGGGCCACCACGAAGATCCACAGCAGGACGGCCACCGGCGCCGCCAGCGAGCCGTACACCGAGGGGCCCTCGACCGAGCTGACCAGGTAGAGCCGCAGGCCGACGCTGCAGAAGACCAGCACCACCAGGGCGACGAGGGCGCCGGGGATGTCCTCGCGCCACGGGGTCGAGACCGGGACGGCCAGGTGGTAGAGGGTGGTCAGCGAGACGATCAGCAGCACGATCGCGACCGGCCAGTACGCGGCGCCGACGAGTCCGGCGATGCCCGGCACGGCGTTCTCCACCAGTCCGGGCCCGGCCATCAGCAGCGGCAGCACCAGCGAGCCGATCACCAGGGCGCCGAGGTAGAGGCCGAGCGACATCAGCCGGGTCTTGACGATGCCGCGCTTGCCGTCGAGCCCGTACATGACGGTGATGGTGTCGATGAAGATGTAGAGCGCCCGGGAGCCGGACCACAGCGACAGCAGGAAGCCGATGGAGACGAGGTCGGGCCGGGTGTGGTCGAACACCTGGTTCAGCAGCGGGACGACGACCTCCCTGACGGAGGAGTCCGACAGGACCGTCCCGGAGGCCGAGACGATGTCGTGCTTGAGCCGGTCGATGGTGCCCGCGCCGAGGAACTTGTCGAGGTAGCCGAGGGTGCCGGCCAGGCCGAGCAGCAGCGGTGGGATCGACAGCAGGGTGAAGAAGGCCGCCTCCGCGGCGAGGCCGGTGACCCGGTACTCGACGCAGGTGTTGGTGGTGTCCTTGACCAGCTCCCACGCCGTGTGGCGCCGGGTGGCCTGTTTGGCCGCGCGCCGGGAGCCCTTGCCCCGGCGCCGGGAGGGCCGCTCGGGGTTCGTTCCGCTCGTATCGCCTGCTGCTTGCACAGGGCCAACCGTATCGGGCCGTGGCCCCGCGGTTGATCTCCCCGGGGTGGAAGCGTGTGGCCGGGCACCCGGGCCGGGAGCGGCGGGAACTCCCGAGCGTCCCACATGACGAAACATCAGCGTCCAGTATGCGGATGTTAGTGGACCGCAAGTCCCGCGCCGTGCGAATCTCTTGCCATGCCTAGCGCCGGAACCACCCTGGTAGGTCGACTCCACGTCGATCTCCTTCGCGTGTCCAGCGCCATCTGTCCGGTGACCTGAGCCCACCCCCGCCGCACCACCGCACCCGGCGCCACCCGTTCCCGCCATCCCCGTCGCAGCGGATGTGCAGGCGCCCACCCGGTCTCGGTCACTGCCCTCCAGGCCCTGAGAAACCCGCAGGTCAGAGCAGCACCGCACGGCTGAGCACGCTCCGCGACCCGCCTGGCACCAGCGCCATCTGCCCCGAAGGACTTCACCATGGCCACCTCCCCCGAGACCGTCGAGCCCACGGCCGACAGCCCCGCCGCGCGCCGCCCCGCCGCGGCCCGCAAGGTGACCCGCCACCGCGGCGAGGGCCAGTGGGGCATGGGCCACCACACTCCTCTGAACGCCAACGAGCAGTTCAAGAAGGACGACGACGGTCTCAATGTGCGGACACGTATTGAGACGATCTACGCGCACCGCGGCTTCGACTCGATCGACCCCGCCGACCTGCGCGGCCGGATGCGCTGGTGGGGGCTCTACACCCAGCGCAAGGAGGGCATCGACGGCGGCAAGACCGCGATCCTCGACCCGCACGAGCTGGACGCCGAGCACTTCATGCTCCGGGTCCGCATCGACGGCGGCCGGCTGACCGTCCCCCAGCTGCGGGCGGTCGCCGAGGTCTCCGAGCAGTACGCGCGCGGCACCGCCGACCTGACCGACCGGCAGAACATCCAGTACCACTGGATCCGGATCGAGGACGTCCCCGCGATCTGGCAGAAGCTGGAGGCCGTCGGCCTGTCCACCACCGAGGCCTGCGGCGACACCCCACGCGTCATCCTCGGCTCCCCGGTGGCCGGCGTCGCCGAGGACGAGATCATCGACGGCACCCCCGCCATCGATGAGATCCAGCGCCGCTTCATCGGCAACCCGGACTTCTCCAACCTGCCGCGCAAGTTCAAGAGCGCGGTCTCCGGCTCCCCGCTGCTGGACGTCGCGCACGAGATCAACGACGTCTCCTTCGTCGGCGTGGTCCACCCCGAGCACGGGCCCGGCTTCGACCTGTGGGTCGGCGGCGGCCTGTCCACCAACCCGCGCCTGGGCGTGCGGCTGGGTGCCTGGGTCCCGCTGGACGAGGTCGCGGACGTCTACGGCGGCGTCATCGGCATCTTCCGCGACTACGGCTACCGCCGTCTGCGCAACCGCGCCCGGCTGAAGTTCCTGGTCGCCGACTGGGGCGTGGAGAAGTTCCGCCAGGTGCTGGAGGACGAGTACCTCAAGTACCGGCTGGTCGACGGCCCCGCGCCCGCCGAGCCCGCCGCCCGCTGGCGCGACCACGTCGGCGTCCACCGGCAGAAGGACGGCCGGTTCTACATCGGCTTCGCGCCGCGCGTCGGCCGGGTCCACGGCAAGCTGCTCGGCGAGATCGCCGACCTCGCCGCCGCCCACGGCAGCGACCGGGTGCGCACCACCGCCGAGCAGAAGATGCTGATCCTCGACATCGCCGAGGAGCACGTCGAGTCGGTGGTGGCCGCCCTGGAGGCGCTCGACCTGCGCGTCGCCCCGTCGCCGTTCCGCCGCGGCACCATGGCCTGCACCGGCATCGAGTACTGCAAGCTCGCCATCGTCGAGACCAAGGAGCGCGGCCGCACGCTCATCGACGAACTGGAGCAGCGCCTGCCGGAGTTCACCGAGCCGCTGACCATCAACATCAACGGCTGCCCGAACGCCTGCGCCCGCATCCAGGTCGCCGACATCGGCCTCAAGGGCCAGCTGGTCACCGACGACAACGGCGAGCAGGTCGAGGGCTACCAGGTGCACCTCGGCGGCGCGCTCGGCCTGGAGGCCGGCTTCGGCCGCAAGGTCCGCGGCCTCAAGGTCACCAGCGCCGGCCTGCCCGACTACGTCGAGCGCCTGCTGACCCGCTACCAGGCCGACCGCACCGAGGGCGAGCGCTTCGCCCAGTGGGCGACCCGGGCGACCGAGGAGCAGCTGTCATGAGTGAGCGAGCAGCACCGTTCTTCTGCCCGTACTGCGGGGAAGAGGACCTGCGCCCCTCCGAGGCCGGACACGGCGCCTGGGAATGCCACGGGTGCCGCCGGGCCTTCCAGTTGAAGTTCCTCGGCCTGCTGTCACCGACCGACCACGGGGGTACGTCCCATGAGCAGCACCGCGACTGACCACGAGGCGGCAGCCGTCCGGGCCGGCCGCGAGCTGGAGGAGGCGGCCCCGCAGGAGATCCTGCGGTGGGCCGCCGACACCTTCGGCAAGCGGTTCTGCGTCACCTCCTCGATGGAGGACGCGGTCGTCGCCCACCTCGCCTCCTCGGTGCTCCCCGGCGTGGACGTGGTGTTCCTGGACACCGGCTACCACTTCCCGGAGACCACCGGCACCCGTGACGCGGTGGCCGCGACCATGCCGGTCAACGTCATCACGCTCACCCCGCTGAAGACCGTGGCCGAGCAGGACGCCGAGTACGGGCCGAACCTGCACGACCGCGACCCGGACCTGTGCTGCTCGCTGCGCAAGGTCGAGCCGCTGAACCGCGGCCTCGGCGGGTACGACGCCTGGGCCACCGGGCTGCGCCGCGACGAGTCGCCGACCCGGGCGAACACCCCGGTGGTCTCCTGGGACCCCAAGCGCCGCAAGGTCAAGATCGCCCCGATCGCCCGGTGGACGCAGGAGGACGTGGACGCCTACGTCGCCGCCAACGGCGTGCTGCTCAACCCGCTGCTGTGGGAGGGCTACACCTCGATCGGCTGCTCCCCGCTGTCCTGCACCCGCAAGCCCGCGGAGGGCGAGGACGCCCGGGCCGGCCGCTGGTCCGGCTCCGGCAAGACCGAGTGCGGCATCCACCTCTGACGCACCGCCAGGCGAGCCCGCCGGGCACACACGTACCGTCGACTACCGAGTGAGGAAGACCCCGTGACAGCTCACACCCTGGCCGCCGATGGAGCCGCAGAGGCGGCCCGCACGGCCGGCCCCTGCGAGCGCGGCGCCACCGTGTGGCTGACCGGGCTGCCGAGCGCCGGCAAGACCACGCTGGCCTTCGCGCTGGCCGAGCGGCTGCGCGCCGAGGGCCACCGGGTCGAGGTCCTGGACGGCGACGAGATCCGCGAGTTCCTCTCCAAGGGCCTCGGCTTCTCCCGCGAGGACCGGCACACCAACGTCACCCGGATCGGCTTCGTCGCCGAGAAGCTCGCCGCCAACGGCGTCAAGGTGCTCGCCCCGGTGATCGCCCCGTTCGCCGACTCCCGCACCGCCGTGCGCGAGCGGCACGCCGCGGCCGGCACCGAGTTCCTGGAGATCCACGTCGCGACCCCGGTCGAGCTGTGCGCCGAGCGCGACGTCAAGGGCCTGTACGCCAAGCAGGCGGCCGGCGAGATCTCCGGTCTCACCGGCGTGGACGACCCGTACGAGGCGCCGCAGGACCCGGAACTGCGGATCCGGACACAGGGCCGCGCGGTGGCCGACTCCGCCGCCGAACTGCACGCCTTCCTGACCGAGAGGGGTCTGGCATGACCACCGCGACCGACAGCCCGGTCTACACCGACGACAACCCGTTCGCGCTGTCCCACCTGGACGCGCTGGAGGCCGAGTCGGTGCACATCTTCCGCGAGGTCGCGGGGGAGTTCGAGCGCCCGGTGATCCTCTTCTCCGGCGGCAAGGACTCCATCCTCATGCTGCACCTGGCGCTCAAGGCCTTCGCGCCCGCGCCGGTGCCCTTCTCCCTCCTGCACGTCGACACCGGGCACAACTTCCCCGAGGTCATCGCCTACCGCGACCGCGTCGTCGCGGAGCACAACCTGCGCCTGCACGTCGCCCATGTCCAGGACTTCATCGACGACGGCCGGCTGCGCGAGCGCCCGGACGGCACCCGCAACCCGCTGCAGACCGTCCCGCTGCTGGACGCCATCGAGAAGGGCCGCTTCGACGCGGTCTTCGGCGGCGGCCGCCGCGACGAGGAGAAGGCCCGCGCCAAGGAGCGCGTCTTCTCGCTGCGCGACGAGTTCGGCGCCTGGGACCCGCGCCGCCAGCGCCCCGAACTGTGGTCGCTCTACAACGGCCGGCACGCCGTCGGCGAGCACGTGCGGGTCTTCCCGCTGTCCAACTGGACCGAGCTGGATGTCTGGCAGTACATCGAGCGCGAGGGCATCAAGCTCCCGGAGATCTACTACGCGCACGAGCGGGACGTCTTCTCGCGCGGCGGCATGTGGCTGACCGCCGGCGAGTGGGGCGGCCCCAAGGACAGCGAGCCCGTCCAGCGGCGGCTGATCCGCTACCGCACCGTCGGCGACATGTCCTGCACCGGCGCCGTCGACTCCGACGCCACCACCATCCAGGCCGTGATCGCCGAGATCGCCGCCAGCCGCCTCACCGAGCGCGGCGCCACCCGCGCCGACGACAAGCTGTCCGAGGCCGCGATGGAAGACCGCAAGCGCGAGGGGTACTTCTAATGAGCACGACCGTCGAGAACACCGCCACCTCCCTGCTGCGCTTCGCCACCGCCGGCTCCGTCGACGACGGCAAGTCCACCCTGGTCGGCCGCCTGCTGCACGACTCCAAGTCGGTGCTCGCCGACCAGCTGGAGGCGGTCGAGCACGCCTCCCGCAACCGCGGCCAGGAGGCGCCCGACCTCGCGCTGCTCACCGACGGCCTGCGCGCCGAGCGCGAGCAGGGCATCACCATCGACGTCGCCTACCGCTACTTCGCCACCCCCCGGCGGCGGTTCATCCTCGCCGACACCCCCGGGCACGTGCAGTACACCCGCAACATGGTGACCGGCGCCTCCACCGCCGAACTCGCCGTCGTCCTGGTCGACGCCCGCAACGGCGTGGTCGAGCAGACCCGCCGGCACGCCGCCGTCGCCGCGCTGCTGCGGGTGCCGCACGTCGTGCTCGCCGTCAACAAGATGGACCTCGTCGACTACGCCGAGCCCGTGTTCGCCGCCATCGCCGCCGAGTTCACCGCCTACGCCGCCTCGCTCGGCGTGGGCGACGTGCTCGCCGTCCCGATCTCCGCCCTCGCCGGGGACAACGTCGTCGAGCCCTCCGCGCACATGGACTGGTACGGCGGCCCGACCCTGCTCGAACACCTGGAGACGGTACCGGTCGGCAGCGACCCGAGCGCCGAACCGGCCCGCTTCCCCGTCCAGTACGTGATCCGCCCGCAGACCGAGGAACACCCCGACTACCGCGGCTACGCCGGCCAGCTGGCCTCCGGCGTGCTGCGCGTCGGCGACCCGGTCACCGTCCTGCCGTCGGGCCTCACCAGCACCGTCGCCGGGATCGACGCGCTCGGCCGCCGGACGGACATCGCCTGGGCCCCGCAGTCCGTCACCGTCCGGCTCGCCGACGACCTCGACATCTCCCGCGGCGACCTCATCGCGGCCGGGGCAACGGCCGCCCCCACCAAGGACATCGAGGCCACCGTCAGCCACCTCAACGAGCGCCCGCTGCGCGCCGGGGACAAGGTGCTGCTCAAGCACACCACCCGCACCGTGCGCGCGCTCGTCAAGGAGATCTCCTACCGGATCGACATCGACACCCTCGAACAGCGCTCCGGCGACGAGGGGTTGAACGTCAACGACATCGGCCACGTGAAGCTGCGCACCGCCGAGCCGCTGGCCCTGGACAGCTACTCGGACAACCGTCGCACCGGCTCGTTCCTGCTGATCGACCCGGCCGACGGCACCACCCTCACCGCCGGCATGGCGGGCGAGGCCTTCGAGACCGTACGCACCACCGACGTACCCGACGAGGAGGACTGGGTCTGATGCCCAGCGAGGCGTTCTCGGGCATGGACAAGGAAGGCGGCCGCATCGGCAGCGGCGCCCTCGGCAGCGGCCAGGGCGGCCTGACCCGATGTGCGGGCCGACAGGGCTGAGAACGCCCTGTCACCGGGCTGTCTTCCCCCACAGCCGCCCGGCTTGCCCCGGCACTTGGCTGCCGCGCGCACCACCTTCCGAACCATCCGCCCGAGACCGCTTCCTGACGGTCCGTCCGCGAACAGGACTCCACCATGGCACCGAACCCGGCACCCTCGCATACCCGCACCCGCCCCAACGCCGGCCGGATCAGACGTACCGCCGCGGCCGCCACGGCCGGCCTGGCCGCCGTGGCGCTGCTGTCGGCCTGCAGCTACGGCTCCAAGGCCGACGACAAGTCCTCCGACACCAAGGCCGGCGCCGCCACCGCCGCGGATTCCGGCGCGAAGCTCTCCGCCGACTCCGTGAAGATCGGCTACTTCGCCAACCTGACCCACGGCACCCCGCTGGTCGGCCTCCAGGAGGGCCTCTTCCAGAAGGAGTTGGGCGCCACCCAGGTGAAGACCCAGGTCTTCAACGCGGGCCCGGCCGAGATCGAGGCGCTCAACGCCGGCTCGATCGACATCGGCTGGATCGGCCCCTCCCCGGCGATCAACGGCTACACCAAGTCCGACGGCAAGTCGCTGAAGATCATCAGCGGTTCGGCCTCCGGCGGGGTCAAGCTGGTGGTCAACCCGGACAAGATCTCCTCCCTCGACGACCTCAAGGGCAAGAAGATCGCCACCCCGCAGCTGGGCAACACCCAGGACGTGGCACTGCTCAACTACCTCGCGGGCAAGGGCTACAAGGTCGACGCGGCCTCCGGCGCGGGCGACGTCTCGGTGGTGCGCACCGACAACAAGGTCACCCCCGACGCCTACAAGTCCGGCTCCATCGACGGCGCCTGGGTGCCCGAGCCGACCGCCTCCAAGCTGGTCACGCTCGGCGCGAAGGTCCTGCTCAACGAGAAGGACGTCTGGCCGGACAAGAAGTTCGTGATCACCAACATCATCGTCTCGCAGAAGTTCCTCAAGGAGCACCCGGACGTGGTGGAGGCCGTGCTGCGCGGCTCGGTGAAGACCAACGCCTTCATCAAGGCCGACCCCGACAAGGCCAAGGCCGACGCCAACGCGGCGATCAAGAAGGAGGTCGGGACCGCCCTGGAGCCCGCCGTCCTCGACCCGGCCTGGGCCGACATCGACTTCCTGGACGACCCGCTGGCGAACACCCTGCAGGCCGAGGCCGACCACGCCGTCACCGCCGGGCTCCTCAAGAAGCCCAGCCTGAACGGCATCTACGACGTCACCCTGCTGAACAAGGTCCTCGCCGCCCAGGGCCAGGCCGCCGTGGCGGACGCCGGGCTCGGCGCCAAGTAGCGCCACCGCCCCTCCAGTTCCGCGGTCCGGCCCCCGCCCGCCCGGTCGATCCCCGATCGATGCCCACCGGGACGGGCGGGGCCCGGGCCCCGGCCCCGACCCGCAGCCCCCGCAGACCACTCACGCAGGAGGTGCCCGCATGAGCGAGCGCAGCGAGCGAATCATCAGAAGGTGCGCGTGGGCGAATGCCCCTGCCGAGCGAAGCGAGGCGGGCGCATGAGCGAGCGCAGCGAGCGAATCATCAAGAGGTGCGCATGAGCCCGGCACTGACCACCTCGGCGGACGCCCCTGGCACCGACGCCCACGGCGGCGCGCCCGCCGTCCGGATCTCGCACGTGCACAAGTCCTTCGGCCGCCCCGGCGCGCAGACCCACGTCCTGGACGACATCACCCTCGACGTCGCGCCCGGCGAGTTCGTCACCCTGCTCGGCGCCTCGGGCTGCGGCAAGTCCACCCTGCTCAACCTGGTCGCCGGCCTCGACAAGCCCACCGCCGGCAGCATCGAGGTGCCCGGCGGCCGCCCCGCCCTGATGTTCCAGGAACACGCGCTGTTCCCCTGGCTCACCGCCGGGAAGAACATCGAGCTCGCCCTCAAGCTGGCCGGCCTGCCCCGCCCCGAGCGCCGCGCCGAGGCCGAGCGGCTGCTCGAACTCGTCCGCCTGAAGGGCTCGTACGGCAAGCGGGTGCACGAGCTGTCCGGCGGCATGCGCCAGCGCGTGGCGATGGCCCGGGCACTCGCCCAGGGCAGCAAGGTCCTGCTGATGGACGAGCCGTTCGCCGCGCTGGACGCCATCACCCGGGACGTGCTGCACGACGAGATCACCCGGATCTGGGCCGAGCGGCAGCTGTCCGTCCTCTTCGTCACCCACAACGTGCGCGAGGCGGTGCGCCTGGCCCAGCGGGTCGTGCTGCTCTCCTCCCGCCCCGGCCGGGTCGCCCGCGAATGGCGGATCGACCTGCCGCAGCCGCGCCGCATCGAGTCCGCGGGTGTCGCCGACCTGTCCATCGAGATCACCGAAGAACTGCGTGGGGAGATCCGTCGCCATGGCCAGCACTGACACCACCCCCGTCCTGGACAAGACCGCCACGGTCGACGCGGCCGAGAAGGGCGCCACCGACACCGCCGGCGTCGGCGCGGGCCTGGACGCCCTCGACACCGTCACGGCGCAGCGCGGCTCGCTCGGTGAGGCCCTGCGGACCAAGGCGCTGCCGCCGCTGATCGGCGTGCTCGTGGTGATCGCCCTGTGGCAGGGGGCGTACAGCCTGCACGTCACCTCCTCGTACAAGCTGCCCAGCCCGGCGGACGTGTGGCACTCCGCGCAGGACCTCTGGTACCAGGGCACGCTGTTCTCGATCATCTGGACCAGCGTCTGGCGCGGCCTGTCCGGCTTCCTGCTCGCCGTGGTGATCGGCACCCCGATCGGACTGGTCGTCGCCCGGGTCAGGCCGGTGCGCACCGCGATCGGGCCGGTCCTGCAGGGCCTGCAGTCGCTGCCCTCGGTCGCCTGGGTGCCGGCCGCCGTCATCTGGCTCGGCATCAACGACTCGATGATGTACGCGGTGATCCTGCTGGGCGCCGTCCCGTCGATCGCCAACGGGCTGGTGGCCGGCATCGACCAGGTGCCGCCGCTGTTCCTGCGGGCCGGGCGCACCATCGGCGCCACCGGTCTGGCGGGCGCCCGGCACGTGCTGATCCCGGCCGCGCTGCCCGGCTACCTGGCCGGGCTCAAGCAGGGCTGGGCGTTCTCCTGGCGCTCGCTGATGGCCGCCGAACTGGTCGCCTCCTCCCCCGACCTGGGCCGGGGCCTGGGCCGGTTCCTGGAGGACCAGCGCGAGTTCTCCGACATGTCCGGGGTCCTGCTCGGCATCATCCTGATCCTGTTCGTCGGCATCGCCATCGAGCTGCTGGTGTTCACCCCGGTCGAGCGCCGGGTGCTGCGCAACCGCGGCCTGCTGGCCGGCGGCAAGTGAGGCCCCGCTGATGCCCGCCCTCCTCCTCATCGCCCACGGCAGCCGCGACCCGCGCCACGCCGCGACCGTGGCCGCGCTCGTCGAGGAGGTGCGGGACCGGCGGCCCGGCGTCGAGGTCGCCACCGCGTACCTGGACCACTGCGCGCCGCGGATCCCGCAGGTGGTGGGACGGCTGGCGGACGCGGTGGCCGTCCCGCTGCTGCTCAACCGGGCGTTCCACGCCAAGCACGACATCCCCGCCGCCCTGCGCGCCGTCGGCTCCCGGCTGCCGGTCGCGGACGTGCTCGGCCCCTCCCCACTGCTGCTCGCCGCCCTGGACCGCCGCCTCGCCGAGGCCGGCCTCGACGTCTCCTCCCCCGCCGTCCGCGCCCGCACCGGTGTGGTGCTGGCCGCCGCGGGCTCCTCCGACCCGGCGGCCGGCGCCGCGACCCGCGCGGTGGCCGCCGAGTGGCGGCGCACCCGCGGCTGGGCCGCCGTCGAGGTCGCCTACGCCTCCGCCGCCGGCCCCCGTGTCCCCGACGCCCTCGGCGCCCTCCGGGCCGCGGGCGCCGAGCACACCGCCGTCTCCCCCTACCTGCTCGCCCCGGGCCTGCTGCCCGACCGCATCGCGGCGGCGTCGGAAGGGGCGGACGTGCTGGCCGACGTCCTCGGCCCCGCCCCCGAGCTGGCGGCCCTGCTCCTGGAGCGCTACGACGAGGCGAGCCGCACAACCTCGGCC
The DNA here is from genome assembly GCF_044455625.1 of Kitasatospora sp. NPDC051164. NCBI lineage: Bacteria > Bacillati > Actinomycetota > Actinomycetes > Kitasatosporales > Streptomycetaceae > Kitasatospora > Kitasatospora sp. NPDC051164. The sequence goes on along the minus strand of NZ_JBITFB010000008.1, from coordinate 81,075 downwards.
GTCCCTGCGCTCACCGCCTGAGCGGGGAGCCCTCCCTCACGTGTGGTCCAGGATGCTGTGCTCGCTGAGGTCGGACGCGAACCGCGCCACGGTGCGGTAGTCCGCATCATCGTGGAGGACCGTGAGTCCGTGGTGCGCGGCCGTCGCCGCGATCATGAGGTCCACCGCAGATGCACTGCGGTGCTGTCCGGCGAGTGCCATCCGTCGTTGCGCCGTGGCGATCCAGCGCCCCGCGCCCTTCGGCACCGAGACGTCCGGGTACAGCTCGGCGAACATCTCGGAGATCTCGTCGTACTCCCGACCGTCACGCGCGGTGTACAGGAACTCGGCACGCTGCGGATAGCACGACGCGATCGACCCCGCGTCGATCGCGTCGTACCAAGCGGCCTGGAGGTTCGGATCACGGAGCAGCCGGACCAGCCCGGAGGTGTCGAGCAGGTAGATCACCGGGCGTCCTTCTCGGCCTGGTGCAGCCGCTCGGCGCGATCGACGGCCTCCCAGTTCCGAGCCCGCTCGAAGTGCCTGCCGATGCGGGCCGCCCGTTCCTGACGCTCGGCGTAGTAGCGCAGCGCGAGATTGACGGCTTCCTTCTTCGTCCGCACTCCGGCGAGTGCCATCGCCCGCTCCAACGCCTCTTCATCGATGTCGATCTGGGTCACGGACATTCGGCGCCTCCGTCGATCGATGTTGGTTATATCCATGGAATTGTACTCCGCCAACATCACACTGGGCGAGGACCGGAACCAGGCCGGACCGACGGCGCGCGCGGCCGGTGGCCACGCGCGCCGTGCGGGTGGTGCGGGTCAGGCCAGGAGGTTCCGCTTCTCGTTGGCGGCGCCGTTGCAGTCCCAGATCTGGACGGGCGTGCTGTCGGCGTTGCTGCCGCCGCGCGCGTCCACGCACTTGTTCACGCACCCGCTGATCCGACCGGCCGGGCCCGCCAGGACGGGCGAGCCGGTCACGATCCAGCCGCGAACAGGGCGGCGGTGCGACGCACGGCGGGGCTCCTTGGGGGTGAGGGTGATCCGGTCGACGGTCCGGCCGCGGGCATCAGACGGGCAGGTGCCAGATCTGGTTGGCGGCGGTGGCGCCGAAGCAGTCCCAGATCTGCAGGACCGCTCCGTTGGCGCTGGAGACGCCCCGGACGTCCAGGCAGCGGCCGGACTGCGGGTTGACCAGCGAGCCGTCGGCCCGCGGGCGCCACTGCTGGGCGCCGCTGCCGTTGCACTCCCAGGTCCGCACCAGGGTGCCGTTGCCGGTGCGCCCGCCCTCGACGTCCAGGCAGTTGCCGACGGCCCGGACGGTGCCGTCGGCGCCGACCTTCCAGGTCTGGTTCACGTTGCCCAGGCAGTCCCAGATCTGGGTCTGGGTCCCGTTGGCGTTGCTGCCGCCGCGCACGTCCAGGCACTTGCCCGCGATGCCGGTGATCTGGCCGACCGGGCCCGCCGGGACCGCCGGACCGAAGGAGACGCCGCCCCAGCCCCCCGTGGCCATACCGGAGCACCCCGCGGTGGCGGTGGTGTTGCCGGTGACCCAGCCGCTCATCCCGTACGAGTAGGTGGGAAACCCGTTGCTGTCGGGGAGGCCCTGGCAGGTGATCCCGACCATCCAGGTCTGCTGCGGGTCGAGGCCCGTGCAGGTGCCGGAGAGGCCCCAGCCGGTGCCGCTGACGGTGCAGCTCCCGACACCGCCCGGGCCCGGGGTGGTGTCGGCCGACGCGTTACGGGTGGTGCTCTCGGCGGCACCGGCGGCGGGCGCGGTGACCGCGGCGGCTCCGGCGAGCAGGGCGGTGGCGAACAGGGCGGCGGTACGACGCACGGGGGTAGTCCTTCCGGAGAGGGTGAACCGACCGGCCCGCATGTGAAGTATTCGCGGTGAAGATGCGATCTTTGTGCGGGCCGCGCGAAAGCCTCGGGCACGCCGTGTTCACGGTCAACGAGCAAGGCCAAGATCACGCCATAGATTCGTACACGCACGGAGCTTGTACGACACGGCGCGGGAACGGCCCCGGCAGACCGCGCGCCCGGCCGATCCGGCCGGATCGCGTACGGCCCGGCCCCCGGGTGAGCGGGGGCCGGGCCGTCAGGCGACCCGGGGTCGGGCGGCGCCGGGTCAGATCCGGCGCAGGGTGAAAGCGTCCGTCGGGTGGCCCGCGATGGCGTCGCCGAGGCCGGCGGAGAGCTGGTAGACGCGGCCCGCCGGGCCGGCGATGAGCGCGGTGGGAGTGGCGTCCACGGAGGGGCGGACGGCGGTGAGGCGGGCGGTGCGCCAGTGGTCGTCGGAGCGCAGTTCGACCTCGGCGTCGCGGCCGGCCCCCAGGAGGGCGTTGGTGACGCCCGCGACGGAACCGTCCGGGCGGCCGAGCAGGCCGTCCAGGTGGAGCAGGGACGCGGCTCCGGCGTCCACCTCGACCTGCCGCACGGCGGCCGGGTTCCACAGCGGGACCTGCCACAGCGTGCCGTCGTCCCACTTGCCGATGATCAGCCGGCCCTCGCGCAGGACGATGCCGTTGAGGCCGTACGAACCCGGGGCGGGGGTCAGCCGTGGGTCCCGCAGCAGGACGGAGGCGGTGCCGTCCGGCGCCACCCGGTAGACGACGGGGGCGAAGGAGTCGGTGACGTAGGCGGTGCCGTCGGGGCCGACCGCGATGTCGTTGGCCAGGTGGTTGCCGCCGTCGGCGGCGACGGCGGCGAGGTCGGTGTAGAAGAGGCGGCGGCCGGTGTCCAGGTCGTAGGCGCCGATCCCGGCGATCTTCCCGAGGGTCGCGGGGCTGCTGTGCTCGCCGACGCCGTTGTCGAGGTCGGTGACCAGGACGCGGCGGTGGACGGGGTCGACCCGCAGGCCGGCGACCTCGGTCAGCGCGGGGTCCTGCACCAGGGTGCGCACGGTCCCGTCGGTGCCGACGGCGGAGACCGTGCCGTGCCGCAGCGAGCCGAGCAGGAAGCGGTGGTGGGAGGCGTCCCAGGCGCCCGCCTCGGGCACCAGGGTGGGCGCGTGGCCGGTGATCACGGCCGGGGCCGGGCAGTTGGCGGGCGACGCGGCGGCGGGCGAGGCCGCGGGCAGTGCGCCGGCGGCGCCCAGCAGGGTGGTCAATGCGGCCGCGACCAGGGTGCGGCGGAGAGTACGGTGCTGACGGTTGCTCATCGGAATTCCCTTGCGTGCGATCCGTTGACGTGATCAAGCTTCGCGTGAACGGGCGGTCCGCAGCAGTGCGTGGGAATACTGGTAGTTCGACTACCAGGGAGGACGGGGGAGATGGTCGAGGTGGAGGACGCCCAGGAGCGCCGTACGGCGCTGTCGAGTTTCCTGCGCAGCCGCCGGGCGCGGCTGACGCCGCAGGACGTGGGGCTGGCGCCGGGGGTGCGGCGGCGCACACCGGGGCTGCGGCGGGAGGAGCTGGCGCTGCTCGCCGGGGTGGGGGTGACCTGGTACACGTGGCTGGAGCAGGGGCGGGACATCCATCCGTCCCCGGAGGTGCTGGCGAGCCTGGCCCGGACGCTGCGGCTGGACCGGGCGGAGACGGCGTACCTGTTCCGGCTGTCCGGCAGTCACCCGCAGGACGGGGAGGTGGCCGCGCCGGGGGACGTACCGGTCCCGCTGCTGCGGCTGATGCACGCGCAGTGGCCGGCGCCGTCCTTCGTGATGGACGCCAACTGGGACATCCGGGCCTGGAATCCGGGCGCGGACGCGCTGTTCGGCCTGACCGGCCGGCCGCCGCAGGAGTGCAACCTGGCCTGGGTGGTGTTCGGCAACCCCGTGCACCGGGCCCGGGTCGAGCACTGGGAGGAGCATGCCCGCAGTTTCCTGGCGCAGCTGCGTTCCGCCTATGCCGAGCGCGGTGGCGAGACGACGGCCGTGGGGCGCCATCTGGCCCGGATGATCCAGCAGATGCGCGGCGAGTACGCGGAGGCGGACCGTTGGCTGGATGAGCACCAGGTCGCCGAGCGTTCCGGCTCCGAGAAGGTCCTCCGGCACGAGGCGGTGGGTCTGCTGCGGATCGACCAGCATGTGCTGCTGGCCGCCGAGGGCCTGCAGCTGATCGTGATGGCCCCGCGTGACGCCGAGACGGAGGAGCGGCTGCGCGCCCTCGCCCCGGCCCCGGCCCTGGCCCTGACTCCGGCGGCGGCGGTGGCAGCGGTGTGACGCGGAACGGTCCGCCGCCCCCGTGTGGCGCGGGGCGGCGGATCGGGAGCGGCGGTCAGGCCGGGAGGTTCCACTTCTGGTTGGCGGCGCCGTTGCAGTCCCAGATGCCGAGCTGGTTGCCGTTGGTGGTGGAGAAGCCGAGGTCGTCCAGGCAGCGGCCGGACTGCGGGTTGAGTAGCGAGCCGTCCGGGCGGACCTGCCACTGCTGGGCGCCGGTGCCGTTGCAGTCGTAGATCTGCACCAGGGTGGCGTTGCCGGTGTTTCCGCCCTGGACGTCCAGGCACCTGCCGAGGGCGCGGATGGTGCCGTCGGTGCCGACCCTCCAGGTCTGGTTGGCGGCGCCGGTGCAGTCCCAGATCTGGACGGGCGTGCTGTTGGCGTTGCTGCCGCCGCGCACGTCCGCGCACTTGTTCACGTAGCCGCTGATCTGGCCGACCGGTCCCGCCGGCACCGGGGAGCCGTACACGATCCAGCCGGAGGTCGGCATCGCCGGGAAGAAGCACCCCGCGGTGGCGGTGACGTTGCCGGTGGCCCAGCCGCTGGACGTCCCCGAGAAGACGGGGAAGCCGTTGCTGCCGATGCTCTGGCAGGTGCCCGCGACGCGCCAGGTCTGCTGCGGGTCGATGCCCGTGCACGTGCCGACGAAGCCGTAGCCGTTGCGGCCGACGGTACAGCTTCCGGCGGTCAGGGCATTGGTGGTCGGCGCGGCGGACGCGGACGGCGCGTTCCGGGTGGTGCTCTCGGCGGCGTTGGCGGCGGGCGCGGTGAGCGCGGCGGCCCCGGCGAGCAGGGCGGTGGTCAGAAGTGCGGAGGTTCGGCGCATCGGTACGGTCGTCCTTCCGGTTGGCGGATCACGTCGACTCACCCTCGGCCGCACCGTGTTGACGGTGTGGCAGATGTGTGGGCCGGGTGAGAGCTTCGGGGCCTCGTGATCGACCGTCAACCGGCAGTAAGGCGGAAGCTGCCGGTGCGATCGGGGCTGACCAGCACCGTTGCCCCGGGCGGCAGTTTCACCGCGAGCGGGCAGTTTCACCGCGCGCGGGCAGCGGTGTCGCGGCCGCCTGGGTGCGGACAGGCGCTGTCGCGGCCGTCGGCCCCGAAAACGCGGAACGGGCCCCGCGCCCCCCACGACAGAGGGGAGGCACGGGGCCCGTTCGGCGGGCTCGGACGGTCGTCAGTCCGTCTTGCGACGCTGGCGCCCGGTCCCGTAGTTGGAGCCGGACTTGGTGCCGCTGCCCGGCTTGGCGCGGCCGGAGGAGCGGCCGATGAAGCCGGCCGCCTGGGGGCGGTCGCCCTGGGCGGCGGCGGCGCCCATCCGCTGCTTGGGGCGGGGGCGGCGCGGGTTGCCGTTCATGTCGACGTCGGCGGGCAGCCCGGAGCGCTTGCCGGAGCGGCGGCGCGGGGACCCGCTCTTGGACCCGGCGCGCTTCTCGTCCGCCGAACCCGCCGAGTCGGCCGGGGCCCCCGCGGCGGCCTGGGCCACCGGCACCGCCAGGGTGACCGGGACACCGCTCGGCGTGCGGGCGCCGGTGATCCGCGCCAGGTCGGCGTCGCCGGGGCGGATCTTGGTGACGGTCGGGCGGATGCCGGCCACCGTCATCAGCCGGTTGACCTCGCGGCGCTGCTCGGGCAGTACGAGCGTGACGACCGTGCCGGACTCGCCGGCCCGGGCGGTGCGGCCGCCGCGGTGCAGGTAGTCCTTGTGGTCGATCGGCGGGTCGATGTTGACGACCAGGTCCAGGCCGTCGATGTGGATGCCGCGCGCGGCGACGTTGGTGGCGATCAGCGCGGAGATGTGGCCGTCGCGGAACTGGTCGAGCACCCGGTTGCGCTGCGGCTGGGACTTGCCGCCGTGCAGGGCGGCGGCCTTCACGCCGTTGGCGAGCAGCTGCTTGGCGAGCCGGTCGGCGCCGTGCTTGGTGTGCACGAACATGATCACGCGGCCCTCGCGGGAGGCGATGTGCGCGGTCGCGGAGGCCTTGTCGGTCGGCTCGAGCTGCAGGACGTGGTGGTCCATGGTGGAGACCGCGCCGGCCGACGGGTCGACCGAGTGGGTCACCGGGTCGGTCAGGAAGCGCTTGACCAGCCGGTCGACGTTGCGGTCCAGGGTGGCGGAGAACAGCATCCGCTGCCCGCCCTCGGCGACCTGCTCCAGAAGCTTGCTGACCTGCGGCAGGAAGCCCATGTCGGCCATCTGGTCGGCCTCGTCCAGGACGGTGATCGCCACGTCGGAGAGGATGACGTCGCCGCGCCCGATCAGGTCGTCCAGCCGGCCCGGGGTGGCGACCAGGACCTCGGTGCCACGGCGCACGGCGTTGGCCTGCCGACCGATGGACATGCCGCCGACGACGGTGGTGATCCGCAGGTTCACGGCGGTGGCGTACGGGGTGAGCGCCTCGGTGACCTGCTGGGCCAGCTCGCGGGTGGGCACCAGGACGAGGGCCAGCGGGTGCCGGGCGTCGGCGCGGCGTCCGGCGGTCCGGGCGAGCAGCGGCAGGCCGAACGCCAGGGTCTTGCCGGAGCCGGTGCGGCCGCGGCCGAGCACGTCGCGTCCGGCGATCGAGTCGGGCAGCGTGGCGCCCTGGATCGGGAACGGCTCGGTGACGCCCTGGCGGGTGAGCGCGGAGAGGAGCGCCTTGGGCAGCTCGAGCTCGGCGAAGGTGGCCGCCGGGGGGCGGGCCGGGGTGCCCTGGACCACGGTGAAGTCGGCGGCCTCGGGCGCGGCGGCGCGGGCCTGCTTGGGGGCACCGGTGCGGCCGCGCGGCTTGCGCAGGCGGTCGCCGCCGCCGGCGTTGCGGCGGGACTGGTCGGTGGTGCGGGGGCCGCGGTCGCGCGGCGGGCGGGCAGGGGTGGTCATGGGATCTCCGATCCGTCGGTCTGAAGCCCGCGGTGTGCGGACTGGTCGGCCGTCGGAAGGGAGTGCGCCGCCCCGGCCGTACGGCGGCATGAACGGGGGCCCGCACCGTGCGGTGCGGGCCCCGCTTCGCGATGATCGCGAGTCAGCGCTGGGGCTGACGTCAGCCGATGATCATGATGTTCTCGGCCTGCGGGCCCTTCTGGCCCTGCGTGACGTCGAACTCGACCTTCTGGCCCTCGAACAGCTCACGGAAGCCCTGAGCCTGGATGTTCGAGTAGTGGGCGAACACGTCAGCGCCACCACCATCCTGCTCGATGAAGCCGAAGCCCTTTTCGCTGTTGAACCACTTCACGGTGCCGGTAGCCATAACCGTCTCCTCTAACTGGGGCATCAGGGACTCACACCTCGTGAATCCCCAAGTAGCCGCGATCCCCATCCGGAGACTGAAACACCGGACAAAACAAATGCGCCTGTTGGTTGGTACCAGCAGGCGCACATACACGTTCATGGGAACCAAAACTGCAACTGACTCGACTGTAGCACGGCGCCACCCAGAGCGACCGGGGATTTTCCGCTGAACAGATCACGTTTGGCGCCCCCGGCAAACGGGCAGGCGACGCCCCGCCGAAGCGGGGCGCCGCCGGTGGATCGGCCCGGGGCCGGTCCCGGGGAGGAACCGGTCCCAGGCCGATCCTGGGTCAGCCCGAGGTCAGTGCCGGCCGGCCGGCTCCGGCACGCCGTGCGTGCCCGCCAGCGGGGCCGGACCGTCGCCGTGCCCGTGGTCGGGGCTGTCGGCGTGGCCGGGCCACCAGGCGCGGTGGCCGAGCAGCGCGGTGAGCGCCGGAGTGAAGAACATCGCCATCACGAAGGCCGCCAGCACGATGCCGAAGGCCAGCGAGAAGCCGAGCTCCATGAAGAGCACGTTGCCCGCGAGCATGAAGGTCGCGAACGACGCCGCCAGGATGAAGCCGGCCGCCGCGACAGTCGGGCCGCCGTGCTTGACGGCCTCGCGGGCCGCGTCGCGCGGGTTGCGGCCCTCGCGGGCCTCCTCGCGGAGGCGGGCGATGATCAGGATGTTGTAGTCGGTGCCGATCGCCACCACGAAGAGGTAGATGAAGATCGGCAGCATGAACATCAGGCCCTGCTCGCCCTTGATGTTCTGGAACACCAGGGTGGTGGCACCGAGGGTACCGCCGAAGCCGAGGCCGACCGAGGCCATCAGGTACCACGGCGCGACCACGCTGCGCAGCTGCAGGCCCAGGATGATCATGATGAGCAAGGCCGCGATCGGGAAGACCAGCGTGTAGTCGTGCACCATCGCGGTGTTGATGTCCTTGTACACCGAGGTGATGCCGCCGACCAGGGCCTTGCTGTCCGCCGGGGCCGAGGCGTGGGCGGTGTCGCGGACCTTCTCGATGGCGTCGATGGCCTTGTTGGAGGCCGGGGCGTCGTTGAGCATCACCGTGAAGTCGGCGGTGCCGCCGTCGGCGCTGATCCCCTTCTGGGCGACCGGCGTGGTGACCGAGGCCACCCCGGAGACGCCCTGGAGCTTGCCGGCGAAGTCCGTGATCGCCGAGTCGCTGAGCTTGGCGCCGTTGGTGCTGGTCAGGTAGACGTGGCTCGGGTCGGCGGCGCCGGCCGAGAACGCGGTCATCAGCTTGTCCTGGACGACCATCGACTCCTTGCCCTTGGGCATGGAGCTGCCCGCCAGGTCGTAGGTGCCGTTGTAGTTGATGCCGGTCAGGGTCAGCAGCACCAGGACGCCGCCGGAGACCAGGGCGACCAGGCCGGGCTTCTTGCCGGTCATCCGGCCGAGCGCGGCGAAGCGGGCGTTCTTCGGCTCCTGCATCCACTTCTTGCCGGGCCAGAACACGGCCTTGGACGGGAGGACGGCGAGCACGGCGGGGGCCAGGGTCAGCGAGACCAGGGCGGTCGCGATGACCGCGATGGCCAGTGCCGGGCCGAGCGCGGTGAACATGCCCAGGCTGGACAGGATCAGCACGGCGAAGGCGACGGCGACGGCACCGGCGGCGGAGGCGATCGCCTCGCCGACCCGGCCGACGGCGTTGGCCACGGCCGTCTTGCGGTCCTCGCCCAGGCGCAGCCGCTCGCGGTAGCGGAAGGCCAGGAAGAGGAAGTAGTCCGTGCCGACGCCGAGGACCACGATGATCAGGATCGCGGAGGTCATCGGGGAGGACTTGAGGTCGAACATCTTGATCGCGTCGGCGATCAGGCCGTTGGCCACCGGCATCGCGATGACCAGCGAGAGGAGGACCGGCAGGAGTCCGGCCAGGATGCTGCGGAAGATGATTCCGACGATCAGTATGACGAGCAGCAGGCTGCCGAGCATCACGATGGCGTCGGTGGAACCGGAGGCGTCCTTCTGGTCCAGGCTGCTGGCGGCCTGGCCGCCGACCTGGAACTTCAGTCCGGAGCCGTCGGCGAGCTTGGCGCCCTCCTCACGCAGCTTCTTGGCCGCGTCGGGGAACTCGTCGGTCTGCATCTTGGTCTTGTCGATGGCGACCATGGACAGCGCGTACTTGCCGTCCTTGGACTTCGAGGCCTTGGGGTCGACCGGGATGATCTTCTCGACGGCGGGGATGTTCGCCGCGGTCAGACCGTTGACGACCTTGTCCATCGAGGCCTGGTCGGCGTCGTTCAGCGCCTGGCCGTCGTTGCGCTCGAAGAGCAGCAGCGCGGCGGGGGTGAAGCTGGACGGGAAGGCCTGCTCCTGGAGCTGCGCCGCCTGGATCGACTCGTAGTGCTTGGGCAGGAACGCGGACTCGTCCGTCTGGGAGGTGACCTTCGGGGCCGACGCGACGATGGCGAGCATCGCGACGACCCAGGCGAGGATCACCCACCACGCACGGCGAACGACGAAGTGTCCTAGTCGGTGGAACATGCTCGTGATGCCTCCTGGGCATGGTTCACCGCCGGCCCTTGGGGGACGGGACGCTGGGCGACGGCAGGACCGGCCCAGGCATGCACGGGAGGCACACCCTTGCCGGTCGGCAGGTAAGTAGGTTTGGGGCATCATCTTACGAGCACTTGCTTGCCGCCCGGCAAGGAGCCCCCGTATTCCAACCCCCGTTACGGGGCCGCCCCGAACGGCCCCGACCCAGTTTCTCCCGAGCGCAAGCCCGTTGACCTCGTGCTCCGGGTGGAGTCGCCTCCCCCTCAGGGTGGAGTTGTGCCCCCTACCCCTGAGGAGGAGTTCTCGGGGTCGGGAGGTAGGGAAAACCCCACCCCGGCCCCGAGGCAAGCCCCAGGGAAGGGTCACCCGCCAGCCGGATTACCGGCCAACCCCCGCTTCCCTACTGTCTGTTGGGACGCCGGATCCGCACCCGGCAGACAGCCGGCGGGCAACCGGCGCGGCACCGGCGACCACCGCCGCCACCGCTCCCGTCCGGCGACGACCGCTCTCCCAGGGGGGACCTCCCGTGAAGCCCGTACAGACCGGACCCGTGCAGGCCCGACCAGGCCTGGCCGCCGCCATGGGCGTCTGGAGCGCCCGGCACCGCAAGACCGCCGTCTTCGGCTGGCTGCTCTTCGTCGTGCTGGCCGCCGTGCTCGGCGGCATGCACGGCAGCACCAAGGTGACCGACGCCGAGTCGATGCCCGGGCAGGTCGCCCGGGCCGCGAGGATCCTCGACGAGGCCGGACTGACCAGCCCGGCGAGCGAGACCGTCCTGGTCCAGAGCGCCACCCGCAGCGCCGACGACCCCGACTTCCGCACGGCCGTCGGCCAGGTGGTCACCGCTGTCGACGGCACCGGCAAGGCCGCCGGGATCCGCTCGCCGTACGACACCAAGGCCGTCTCCCCGGACGGCCACTCCGCGCTCGTCCTGGTCACGCTCAAGGGCGACCGGGACACGGCCGTCGCCGAGGTGCAGTCCGTGATGGACGCGGTGGCCGGCGTGCAGAAGCAGAACCCCGGCCTGACCGTGGTCGAGCTCGGCGACGCCAGCTCCGGCAAGTGGATCCAGGACCAGTTCAAGAACGACTTCACCCGCGCCGAGTGGACCGCCGTGCCGCTCGCCCTCGGCATCCTGCTGATCGCCTTCGGCGCGCTGGTCGCCGCCGTGCTGCCGGTGGTGCTCGCCCTGACCGCCTTCGTCGCGGCCGCCGGACTGGTCGCGCTCGGCAGCGGCCTGCTGCACACCAGCGACGACGCCAGCTCGGTGATGCTGCTGGTCGGCCTCGCCGTCGGCGTCGACTACTGCCTCTTCTACCTGCGCCGCGAACGCGAGGAACGGGCCGCCGGACGCGACGCGCACACCGCGCTGACCGTGGCCGCCGCCACCAGCGGGCGGGCGGTGCTGGTCTCCGGCGTCACCGTGGTGGTCGCCATGGCCGGCATGTTCCTCACCGGGATCGGCGACTTCCGGGCGATGGCCTTCGCCACCATCCTCGTCGTGGTCACCGCCGTACTCGGCTCGCTCACCGTGCTGCCCGCGCTGCTGTCGATGCTCGGCGACCGGGTCGACAGGGGCCGGGTGCCCTTCCTCTCCCGGCTCCGCCGCCCGAACGCCGCCGGGAGCCCCGCGACCGGCGGACGGTTCTGGAACGCGGTGCTCACCCCGGTGCTCAACCGCCCGCTGGCCTCCACCCTGCTCGCCGGTGCCTTCCTGCTCGCCCTGGCCGCGCCGCTGCTCACCATGCACACCGCCAACCTGACCTTCCAGCAGCAACTGCCCCGCGGCAACGAGCTGGTCGCCGCCTCACAGAAGATCGAGGCCGCCTTCCCCGGCAGCCCGGCCCCCGCCACCGTCGTCATCAAGGCAACGGACATCGGCTCCCCCGCGATGACCGCCGCGATCGCCGACCTCAAGGCCAAGGCGCTGGCCAGCGGACGGATGCACGGCCCGATCGAGGTCGCCGTGCACGCCGACCGGAACGTCGCCACCGTCGACATCCCGCTCGACGGCACCGGCAACGACGCCACCAGCAACGACGCGCTGAAGACCCTGCGCGAGGACCTGGTGCCCTCGACCGTCCTCAAGGTGCCGGGCACCGAGGCCCCGGTCACCGGAAGCACCGCCGGCTCGTACGACTTCAACGCCACGATGACCGGCTCGATGCCACTGGTCTTCGGCTTCGTGGTCGCCTTCGCCTTCCTGCTGATGCTCACCTCCTTCCGCTCGCTCGCCGTGGCCGGCACCGCCGTGGTGCTCAACCTGCTCTCGGTGGGCGCCGCGTACGGGGTGCTGACACTGGTCTTCCAGCACGGCGTGGGCGCCTCGCTGCTGGGCACCGCCGGCGTCGGCGCGGTGGAGTCCTGGGTGCCGCTGTTCCTCTTCGTCATCCTCTTCGGGCTCTCGATGGACTACCACGTCTTCGTGGTCTCCCGGATCAAGGAGGGCCACGACCGCGGCCTGCCGACCCGGGCCGCGATCGCCCACGGCATCCGCTCCACGGCCGGGGTGGTCACCAGCGCCGCGGTGATCATGGTGGCGGTGTTCGCGGTCTTCGGCACCCTGTCCATGCAGGCGATGAAGCAGATGGGCGTGGGCCTGGCGGTCGCGGTGCTGATCGACGCGACGGTGATCCGCGCGGTGCTGCTCCCCTCCGTGATGAGCCTGCTCGGCGACCGCAACTGGTACCTGCCGCGCTGGCTGAACTGGCTGCCGGACCTCTCGCACCGCGAGTCCGTCCCACCGCTGGGCACCGCGACCGCCCTGCACGGGCAGCCCGCCGCCCCCGCCGAGGGCACCGCCCGGCACCGGCGGGTCGAGGCCTGAGCCGCCACCGGTGACGCGCACCACGCCGGGCCCCGCCACGCGCGGGGCCCGGCGCCCGTGCGTCATGATGATCACCGTCCGGGGTCCCCCGGGTGAACCCCGCCGGAACGGAGCCCCCTCATGATCCCCTTCGACGAGGGCCGCGCCCGGCTGCTGCTCGCCCACGCCTGCGAGTCCGCCGACCTGCCCGGCTCCGGCGACGCCCGGCTGCTCGCACTCGGCGAGAACGCCGTCTTCGACCTCGGCGACCCGGCCGTGGTCGCCAAGGTCGGCCGCGGCCCCGAGCTGTACGACCGGGCGCACCGCGAGCTGACCGTCGCCCACTGGCTGGCCGGACAGGGCGTCCCGGTGGTGCGCCCGTACGACGCGGTCGCACCCGAACCGCAGCTCGCCGACGGGCACCCGGTCACCTTCTGGCACCGGCTCGCGCCCGCCGTCCGCCCCGCCCGCCCGGTCGACCTCGCCCCGCTGCTGCGCACCCTGCACCGGCTGCCGGTGCCGCCCGTCCCGCTCGGCCGGCGCGACCTGCTCGCCCCGGTGGAGCGCTGGCTGGCCTCCGCCGAGGGCCACGTCGCCCCGGCGGACGTCGCCTTCCTGCGCCACCGCAGGGACGCCTTCGAAGCCGCCCTGCCCGACCTCGCCCCGCGGCTGCACCCCGGGGTGATCCACGGCGACGCGCTGCCGCGCAACGTCCACGTCGGCCCGGACGGGCCGGTCCTGCTCGACCTCGAGTTCGTCGCCAACGACCTGCGGGAGCACGACCTGGTGGTCCTCGCACTCGCCCACGACCGCTACAGCGTGCCCGACGAGGAGTACCGCGCGTTCACCGAGGCGTACGGCTGGGACGTGCGCGACTGGCCCGGCTTCACCGTGCTGCGCGGCGCCCGGGAGACCGCCAGCGCCTCCTGGGTGGCGCAGCAGGCGGCGAGCAACCCGGCCGCGCTCGCGGAGTTCCGGCGGCGCGTCGACTCGCTGCGGAGCGGGGCCACCGAGGTGCGCTGGTACCCGTTCTGACGGCGGCCCGACCGGCCTCGACCGGCTGAGGTGAGGAGCCCGGTACCCCGATCGGCGGGCGGACGCCAACCGGTACGGGTGTGAGAAGGCTCTTAGAGCGCCGCGGTCCGGCGTGCAACCGGGCCACGTACGCTCGGCGTCCTATCGGACAGTCATCCTGACCCGAGAGATCGGCACCGCACTCGCACCTCAGGAGCCGCCGCCATGCACCGGAACGCCCACCGGACCACCCTCCGCCCCTCCGCCCCGACCCACCCGTCCCGCTCCCGGCGCCGGCTGATCGCGGGCTGCGTCGCGGTGGCCGCCGTCCTGGGACTGACCGCGTGCGGAACCGCCAGCGGGGCGCTGCAGCCACCGGGCGCCACGGCCCAGACCGGCACACAGCCGCCGATGGCCGCCCAGCCGAACGGGACGGCGGCGACCACCATCGCACCGACGCCCGGCTCCGACGGAATGCCGCCGGTCGCAGGCTCCTCCGGGTCCACCGGCTCCTCCGTGTCGTCCGCTCCGGCCGCGTCGTCCGCACCGGCGAAGCCGCGCACGCCCAAGCCGGCAGACCCCTCCTCCCCCGCCGCACCGGCCACACCCGCGGCGCCGGCCACACCCGCCGCACCGGCCTCCCCCGCCGCGGCCTCCTCGCCCGCCGCGCCGCGGGCCACCCCGCCCGAGCACCCCGGGGCGGGCACCGTGATCGGCTCCACCGCCTCCGGCGGCCGCACCGTCGCGCTCACCTTCGACGACGGCCCCGGCCCCGCGACCGGCCAGATCCTCGACCTGCTCGCCCAGTACCACGCCAAGGCCACCTTCTGCGAGATCGGCCAGAACGCCGCCGCCAACCCGGCCACGGTCAAGCGCGTCCTGGCCGCCGGGCACCGGCTCTGCGACCACAGCGTCCACCACCCGCAGCCCTTCGCGAAGCTCCCGCACGACAAGGCCGTGTACGAGATCACCGCGGCCCGGGACATGATCGTCCAGGCCGGCGGCCCGGGCACCCAGGTCGACTGGTTCCGCGCCCCGGGCGGCGGCTTCAACGCCGACAACGAGCAGATCACCGCGAGCCTGGGAATGGGCTCGCTCGGCTGGACCGTCGACCCGCGCGACTGGTCCCGCCCCGGCGTGCCCGCCATCGTCTCCACCGTGCAGAAGCAGCTCAAGCCCGGCGGCGTGATCCTCATGCACGACGGCGGCGGCGATCGCAGCCAGACCGTGGCCGCGCTCAAGCAGCTGCTGCCCTGGCTGGTCGCCCAGGGGTACACCTTCGACTTCCCTGCGGCCTGACGGACCGTACCCCTAGGGTGTGCGGCGTGACCGACACCCGCCCGACCCCCGCCGAACTCGTCGCCGCCGTACCGGGGCTGGCCCCGTACCTGCGGCCCGCCACCCTGCTCCACCCGTACGCCGCGACGCCCGACCCGCAGGCGAGCCGGATCGGCGGCCCCGCGCTCTGGCCGGCCGACGAACCCTGGCCGCACTGCACCGCCGGGCACCTGGAGGACGAGTACCAGGACGTCTCCGCCGCCGACCGCGCGATCTGGGAGGACATCGACCGCGCGGTGCGCGAGCGCACCCGGGCCGGCGGCCCCGCGCACGTCTTCACTTCGGCGGAAGCCGCCGAGCAGCGCCGGATCATGGGCGACGGCCGCTCCCTCGACCTGGTCAACTGGCGCACCCACCGCATGGTCCCCGAGCGGCCGGCCGCCGGAACGGCCATGGTGCCGCTCGTCCACCTCCGGGCCGAGGACGCCCCGCACCTGCCCTGGCCGGACGGCACCGACCGGCTCCAGGTGATCTGGTGCCCCAACGACCACGACGACCTCCCGAACACGCGCTACTACTACGGCCCGAACGTCGAACTCCACTGGCAGCGCGCCGCCGACCTCGCCCCGGCCACACCCCCGGCACCCCGCCGCAGCGACAAGACGTACCTGCCGACCCCGTGCGCGCTGCGCCCCGAGCAGGTCCGGGACCTGCCCGACCAGGACGAGCTGCCCAGCGAACTCCACGACGCAGCCGAGGAGTTCGCGCAGCGGCACGGCATCGAGTACCACCGCTTCCTGTCCTGCGCGGAGGGCTGGAAGGTCGGCGGCTGGCCGTCCTGGCACTCCACCGACCTGGTCCGGGAGGACCGAGCCGACCCGGAGCGATCGGAACTGGGCCTTTCTGAGGACTCTCCGCCGCGGGCAGATCGCCACCGGCACGGTCACCAAGATCCTCGACGTCGACCTGGTGCGCGAGCGCGTGCCGCTGTCCCTGAAGGCCTTGCAGGAGGACCCGATGTCGCCGTTCGTACGGCAGGTCGGCCGGACGGTGACCGACGCGGTCACCGACTCCGGGGAATGAGCGGCCAGGCCGGCTCGACGACTGCCGTCGGATCCGCGGTACGCCGCAGATAGGCCTGGAGGGAGACCGACTGCTCAGCCGCCGCACGCACCTGAAGGTCATGCAGATCCGCCAGCGGCATCAGGCCCACGGGCTGGTGCTTCTCACCCATGCGCCGCACCACGCGGGCGGCGGCCACGGCATCGGCCCTCGCGTTGTGCGCGTCATCGAGCGACACCCCGTAGTGCGCACACAACGCGTGGAGGGCCCGCTTGCCCTTCCGGTACTTGTCGATGTGCTTGTCGATCACCAGCGGATCGATGACGGGCGAAGGCACACCACCCAGCCGCGCACTGATCGACTCGACCCCGTGCCGCCGACACTCGCGGTCCAGCAGTGACAGGTCGTAGCGTGCGTTCATCACCACCAGAGGCGTCCCCGTGCGCAGCCCCTCGACGACGACCTGCACGATCTCCTCGATGGCCGAGGCAGCCGGCGCCCCGTGCTCGCGGGCGTGTTCCGTCGAGATGCCATGGATCGCCGATGCCTGCTCGGGTATGGCTACCCCGGGATTCAGCAGCCAGGTCCGCTCGGCCGAGACGGCCCCGGCCGATTCCAGGCGCACGACCGCCGCCGTCACGATGCGGTCGGTCTCGACGTCGGTGCCCGTGGTCTCCAGGTCGAAGGCCACCAAGGGCCCACTGATCCAGCTCATCACGCGGCCCTCGTTCCGGCGTGGGCTGCCGGCCGGCGCCGTGCCTCGCCATGAGACACCCGAGCGGCCCCGACCGTGTCCACGAGCGCGGCCGTGACGATGCGCTCCACGGCCGGGTCGGTGCCCGTGGTCTCCAGGTCGAAGCCGACCAGTGGCTGCTGCCACCAGCTCATCAGGTGTGTCCTTCCGTCCTACCGCTCGAAACAGCCCCTATCATCACCCGCCCCACCGACAACCCGACCCACGGGCCGCCCGCTCCCCCTGCCCGGCGGGCCCGGGCTGCTCCTCGGGCAAGAACGCAGGAGCCACCCATGAGCACTGCCCCGAACCTGCCCGGGTGCCCCCTTACCGGCCGGACGAGTCCCACCCGCTGCGGACGATCAGAGACGCGCCAGCGAGGGCGCCGGGCCGTGGGCATCTCGGATGACTACCGGCCGCCGGCCGTCCGGCCTACGGAGGCCTGAGGCCGGTCGCCGACGAATCGTTACTGCCTCAGGCGGCGGGCCTCGGCGAGGACGTCGGCGTCCAGGTCCTCCCGAGTGCGCGTGCCGTAGTCGAGCATGTCGTACTCGTCGTCGAGGCACGAGAGCGGGTCGGACTCGTCGAGCTGGTGCCCCCAGCGCTGGTGCACGACGCGGGTCAGCTCCCGGGGCGTCAGCTCCCCGTCCAGGCAGCGCGCGGCGAGCGCCCGCAGCGCGGCCTCGTCGGCGGAGCGGCTCCCGTTGGGGTGGAAGTCCAGGCCCTGTTCGGCCAGCGCCGGGGGCAGCAGCGCGTCCAGGTCGGTGACGGCGTCGGCGTACTCGCAGGCGGCCAGTTCGCGCAGGGCCGGCCCGTCGAGTCCGACGACCAGGGCCTCGCAGGCCGCGTCGATCACGGTGCGGCCGGGGGCGGCGCCGGTGCTCCAGAGGGCTGCCCAGTCCTGGAGCCGGGTGCGCGCCTGCTCCGGGGTGGTCGCGGGGGTGGGTTCGGGGGCGGGGCGGTGCATGTGGACGTCGATCGGGTCCTCGTGGACGACGGTGAAGCCGTGCCGCTCGTACAGCCGCTGGGCGGCGCTGCCCCGCAGGACGACGAGGCGCACCGGCTCTCCGGCGGCGTCGGCCTCGGCGAGGAGCCGGCGCAGCACGGCGGTGCCGAGGCCGCGGCCCTGGAGGTGCGGGGCCAGGTAGAACAGTTCCAGGTGGCGCCCGCCCTGCTCGTCGGGGCGGACGGTGACGGAGCCGGCGAAGGCGCCCTCGACCAGCAGCACGGACGTCCACCTGGTGGAGAAGGAGTCCGCCACCCGCCGGCGGGAGCGGTCCGGGTCCCAGCGGCCGAGGCGTTCCAGGTCGGCGCGCATGACCTGGTCCTTGAGGTCGGTGATGCGTTCGAGGTCGTCGAACGCGGCGGGTTCCAGGGTCCACGCGGGAAGGCTGTTCACGGTCCGCAGTCTGGCAGCCACCGCACCCCGTGGACCAGCGGTTATCTCACGACGCGGGCCTCACGGCGGGGGCCTCACGACACGGGCCGGGAGTCCGCCCAGACCCCTTCGAACTCCTCGCGGTAGACCTCCAGCAGTCCCGGCTCGGTGCCGCCGGGCTGCTGGCCGGCGCCGCCGCGCAGTACCAGCGCCGGGGACTCCATGCCGCGGGCGCGGCGCAGGTAGGGCTGGATGACGCCGAGGTCGCGGCCCTGTCGGCGGCCGCCGGCCTGGCCGGTGGTCCGGGGGCCCTCGACCAGGTAGGCGGTGAAACGCGGGGTCTCGTCGAAGACCCGGATCTCGAAGCCGCCCTGGTCGCGCAGCCGGGCCCGGACCCGCCGTACGTGCATGATGTTCATCTCGATCGAGCGGGACAACTCGTTGCGCCCGAGACCGAGTTCGCGTTCACGGCGGCGTACCGCGCTGCTCGCCGGGTTGAGGAAGAGCAGCCGGACCCGGCAGCCCTCCCCGGCCAGCCGCACCAGGCGCTTGCCGGTGTAGTTCTGACAGAGCATGCCGAGGCCGATGCCGAGCGCGTCGAGTCGTCGGGCACCGTCCAGGAGGTCCTCCACCGGAAGGTCGCGCTGCAGCCGGACACGGTCGGCGTGCACCGCGACCACGTCCGCGTACCGGCCGGCCACCAGGGACTCCACGACGTCGGCGGGCACCCCGCCCGCGCCGCCGTCCAGGACGGCCAGCAGCCGGGCGGCGGCCCGCTCGGTCTGGGCCAGGACGGTCTGGGTGAGCACCCGGTTGCGGGAGACCACGTGCCGGGCCACTTCCAGCTCGTCCAGGGCGAGTTCGATCTCGCGGCGGTCGGCGAGGTACGGCTCGAAGCAGGGCCAGTGCTGGACCATCAGCTCGCGCAGCTGGGGCAGGGTGAGGAAGACCAGCGGGTCGTCGTCGGCCGGGTCGAGCAGGTAGCCCTTGCGGCGGCTGACCTCGCGCACGGCCCCGGCCCGGTGTGCCCATTCCTCGCCGGCCGGTCCGGCGGCGGCGGTGACCCAGTCCTCGCCGTGGGCGGGGGCGTAGATGGGGTGCAGGACTTCGTCCACCAGGGAGCGCAGCCGCTGTTCGACCAGGTTGAGCCAGACGTAGGCGCGGCCGGACAGCCGCACCCGCTGGTAGGCGTCCTCCCATTCGGCGGCGGACCAGGCCAGTGCGGGTATCTCGACGGGGCCGCTCTGGGCGGGGACCAGCGCGCGGCCGGTCAGGGTGGGGCGCATGACCACCGTGGGCGCCTCGCTGCGGGCCCCGACCCGGTGGGGGCCGTCGGGCCCGGGGCCACGGCCGCCGGCGGGGAACACCATGCGCCACCTCATCTGGTTGCTGCTCGTTCTGCCCCGGGGCCGTCGACTGTCCGCTGACTGTCCGTCGGCAGTGCGCCGGGTCGGCCGGGGCGGCCGGACGATCAAGGGTACTGCCCGCCGCGAGCCGACCGCAGCCGGATGCTCGAGGGCTCCGCCCGCACCACTGGTCCGCACCACCCGCACCACTCTTCACAGGAATGCCCGCCGGACACTCGTTCGGACCAACCCGGGCCGGTTCTCCCGGCCCCCGGGGAAGGGCTCGGGAAGTATGCGGGCTGTGCCGTGCGTCACGGCGCACGAGCACCGCACATGCCCGGCCGCCCGGCCGGGCAGGAGAGCGTCCGAGTCCGGGCAGTCCGTCGGACTTATTGTCGGACCACATGTCAGTTTCCATAGGCAGCAAGGAAGTTGAGGAGTCATGCAGGTCTGGCCTGGTACGCCCTACCCGCTCGGCGCCACCTACGACGGGGCCGGCACCAACTTCGCCGTGTTCTCCGAGAGCGCCGACCGCATCGAGCTGTGCCTGCTCGACGAGGACGGCTCCGAGACCGCCGTCGAGCTGCGCGAGACGGACGCCTTCGTCCGGCACGCCTACCTCCCGGGCATCCAGCCCGGCCAGCGCTACGGCTTCCGCGTGCACGGCCCGTACAACCCGGGCCTCGGCCAGCGGCACAACAGCGCCAAGCTGCTCCTGGACCCGTACGCCAAGGCGATGAGCGGGAACATCGACTGGGACGAGTCGGTCTACGGATACCACTTCGGCGCACCCGAGCGCCGCAACGACCTCGACTCCGCCCCGCACACCATGCACTCGGTGGTGATCAACCCGTACTTCGACTGGGGCACCGACCGCCCGCCGCGCACCGACTACCACCGCACCGTCATCTACGAGGCCCACGTCAAGGGCCTCACCCGGCTGCACCCGGGCATCCCCGAGGAGATCCGCGGCACCTACGCGGGCCTGGCCCACCCGGCGGTGATCGAGCACCTGGCCAAGCTCGGTGTCACCGCGATCGAGCTGATGCCGGTGCACCAGTTCGTCCGCGACCACCGGCTGCGCGACCTCGGCCTGGCCAACTACTGGGGCTACAACACCATCGGCTTCTTCGCCCCGCACTCCTCCTACTCCTCCACCGGCGACCGCGGACAGCAGGTGCAGGAGTTCAAGTCGATGGTCAAGGCCCTGCACGCGGCCGGGATCGAGGTGATCCTGGACGTCGTCTACAACCACACCGCCGAGGGCAACCACCTCGGCCCGACGCTCTCGCTGCGCGGCCTGGACAACGTCTCCTACTACCGCCTTGCCCAGGACCAGCGCTTCTACGAGGACACCACCGGCACCGGCAACAGCCTGCTGATGCGCAGCCCGCACGTGCTCCAACTGATCATGGACTCGCTGCGCTACTGGGTCACCGAGATGCACGTGGACGGCTTCAGATTCGACCTCGCCGCCACCCTCGCCCGGCAGTTCCACGAGGTCGACCGGCTCTCCTCGTTCTTCGACCTGGTCCAGCAGGACCCGGTGGTCTCCCAGGCCAAGCTCATCGCCGAGCCCTGGGACCTCGGCGAGGGCGGCTACCAGGTCGGCAACTTCCCGCCGCTGTGGACGGAGTGGAACGGCATGTACCGGGACACCGTGCGCGACCTGTGGCGCGGCGAGAACGCCACCCTCGCCGAGTTCGGCTCCCGGCTCACCGGCTCCTCCGACCTCTACCAGGACGACGGCCGCCGCCCGATCGCCTCCATCAACTTCGTCACCTGCCACGACGGCTTCACCCTGCGCGACCTCGTCTCCTACAACGACAAGCGCAACCAGGCCAACGGCGAGGACAACCGCGACGGCGAATCCTTCAACCGCTCCTGGAACTGCGGCGTCGAGGGCCCCACCACCGACCCGGCCGTCGAGGAACTGCGCGCACGCCAGCAGCGCAACTTCATCGCCACCCTGATGCTCTCCCAGGGCGTGCCGATGCTCTCCCACGGCGACGAACTCGGCCGCACCCAGCTGGGCAACAACAACACCTACTGCCAGGACAACGAGCTCAGCTGGGTGCACTGGCCCGAGGACGACGGGCCGCAGGCACGGCTGCTGGAGTTCACCCAGGGGATGATCTGGCTGCGCCGCGACCACCCGGTGTTCCGGCGGCGGCGGTTCTTCCACGGGCGGCCGGTGTCGGGGCCGTCGTCGGTGTCCGAGCCGTCGGGGGCCGGGCGCTCGGGGGCCGGGCGGCCGGGCTCCGGACAGTCGGGGTCCGGGCGGCCCGGTGCGGGGGCGCCGGCCTCCGGCGGCTTCGACGACCTCACCGACATCGCCTGGTTCACCCCGACCGGCGAGGAGATGACCAAGCGCAACTGGGGCGCCAGCTACGCCAAGTCGCTGACCGTCTTCCTCAACGGCTACGCGATCTCCGAGCCGGACCGGCGCGGTGGGCGCATCGTCGACGACTCCTTCCTGCTGATGTTCAACGCCCACTTCGAGCCGCTGGAGTTCACCGTGCCCGCCGACCACGGGCAGGAGTGGCAGCTCGTGGTCGACACCGCGCAGGCCCGGCTGCCCGCCCGGGGCACGGGGGCGCGCGTCAAGGCGGGCGACACGCTGTGGCTCATCGACCGCTCACTGATGGTGCTGCAGCGGCCGGCGTAGCGAGACTCCCCGAACGGCGGCGGTCGCCCCTCCGCGACGGTGACGGTCACCGACCGCGAACGCTGACGGTCACCGTCCGCGAACGGCGGTGGTCACCTGTTCGGGTCAGCAGCGGGTCTTGGCGGCGGGCTCCCCCGGGTACCTATGGAGCTATGACCTCCGCCGCCGAGCCCGCGCAGTCCCGCCCGGCCGCCACCCCTCCCGGCGGCACGCCCACCGCCAGCTACCGCCTCCAGCTCCAGCCCGGCTTCACCCTCCACGACGCCACCGCCGCCGTCCCCTACCTGGCCGCCCTCGGCGTCTCCCACCTGCACCTCTCCCCGCTGCTGGAAGCCGCCCCCGGCTCCACCCACGGCTACGACACCGTCGACCACACCCGGATCAGCGAGCAGCTCGGCGGCGAGGCCGCGCTGCGCGCACTGGCCGCCGAAGCGCACCGACACGGACTGCGCCTGATCGCCGACGTGGTGCCCAACCACATGGCCGTGCCCGTCCCGGAGCGGCTCAACCGCCCGCTCTGGCAGGTGCTGCGCGACGGGCCCGACTCGCCGTACGCCCGCTGGTTCGACATCGACTGGACCGCCCAGCCCGGCCCCGCCGACGCCCCCGGGCGCGGCCGGGTCCTGCTGCCCCTGCTCGGCGACCGGCTCGGCACCGTCCTGGACCAGCTCACCGTCGACGGCGAGACCCTGCGCTACCACCGGCACGAGCTGCCGCTGCGCCCCGGCACCGAGGCCCTGCCGCTGCCCGAGCTGCTCGCCCGCCAGTGGTACCGGCTCGCCTGGTGGCGCCTGGCCCGCACCGAGCTCAACTACCGGCGCTTCTTCACCGTCAACGAGCTGATCGCCCTCCGCGTCGAGGACCCCGAGGTGTTCGCCGCCACCCATGCCGTGCTGCTGGGCCTGCACGCCGACGGCGTCCTGGCCGGCTTCCGGATCGACCACCCGGACGGGCTCGCCGACCCGCGCGGCTACCTGCACCGCCTCGCAGCGGCCACCAGCCGGGCGGGGGCCACCGGCGGGGCGTACGTCGTGGTCGAGAAGATCCTCACCGGCGAGGAGCGGCTGCCCCAGGACTGGCCGGTCGCCGGCACCACCGGCTACGACGCGCTGCGCCGCATCGACGGCGTGCTCACCGACCACGCGGGCGCCTGCCGGCTGGCCGGGGCCTACGAGTCGTTCCTGCGCGACCCCTCCCCGCACGGCGGCCCCGCCCGGGACCTGTGCGAGGACCCGCACCCGGCGATCGCCGCCGCCCGGCGCGGGCGGGCCGACATGACCCGACCGGACGGCGAGCTCGCCGCCGAGGTCGAGCGGCTGGTGCGGATCGCCCTGCGGATCGGCGCCGCCGAGCCCGCGCACGCCGACCACTCACCCTGGCAGCTGCGCGCCTCGCTCGGGCGGCTGCTCACCGGCTACCCCGCCTACCGGCCGTACGCCCGGCCCGGCGAACAGGTGCCCACCGCCTCGGCGCAGCAGCTGCGGGCGGCCCTGGACGGCTCCGCCGACCCCACCGACCGGCTGGTGGCCGCACTGGCGCTCGGCGAGCTGGGGCGCGGCGCTGACCAGGACGAGTTCTGCGTGCGCTTCGCCCAGACCGCCGCTGCGGTGGCCGCCAAGGGCGTCGAGGACACCGCCTTCTACCGCTGGAACGCGCTGCCCGGCCTCAACGAGGTCGGCGGCGATCCCGCCCGGCCCGGGCTGCGCCCGGCGGACTTCCACGACTGGTGCCGCCGGCAGGAGCGTGACTGGCCGCACGGCATGACCGTGCTCTCCACCCACGACACCAAGCGCAGCGCCGACGCCCGTGCCCGGCTCGCCGTCCTCGCCGAGCAGCCGGAGGTGTGGGCCGCCGAGGCCGCCGCCTGGTCCACCGCAGCCGGGCTCCCGGCTGTCGGGCCCGGCGCTGCCGGGATGGGCGTTCCCTGGCCCGCCGCTCCCGGGCCCGGCGCTTCCGGGCCCGGCACTTCCGGCCTCGACCGCGACGCCGACTGGCTGCTCTGGCACACCCTGGTCGCCGCCTGGCCGATCACCCCGGACCGGCTGGTCGCGGCCCTGCTCAAAGCGGTCCGCGAAGCCAAGCTGCACACCTCCTGGACCGAGCCCGACCCGCGCTACGAGCGGGCGCTGGAGGAGCGGGCCCGCGCCGTCTTCGGCAACCCCGGGCTGCTCCCCCGGATCGAGGGCACGGTGCACGCCCTCGCCCCGTACGCCCGCTCCAACACCCTGGCCGCCGCCCTCCTCCACCTCACCGTGCCGGGCGTGCCCGACCTCTACCAGGGCAGCGAGGAGCCGCTGTACACCCTGGTGGACCCGGACAACCGGGGCGTGGTGAACCTCGGCGCGCTCGCCGTCCGGCTCACCGACTCGGCCACGGCGCGCCCCGGCGACCTCGCCCGCGAGAAGCTGCACCTCACCACCCGCGCACTGCACCTGCGCCGCTCCCGCCCGCTCGGCCCGTACCGGCCGCTGCCCGGCGTGGGCCTCTCCAGCGACCACCTGCTGGCCTTCGCCCGCGGGAACGACGTGGTCACCGCCGTCACCCGGCTGCCGTACGGGCTGGAGCGGGCGGGCGGCTGGCGGGACACCGTGCTGGAGCTGCCACCGGGCGGACCGTGGACGGACGAGCTGACGCTGCGGAGCTTCCCGGCGGGCCCGGTGCCGGTCGCCGAGCTGCTGGCGGCCCTGCCGGTGGCGCTGCTGACGAGGAGGGGCTGATGCCGGCCGACGAGGCGCGGGCCAAGGAGGATCGGGTCGACGTGGTGCGGGTCGAGGAGGTGCGGACGTACGAGGTATGGGCGCCCAACGCCGCTTCCCGCGTCCGCGTCGAAGTCGACGGCGTGCCGCACGAGTTGGACCGCTGCACCGACCGTGACGGCTGGTGGTCCGGCGAGGCACCGGCGGGCGACTACGCCTTCCGCCTCGACGGCGGCCCGCCGCTGCCCGACCCCCGTTCGGCGTGGCAGCCGCACGGCCCGGACGGCCCGAGCCGGCCGGTGGACCACACCGCGTTCCGCTGGTCCCGGACCGGCTGGCGCGGCCGCGCACTGCCCGGAGCGGTGCTGTACGAGCTGCACATCGGCACCTTCACCGCGCGCGGCACCTTCGACGCCGCCGCCGAACACCTGGACCACCTCGTCGAGTTGGGCGTCGACTTCGTCGAGCTGATGCCGGTCTGCCCGTTCCCCGGCAAGCACGGCTGGGGCTACGACGGGGTCTCGCTCTGGGCCGTCCACGAGCCCTACGGCGGGCCCGAGGGGCTCAAGCGCTTCGTCGACACCGCCCACCGCAAGGGCCTCGGCGTGGTGCTGGACGTCGTCCACAACCACCTCGGCCCGTCCGGCAACTACCTGCCGTCCTTCGGGCCGTACTTCACCGACCGGCACCACACCCCGTGGGGCTCCGCGGTGAACCTGGACGCGCCCGGCTCGGACGAAGTCCGCGCGTACCTGATCGGCAGCGCGCTGGCCTGGCTGCGCGACTACCGCATCGACGGCCTGCGGCTGGACGCCGTGCACGCCCTCGCGGACGACCGCGCGGTCCACTTCCTCGAAGAACTCTCGTACGAGGTCCAGAAGTTGGCGGTCGCGACGAACCGCCCGCTGTTCCTGATCGCCGAGTCCGACCTCAACACCCCGCGCACCACCACCCCGCGCGAGGCCGGCGGCCAGGGCCTCGGCGCCCAGTGGAGCGACGACTTCCACCACGCCCTGCACTGCGCGCTCACCGGCGAATCCCAGGGCTACTACGGGGACTTCGCGCGCGAACCGCTCGCCGCCATCGCCAAAACCCTCACCCGGGGCTTCTTCCACGACGGCACCTGGTCCTCCTTCCGCGACCGCAGCCACGGACGCCCGTTCCCGGCGGGCGAGGGACACCGGCTGCTCGGCTACCTGCAGACCCACGACCAGATCGGCAACCGGGCGCTCGGAGACCGCCTCTCCACCACGCTCTCCCCCGGCCGGCTCGCCTGCGGCGCCGCGCTCGTGCTCACCTCGCCGTTCACCCCCATGCTGTTCATGGGCGAGGAATGGGGCGCCGCCACCCCCTGGCAGTACTTCACCGACCACACCGACCCGGACCTCGCCGAAGCCGTCCGGCAGGGCCGACGGCGGGAGTTCGCCGAACACGGCTGGGCCGCCGACGCCGTCCCCGACCCGCAGGAGCCCGCCACCGTCCTGCGTTCCGTCCTGGACTGGACCGAGCCCCGGCGCACCCCGCACAACGAACTGCTCATCTGGTACCGGACGTTGATCCGGCTGCGACGCGAACGCCCGGAGCTCGCCGACCCCGACCTCGGCGCGGTCCGGGTGGACTTCGACGAGGAGGCGGGCTGGCTGGTGGTACACCGCGGGCCGTACCGGATCGCGGTCAACCTCGGGCCGGCCGAGGCCGCGCTGCCCCTGGGGGCCACCGGGCTCGAGGTGGTCGCGGCCTTCGGCCGAACGGTTCCCGGCGACCCGGCGGCGCCGGACGGCTCGGCGGTGCTGGACGGCTCGGCGGTGCTGGACGGCTCGGCGGTGCGGGTCGGCCCGGACGCGGTGGCCGTGGTCCTGACCGGATGATCCGCCGACTGATCCGACCGGGACCGACTCACCGGCTGATCCGCTGACTGATCCGACTGGGACCGGCTCACCCCAGGAAGGTGCCGATCCGCTCCCGCAGCGCGGGCGCGTCCAGGCCGTAGGCGGCCAGGTGTTCCGCGATCGAGCCGTAGTGCCGGTGCTCCTCGCGCGGCACGCCGAGGCCCAGCACCCGGTGCGGGCGGTCGGCCAGCGCCTCGTGCGCCTCGTTCGCCGAGGTGCCCGCCAGGTACGGCTCGACCAGCACCACGTCCGCCCGGTCGCCGATCGCCGCACGCAGCCCGGCGGCGTCGAAGGGCCGCACCGTCGCCGCGTACAGCACGGTGACGTCCAGGCCCTCGGTGGCCGCGAGCACCGCGTCCAGCATCGGCCCGACGGCCAGGACCACGCCGCGCGAGCCGGTGCGGACGGTGGTGAAGCGGCCCGGCTCGACCGCCACCGGTGCCGCGTTCTGGTGCCCGGAGAGCCGGACGTACACATTGCGGTCGCCGTCCGCATAGGCGTGGCGCAGCAGCTGCTCGGCCTCGTCCGGGTGGCCGGGGACGTGGACGGTCCAGTCGGGCAGGGTGTCCAGCAGTGCGATGTCACCCGGGGACATGTGGGTACGGCCGCCGGCCGGCCAGTCGTACGAGCCGGCCGCGCTCACCAGGACGGCGCCGACGCCCTGGTGGGTCAGGTCCAACTTGACCTGCTCGAAGGGCCGTTCGATCAGGAAGCTGGCGAAGGTGTGGGCGATGGGACGCATCCCGCTGAGCGCCAGACCGCCCGCGGCGCCGATCAGCAGCTGTTCCCGGATGCCGACGTTGACCACCCGGTCGGGGTGGCGCTCCTGGGCCGGGGTGAAGGCGGCCGCGGTGATGTCGGCGAGCACCACGGCCAGCCGGGGATCCTCGTCCAGCAGGCGGGTGGTGACGTCGACGAAGCGGTCGCGCATGGTGTCCATCGGTGGGGTTCCCTTCGGGTTCTTGCAGTCTTGGCGTGCGTGCGGCACGTACGTGCAGTACGGGGCGGGGTGGCGGTGGGCGCCGGTGGGGGCTCAGTAGCCCTTGGGCTCCACCCGGGCGACCACCACGTGCGGGCGGCCCGGGTGCTCGGCGGTGTAGGCCCGGTACAGCGCCTCGTGGTCGCGGCCGTCCACCGTCGCGGTCGACCAGCCCTCGGAGGCGAACCGCTGCGCGATGCCGCCCTGCCAGCCGTGCGTGGCCGAGGAGTTGTCGATCACCACCACGTGCAGCCGGTCCAGCCCGTACGCCCCGGCGAAGGCGACCGCCTCGTGGTTGGAGCCCTCGTCGAACTCGGCGTCGCCGACCAGCACCCACACCACCGGGTCGTCCAGGCCCTGGGCCCGCAGCCCGAGCGCCGTACCGACGCCGAGCGGCAGTCCGTGCCCGAGCGAGCCGGAGGCGATCTCCACGCCGGGGATCAGCGTGCGGTCCGGGTGGTGGCCGAGCGGCGAGTCGTAGCCGCCGAAGCTCGGCAGCACCTCGGGGTCGATGAAGCCCTTGGCCGCCAGCACCGCGTAGTACGCCATCGGGCCGTGGCCCTTGGAGAGCAGGAAGCGGTCGCGGTCCTGCTTCTCGGCGGTGGCCGGGGTGACCCGCAGCACCCGGTCGTACAGCACCCAGAGCGCGTCCAGCGTGGAGGTGGCGGCCGGGCCGTGCTTCTCGTCGCCGGTCATCAGGCCCATCAGGGCCGACAGGTCCTCGAACCGGGCCTGGGAGAGAGCCTCGGCCTTGGTCTCGGTCACGGTTTCCGCCGGTGCGTTGATCACTGCGTTCGTCGTCATGACCACGATGGTGCAACTTAAAGCCAGCTTGAGGTCAAGCGGCTACAGTGGGCTCCCATGACCGCCCATCCCGACGGCCGCCGCGCCCCCGGTCCGCACCACAGCGACCTGCTCACCATCGGCCAACTCGCCGACCGCAGCGGCCTCGCCGCGTCCGCGCTGCGCTACTACGAGAGCCTCGACCTGATCCACGCCACCCGCACCGCCGGCGGTCAACGCCGCTACACCCGCGGCACCCTGCGCCGGATCGCGTTCATCCGCGCCGCCCAGCGGGTCGGCCTCTCCCTGGACGAGGCGAGGGTCGCCCTCGACCGCCTCCCCGATCGCCCGGCGCCCAGCCGCGCCGAGTGGGGCCGGGTCGCCGAGTCCTGGCAGAGCCGCATCGACGAGCAGATCGCCGAACTCGAACGGCTGAAGGGCAAGTTGTCCGGCTGCATCGGCTGCGGCTGCCTCTCGCTGTCCCGCTGCGCCCTCTACAACGCCGGCGACCGCGCCGGAGAGACCGGCCCCGGCGCCCGCTACCTGCTCACCCGCGACCCGGCCGCCGGGCCCGAGCCGGTCTCGCCGACCGCCGACGCCTGCGGCGGCCCCCGGGAGGAGCGGTGAAAACCCTTTGCGACGCGGCCGTCGGTCTGCGTACGGTGCGCCCGTGCTGCCCCTGGTACTGACGGACGAGGAATGGGACGCGGTCGTCCCCGACGAGTCGGTGATGCGCCCCGGCGCCGAGGCGCTGTGTGCCCGGCTCGGCGTGGGCGGCCTGCCGCTGGAACGCTTCGCGGAGGGTTCCGTCCCGGTGTACGCGGTCGGCGACGAGCACGTCCTCAAGCTGTTCCCGGCCTCCGGCGCCCAGGACGGCATCACCGAGGAACGCGTCCTCGGCCGGCTGCACGGCGCGCTGCCGATCCCCACGCCGGAGGTCCGGGAGGCCGGCGCGTACGTCAACGGCTGGCGCTACATCCTGATGTCCCGGCTGCCCGGCGAAGGCCTGGCACCCGCCTGGCCGCGCATCCCGCAGCCCGACCGCGAACGGATCGCCCGCGACTGCGGCTCGGCACTCGCCGCCCTGCACGCCCTCGACCCCGAACCGCTCGCCGACGTCCTCGGCCCCGGCGACTGGCCCGCCTTCGTGGACCGCCAGCGCGCCGGAGCCGTCGCCCGCCAGCGCCGACGCGGCCTACCCGAGGCCTGGTTGGAGCAGATCCCCGACTTCCTCGCCACCGCCCCGCTCCCCTCCCCCTCCTCCCCGGCGCGCGCCCTGCTGCACACCGAGTTCATGCGCGAGCACCTCCTCACCGACCCGGCCGCCGGCCTACGCCTCACCGGCCTGATCGACTTCGAGCCCGCCATGATCGGCGACCCGGCCTACGACCTCGTCGCCGTCGGCCTCTTCACCACCCGCGCCGACCCGCACCTCCTCGGGCAGCTGCTGCGCGCCTACGGCCGTGGTTTCGAGCCCCGGCTGGTGATGGCGTACACGCTGCTCCACGTCTACAGCCACCTGCCGTGGTACCTCCGGGAGTTGAAGCCCTCGGCGCGCACGCTCGACGCGCTCGCCGAGGAGTGGTTCGGGGTCCTCTAGGGTCGGGGCCCTCTAGGGTCGAGAGTCGGTGCGCAGCAGGCTGTAGCGGACGACGTCGCGCCACTGGCCGTCCCGGAAGGTCAGCGCGCGCTGCACGCCCTCGCGGGTGAAGCCGCACTTCTCCAGGGCGCGCTGTTCGGCGACGTTGCCGGTCTCGGTGTCCGCCTCCAGTCGGACGACGGGGGTGTGCGCGAACAGGTAGTCCACCAGCAGGCGTTGGGCCCGCGTGCCGATACCCCGGCCGCGCACGTGCGGCAGCAGCTGCGCGCCGATGTTCCAGTACGGGGCGGTCGGCAGCACGGCCTTGCGCAGCGCGGCGACGAAGCCGCAGAACTCGCCGTCGACGTCGACCGCGAGCATCCACTGCTCGTCCCCGAGCAGCCCGTCCTCCACCCAACGGCGGCGGAACCGGTCCAAGTCCCGCCAGCCGTACCACTGGTACTCCCCCAGCGCCCCGGGGTCGCCCAACAGTGCGCCGAGGACGGGGAGGTCGGCTTCGGCGATCGGGCGCAGGGAGATCGTTTGGTCGCTCATGCCAGCGCCAACGCCTATGCCCCGCACGCCGGTTCCTCGCCTGCCCTCATCCTTCCGCTATCCGCTCCTGCCCGTTCCCGTCCCTTCCCGTCCGCTCTCCTCCGCCGATCGACCGTGCGAGCCGGAAGCCCACGTCGTCGATGCGCAGCGTCGGGTGGCTGCGGCGGCGCACTGAGGCGCGGCAGCTCCAGTGCTCGTCGAACCAGCCGCCGCCGCGCAGGACGCGGTAGCTGCCGTACACCTCGGCGTCGTAGACCTCCCAGCACCACTCCCACACGTTGCCGAGCAGGTCGCACAACCCGTAGTCGTTCGGGCGCAGTTCACCCACGTCGTGGATGCGCTCGCCCGAGTTGGCGCGGTGCCAGGCGATCTCGTCCAGCGGGCCGTAGCGCGGGCCGTCCGTGCCGGCGCGGCAGGCGTGCTCCCACTCGGCCTCGGTGGGCAGCCGGTAGCCGTCGGCGGCGCGATCCCAGGCGACGTCCTCGCCGTCGAGGTTGTAGGCGGGCGCAAGCCCCTCACGCCGGGAGAGCTCGTTGCAGTAGCGGACGGCGTCCTGCCACGACACGCTGTGCGCGGGGCGCCGGTCGCCGGCCACGCCCTCGTACTGCTCGCGGGTGACCGGACAGGCCGCCAGCTCGTACGAGTCGACTTCGACGGCCCAACTGCGCTGGGTTCGACGGTCGGACAGCGTCACACGGCCTGACGGGATGATGATCACCCGGCGATCCTACGACGCGCCTCCGCGCAGCAGGTCGACCGCGCTCCGCTCTGCCGGCTCCTCCGCGTGCGCGGGCAGCGGCGCACCGGCGTGCAGGGGTCCGCGGACCTGGTGCACGGCGTCTTCTCCTCCGGCCTCGCCGCCCTGCGGGCGCACTTTGCGGCCTGACGGCTACATCACCGCTACATCACCGTCGCCTGAACGGTGACGCACACCCAGCCGATCACCGTGATCGCCGCACACGCCCAGGCGACCACGGCCGCCCCGCGCCCGCACTCACGGCCTCGGGCCCGCTGGAACCCGGCGATCAGGCCGGCGATCGCGGTGATCGGCAGAGCGAGGAAGGCCAGGTAAGGCGTCCAGCCCGCGATCGCCAGCGCGATCAGGAGGCCCGCGAGCGCCAGCGGCACCGACACCGCCGCGACGCCCATCCCGGCGGCCGCGCAGGCGACCCGGAAGCGTTTCGGGTCGCGGAAGAAGAGCGGCACGGCGCACCCGGCCGCACAGAGCAGCCCGACCGCGTACAGAAACGCTCCAGCCGGCCCGAACCCGGCCAGCACGGGCACCAGCGGCAGCAGGAACGCCACGATCCCCAACCCGGACAGCCACCGGGCACTCACCGGCACCGCAACCACGGTTCCCCCTCCACTGTTGGACGCGCGCGAGGCCGACATCCGGGCTACAGCCACCACGGCGCCGTGAAGATGGTGAGCAGGCCCCAGCACACCACCGAGGCGATCCCGACAGACCGGCCGAGTACGGCCACACCTCGGCCGTACACGGGGCCGCGGGCCTCCCGGACAGCGGCCACCAGGGCAGGGACAGCGGCGACCGGGAGGAACAGGAAGGTCAGGAGAAGGACCCATCCGCGGTACCCGAGCTCCGCCAGGACACCGGCGACCAGCGGCGGCACGGAGGCGATCGAGGCGGTCACGCCCGCGCACACGCAGGCGGTCCGGAACGCCTCCCGCGTGCGGAAGAACAGCGGGACGGCGCACGCCGCGGCACCGACGGACGCGCAGACGACCCGGACCGGCTCGCCGAAGCCGGACGTCAGCAGCAGGATCGGCAGCGGTGCCAGGCACACCAGCTCCGCCAGCACGGCCGAACGCCGCGCACTGCTTGCTACCCGCAGCATGATTCCCCCCACACAGCAGTAATTTGAACACGTTCAAACCTAGCATGCGGGGGGATTGGGATCCGTCAGGCGGTCCGGTCGTCCACGATCGCGGCGAGGACGCGTTCGCGGACCCTCACGGAGGCCTCGGGAAGCCACCGCGCCAGCTCGACGCCGAGGCGGCGCCGCTCGGCTCGCAGCAGCCGAGCGACGGGAGTGCGGGAGCAGTGCAGGAACCACCGGTCCCGGATGCGGTCGATCACGCCGGCTCCCCGGAGGGGTTCGCCCAGCGGATGCGGACTTCGCGGACACCGACGGGGATGACGAGGACGGGGCTGGCGGCGAGGTCGCGGATGATGTCGCGCTTGGCGCAGGGGCCGGTGAGACGGCGCTCCAGGGCGTGGTGCTGGGAGCGGGGCATCGGGAGGTGGCAGATGGAGGCCCAGATCCGGTCGAGGGCGTCGGGGGTGAGGGTGCGGACGGCTGGCGGCCTGACCCCGGGGATCTCCACGAGGATGTCGTGATCGGCCCTCACGCGGCCACCTCACACCAGACGATCTTGCCGCGCGGCTCGCGCGGGCAGCAACCCCACTTACTGGCCAGGGACTTGAGCAGCTGGAGCCCGCGCCCGGTCTCGTCATCGAGACCGGGCGCGGAGAGAACCGGCTCGTCGTCCCGCCGGGCGTCGTGCACCTCGACCCGGAGGCGGGTGGAGTCGACGTCGAGCGCGAGGTAGATGAGGTACCCCGCCGGCGTGCCGTGCAGAACGGCATTGGTGACCAACTCCGAGACGACGAGCCGCCCGGAGTCGAGGAACCGCTCCCCGCAAGGGACGGAGGAGAGGAGCGAGGAGAGCCGGCGACGGGCCTCCCCGGGAGCACGACGGCTGCGCGGCAGCCAGATGGTGGAGGAGTTCAGAGACATGGCGAAGACACCTTCCAGGCACATGAGTGGAGAAGGCCGGGCGGCCGACACGGCGGCCCGTACGCGTCCAACACGAAGCGCCCATGAGAGTGCGCCATAGCCGCACGCCATGCGCGTCACTCACAGCCAGCGCTTCGTTACTCACAGCATGGAGCATGTCGAAGGCGCAACGCAAGGCATGCCATCGAAATATGAAAACTTTCAGATCTGATGGCAAGGTGCGCCTCCCAGGCTCCTGCTGGCGGTGGCGAACCGTCACTACTCGCATGCACACTGGTCCCTGAACGTCCTGGAGGGGTTACATAGATGGCAGTCGCAGTGCCAGCCGTGCGGTACCGACGCATCGCCGCTGAGCTGAGGAGGCTTCGCGAGCTGAAGAACCTGTCAGCCGAAGAGGTGGTCGCCCAGGTCGAGGGCGTCAACCTGGTGAAGCTCAGCAGGTACGAGAACGCTCGCGTCCAACTGAAGCCCGATGTCGTCCGGGCCCTGCTCGACTTCTACGAGTGCGACGAGGAACTCAAGGAGGTCCTCGTCGAGATCCTTCGAGACAAACGACGCCCCGGCTGGATGGCGGGCTACGAGCAACTGAACCCGCTCTACACAGATCTGATCCGCCTCGAAGAGACGGCCGTGGGCAACAAGTCCTACCAATCTGCTTACATTCCAGGATTGCTGCAGACCCGTCAGTACGCCCACGCCATCATCGCCAGTGGAGTGATAAACAAGCCCAGCGTCGAAGAGCGCGTCGAAGTCCGGATCAACAGGCAGTCCGTGCTCACTCGATCCGAGCATCCGCTCAAGTTGTGGGCTGTGGTTCACGAGGCAGCCCTGACCATGAGTGCCGCCCCAGGCGTGATGGCCGACCAGTTGGACAAGCTGCTGCAGTTCAGCCAGCTCCCCAACATCAAAGTCCAGATCATGCCCGCGATGGCTCCGCCGCATCCGGGAATGGCTGGCGCGTTCGCGCTCCTGGAGTTTCGGCAACGCGATCTCGACCTGGTCCTGCTCAGCGGAATGCTCAGCAGCGACTGGGTGGAGGACCCGGACCAAGTCGACATCTATCGAGCAGCGTTCGACGAAATCATGGCAACTGCCTTGGATCTGGACCAGTCTCGTAACCTCATCGCACAGAAGAGAGACACGCTCAAGTGACCCACTTCCCCGTCGCCTCCGCACTCCCCGTGCAGTGGAAGAAAGCAAGCGCCAGCAACCCGAACGACGACTGCGTCGAAATCGCCGATGGCATCACCGGCATCATCCCGGTCCGCGACAGCAAGGATCCCCACGGTCCGGCCCTCAAGTTCACCCCGGAGGCCTGGCAGTCCTTCCTCGCCGGCATCCACTCCGACGACTTTCCGGCCGCCCTCTAGGCAATCGACGGGCGGCCCCGCGTGGCGCGCGGGGCCGCCCGAGTGCGCGGCATGTCGGCCCCGCACCCGGCCATGCCAAGGGCGTGCCCGATCCCGAGCTCGTCGTCCGCATCCCCGCCAGGGTGGCTCCGATCTTGGGGAAGGCATGCGATGACTCAGAGCGCCGATAAGGTGCCGGACTTCGCCGATCTGCTGAAGAGCGCCCAACGCTCTGCCGTTCACCTGGAGATGCGGGACACCTATGCCGGTCAGGACAGCGGCGGCTTCGCCGAGTTCCTTCGCAGCGGGTACGCCGACAACGACCCGGAGTCGCAGCACTGGACCCGGTGGGGGCGACGGTCCGCGCGGCTTTGACCAAAGCGTTACGCCGCCCCCGCTACAAGGCCTCCTGCCGCCGCGCAGAAAGGGCTGTTCCC
Organism: Kitasatospora sp. NPDC051164; assembly: GCF_044455625.1. Taxonomy (NCBI): domain Bacteria; kingdom Bacillati; phylum Actinomycetota; class Actinomycetes; order Kitasatosporales; family Streptomycetaceae; genus Kitasatospora; species Kitasatospora sp. NPDC051164. The sequence goes on along the minus strand of NZ_JBITFB010000008.1, from coordinate 45,850 downwards.
GGCCTGCGGTGGGCGTGCTGCCGCGCGCCGGTCCGGCGCCGAACCACCCGTTCCCACGGCTGCCACCAGAGCCCCAACTGACCATTCCCCAGCGGGTTCTGCGTCGCTCGCGGCAGCTCATTGAACCGCCTACGCTCAGCCGCATGAACCGCACGATCCGCACCACCGAGGACGTTCTCGCCCTCCTTGACGGACTCTTCCCGCCGGCCGAGCCATTCTGGGAGCGCTTCTACGCGGACCGGTCCGCCGAGCCTCCGTTCTTCGCGCCCAAGCCGGACGAGAACCTGGTCTCCTACCTGGATCGCGGCCTGGTCGCCGCCCCTGCCCGCGCGCTCGATCTCGGTTGCGGGCCCGGCCGGAACGCGATCCACCTGGCAGCGGCCGGCTTCGATGTCGATGCCGTCGACCTGTCATCCGCCGCCGTCGCCTGGGCCGGGGAGCGCGCCCGCGAGGCCGGGGTCGGTGCCAATCCGCGCTTCCACCGGGCGAGCATCTTCGACGCCGAACTTCCGTACGCCCACTACGATCTGGTCTACGACTCCGGCTGTCTGCACCACCTCCCGCCGCACCGCCGGGTCAGCTACCTCGCCCTCCTGGACCGTGTTCTCGCGCCGGGCGGGTTCTTCGCCGTCACGGCGTTCGCCGCCGGGGCGATGGGCTCGGAGCGGCCGGACGAGGAGCTGTACCGGCTCGGCGCCCTGGAGGGCGGCCTGGCCTATTCACCGGACGAACTCCATTCCCTTTTCCGGGACTTCACTCCGGTGGAGGTCCGCCCGATGGCCGCCCAGTCGGCCGATTCCCCACTCTTCGGTGTCCCCTTCCTCCTCACAGCTCTCTTCCAGCGAGCTGTCAGTCTTTAACCGGTCTCTCATCCTCCGCGCCTAGCCTCCGACCGCATGAACGTCTCCCTGCTCGACGGCTGGTTCCCGTGGACGGTCCAGGCCGTGGCCCTTGCGTTGTTCCTGGGCACGCTGGTCCGGCGGGACCGGGCGTGGCGGGTGAGGTGGGGGCCGATCGCGCTCGGGACGGCGCTGGCGGTCACCGCGGTCGCCGCCGTGGCCGTGCTCACCCTGGCCGGGATCACCGATCCGATCCCGTACGGGGTGTGGCTGTGGTGCGGGGTGGCGGTCGCTGCGTTGTGCGTGCTCGGGTTCGGCTGGCGCGGCGCGCGGTGGTGGCGGCGGGCTCTGGCGGCGCCGACGGCCGTGCTGGCGCTGTTCTGCGCCGCGAACAGCGTGAACATCGCCACCGGCTACTACCCGACGCTGGGCGACGCGGTCGGCGAGCTGAGCGGGCAGCCGCTGCCAGACCAGATCACGCTGGCCGAACTCGCCTCGATCCACGGGAAGACGAAGACCGGCCGCATCGTCCAGGTCGACATACCGGACACCGCCAGCGGCTTCGCCCACCGCCAGGAGCTGGTCTACCTGCCGCCCGCCTGGTTCCGCAGTCAGGCCCGGCCCAAGCTGCCGGTGCTGGAGATGATCGGCGGCGAGTTCGCGGCGCCGGACAACTGGATCCGTTCCGGCAACGCGGTGAGGACGGCCGACGCGTTCGCCGCCCGGCACAACGGCTTCGCGCCGATCCTGGTCTTCGTGGACGCCACCGGCGGTTTCCGGGTGGACACCGAGTGCGTGGACGGCCCGCACGGCCACGCCGAAGCCCATCTGCTCAAGGACGTCCCGCCGTTCGTCCAGAAGACCTTCAACGCGGCCACCGACCCGCACAAGTGGGGGGTGGCCGGCTGGTCGATGGGCGGCACCTGTGCCGTCGACCTCACTGTCGAACACCCCGACGTCTTCACGCACTTCGGTGACTTCTCCGGCGACAGGGGCCCGTACATCGGCGACAAGGACCACACCGTGCAGGAGCTGTACGGGGGTGACAGCGCGGCCTGGGCGGCCCACGACCCGCTGACCGTGCTCGCCCATCACCCCAAGTACCAGGGGGTCTCCGGCTACTTCGGCCAGGGCGACGAGGAGCACGGCCAGATCGAGTCCGCCAAGGCCTTGGAGGCGGCGGCCAGGAAGGACGGCATCCGCACGGTCAGCTCCGTCGGCTCGGGCAAGCACAGCTGGCAGACCGGCGCCGCGACCTTCGCCCAGGCCCTTCCCTGGCTCGCCCAGCAGCTCGGTGTCCCGGGCACCCACGCGTAGCGGCGGCCGAAGCCAGGACCGAAGCCACAAAACCGAGGCCGAACCCAAAGCCAAGACCGAAGCCGAAGCCGAAGCCGAAGCCGAATCCGGAGCCGAGGCCGGCCCCGGGCCGGTCAGTCCCGTTCCCGCCCCACGGCCGCCTCGTACGCCAGGAGCGTGTCGACGACCAGGCGCCGCTGCGCGGGGTCGAGCGGGGCGAGGGCGGTGCGCCAGGCGGCGGCGCCGGGGGCGAGCCAGCTCTCGATGGCGGGCAGGTGGGCGGGGGCGATGGCGACGATGCGGCGCCGGCGGTCGGCCTCGTCCTCCCGCCGTTCGAGGATGCCTTGGCGGCTGAGGTCGCCGACCATCAGGCTGACCGTGGTGGGGGCGATCTCCAGGCGGGCGGCGAGGCCGTTGACGCCCATCGGCCCGTCGAGCAGCAGGCAGGCCAGCAGGGACAGGTGCCGGGGGGCGAGCGCGAAGGTGCGCAGCGGTTCGGGGACAGGGATCCGCTTGGCCCGTCCGACCAGCCGGGGCATCAGCAGCAGCATGGACCGTACGGCGTCGTCGAGGCCGTCCCCAGGCCGTGACTCCCCCTTGGGCGTTGACATCGCGCGCCTCTCCTCAGTTATCTTTGATATCAAAGATGTTTTACGTGCAAAGCGAGCCTGCCCGTCCATGGTACGAACCGAGCCGACCCGAACCGAACGGAGCTCCGCCATGCCGCACTTGAGCCTGCACATCCGCGAGGAGTCCCTCGACGCCACCGTCGAACCGCGCCTCATCGCCGCCCTCACCGAGGCCGTCGCCACGGTCTTCGGCGAGCAAGCCCGCCCGATGGTCGCGGTCGAGCTGATCGGCGTCCCGCAGCGCCGCCGGGGCATCGGCGGGGTGCCGACCGGCGAGGCCGCGCCGGTGGTCGCGCTCAGCATGCGGGAGGCGGCCTACCACCTGCCGCACGTCCCGGACGCGCCCGCCCGCCTGGTCGCGGCCGTCACCGAGGCGATCACCGGCACCCTCGGCGAGGCCGCCGGACGGCAGACCGTCGTCACCGTGGAGGGCGTGGCGGCGGGCCGCTCCGGCATCGGCGGCCAGGTGGCCTGACCGCCGACGATTCCCCGGTCGCCGCCGCCCGGGCCCCACAGGGGAAAGCCTTGGTGTCGGCGGCCGCCGGAGCCCCACCCGCCTGTCCGGCCGGGTCCGGACCGCCCGTCCGACCCGGCACCCCGAGGGCACCGTACGGGCCCGCAGCACCAGGCCCCAGCAGCGGAAATCCGCCGCCGCGAGCGGCGCACCACCAGGGCTGCGCGCCCCAGGAGTCCCCCGCGCACCGCCATAGCTCCCGCCGCCCCCGCACACACGTTCCCCATCATCGTCCTGCAACCGCCCCGGCCGCCGGAGCATCCGCCGGAATCCCGCTTTGCTCCCGGCGGCGCGTTGGCATAGGTTTTCGACCGCCGTCGACGCAGCACCGGCGCTGACCGCCCCTCAGACCAGAGGAGGGCGGCAGCGACCAGGAGCCGGACGGCCGTACGTCAACGGGGGAGGAACAGCCATGCCGAGTGCCCGCGATCACGGGTCACCCGGGCGGCGCGAACGGACGGGCGGTGCCGCGCACCCGCGGCCCACGGCCGACGCGCGCCCGACCCCGCCCCACGCCACCGGACACTTGAGGAATCGTCAGTTGCGCAGCATCCGACTGGTCACCGCCACCGCCGCAGCCCTCGTCTGCCTGGGCGCCCTCAGCGCCTGCGGACCGGACAACAGCGGCCAGGACGCCGGCAAGACCGCCGCCCCCGCCCCGTCCACCGCCGCCCCCGCGGGCACCGCCGCCCCTGCGGGCACCGCCACCGGCGCCCCCACCACGGGCGCCACCAAGCCGGCCGGCAACGGCGGCACCGACGGCGCCAAGGGCATCCCGGCCAAGGCCTGGATGGACACCAAGAGCATCCCGATGGACGAGACCTACCACTACGCGCCGCTGGCGGCCAACGCCAAGCCGCAGACCGGCCCGGTCCAGTTCAAGGGCATGGAGCTGTGCCACGCAGCGGTCGCCAAGGACGACGAGTGGATGTTCACCGGCACCGCCTCCGCGAAGGCCTCGGTGGGCTTCGGCGGCGACCGCTGGACGGCCCAGCAGACCCTGCTCTTCGAGGGCGACCCGACCCACAGCAGCGGCACCAAGCAGGCGACCAACCTGACGGACGGACACCTGACGGACGCCCTCAAGGGCTGCGCCAAGACCGTGCCCGGCGCCACCGTCAAGGTCAACAGCGCCGACGACGCGCCGTACTTCGCCGCCGTCCTGACCGTCCCGCAGGCCGACGGCACCACCGTCACCCTGCACGAGTACGTGGTCACCGACGGCGGGGCGGTCAGTGAGCTGTCCGTCTGGGCGACCACCAAGGCCGGCGCCCAGCCCAAGGACGCCTGGAAGGCCCCGGAGGACAAGTACGTCGGCACCGGCATGACCGCGCCGATGTGCGAGGCCCTTCCCGGCTGCAACTGATCCTCGGCGCTCCACGCGAGCGCCCGCACCCCCATAGACGGCCGTCCGGCCCGTCCGGCACAGGGGACCGGACGGGCCGGACGGCTCCTTCGCGCCCGCACGCGGTGAACCGGCTTCACCGCGTGCAGGCGTCAGCGCTTCAGGGCTTCAGGGCTTCAGGACGTCACCGTGTCAGGACGTCAGGGCGCCTGGAAGCCACCGAGCGTCTCAAGGAAGCAGGGCGTCACAACCCCAGGACGCTGAGCGCCGTGGTCCAGTCACTGGCGATCGCGCTGCGGGCGTCCTCCAGGCCGACCCGCCCGCCGCACACCGCGTTCTTGAGCTTGGTCTCGACGGAGTCCTTGCTCGTGGCCGGCTGGCTGCCGTAGCGCGGCTCGGGCCACAGGTTGGCCGGGTCGCGCGGGGCGCCGCCGAGCTCCAGCGGGACGAGGTGGTCCTCCTCGTAGTCGGCCGTGCTGGTGTCCGCGTAGCCGTACTGGGCGATCTGCTGCACCTTCAGGGCGTTGGTGTAGCTGGTCGACGGGCGGACGGTGGCGGTCCAGCCGGAGACGCAGATGGTCTGCCCGATGGTGTCCTGGGTGACGGCCGGGTTGTACGCGCCGGGGGTGCAGTACGGGTCGGGCAGCGGCAGGTACGCCTGCGAACAACTCGCGGAGAGCGTGTGGGACTTCGGGGCGGCGGCGGTCGCCGGGGCGGCGGCGTGCGCGGTGCCGGTGGCGAGGCCGGCGGCGGCCAGGGCGGCCGCCGCGGCGATGACGGTCATGCGCTGACGGAGCATCATGGGGAAGTCTCCTGGGTCGGCCCGGCCTGTTGCCGGGCGACTCTGCTCATGACAGCACCGCGCACGCGACGACCGTCAGACCCAGGACGTGAACGCCTGGTGACCCCGCCTTCACAACCGCGACCGGCCGCAACGTCGCGCGATCAGCCCCGGGACACCGCCAGTTCGACCTCCCGGCCCGGCACGTCACCCGGCAGGGGCAGCACCACGCCGGAGCGCTCGAACCCGGCCCTGACATACATCGCCTCGGCGCGGGCGTTGTCCTCGTGGACGAACAGCCGCACGCGCTGGATCCGGGGTTCGGCGAGCGACCACGACCAGTCCCGGGCGGCCCGGACGAGGTCGTGCGCCAGCCCGGTGCCGCGCGCCTCGGGCCGGACGTAGAACCCGGCGATCTGCGCCTGCTCGACCTCGACGACGTCGCCTTCCAGGGCTCCCGACCCGCCGGGCCGCTCCACCAGCACGCTGACCGTGCCGAGCCAGCGCCCGTCCGCGTCCTCGCCGACGAACTGCGCCACGGCGGAGCCCGCCGCCGCTCCCGTGGTGCGGTCCTGCCAGAACCGGTCGGGCTTGGCGGACGCCTGCTCGTAGGTGTCGAGGAAGGCGATGGCCGCGACCGGGTCGCGGAGCGCGTCCAGCCGGATCTCCTTGACCCGGGCCCAGTCCTCTTGCCGTACCCGCCTGATGGTGATGGTGCTCATCGCGTGATCATTTCATCGATGCAGGTAGCCCCCGCAAGCCGAATTCTCCCAACCCGAAGACGGCCCGATCAGACCGCGTCGGCCCGCGTCTCCTCCAGCAACCGCGCCAGCAGCGCCGCCGGCCCCTCCGGCAGGCTCCCGTGCACCAGCTCGGTGCGGTGCACCAGCCGGGGCACGGCGATCGGCGCGCTCGCGACCCCGGGCACCCCGGCCGGCACCGGCTCGGGCAGCAGCGTGAGCCCGTGCCCGGCCGCGACCAGCGCGAGCAGCCCGTGCACATCGGTGCCCTGGTAGCGGGTGGCGGGCCGGAAGCCGTCGACGCCCGCGGCCGCGCGCAGCCGGGCGACCGGCGGGGCGAGGTCGGGGGCGTCCAGCCAGCGGGCGGCGGAGAGGTCGGCGAGTGCGAGACCGCCGCGGCCCGCCAGCGGGTGGCCGGCGGGCAGGGCGACGACGACCGGCCGCTCGTCCACCGCGACGGTACGCAGCGGGCCGACGTCGGGCAGCGGCAGCGGGTCGCTGGGCGCGGCCAGGCCGTCGACCAGGGCGAGGTCGACCTCGCCGGTGGCGACCTGCGCGGGCAGCACGTCCTGGGCGAGCACCCGGACCACCGGCTGCACCCCCGGGTACGCCCGGCGCACCTCGCCGAGCGCGCGCCCCAGGGTCGCCCCGACCGCCAGTGGTGTGGCGCCGAGCACCAACCGGGCGCTCGCGGCACCCGCCAGGCGCGCGACGTCGGCGCGCGCCGCCTCCAGCCGGACCAGCAGCGGCGCGGCGTGCTCCAGCAGCCGCCGCCCCGCCTCGGTCGGGCCGACCGGGCGGCGGACCAGCAGGGCGGTGCCGAGGTCCGCCTCCAGCGCGGCGATCTGCTGCGAGACCGCGGACTGGGTGTAGCCGAGTTCCCGCGCCGCGTCGGAGAAGGAGGCGAGGCGGGTGACGGTGACGAAGGTGCGCAGCTGCTGGGGATCCACGGCGGTCATCAACCGATCTGATCGAGAGGTAAGAAATCATCGTTGGCGCTGATCTCGGATGCGGGGTCAGGATAGCCGCATGACCTACCTGACCCCTCGGATCGCCCTGGTCGGCGACCGCTCCCCCGCCGTCCGCTCGCACGCCCGCATCCCGGGCCTGCTCGACGCCCTCGCCGAACACGACCGACTCGCCCTGGACGCCTACTGGATCCCGACCGAGGACGCCGAAGCACCCGGCGCCCTCGACGGCTTCGACGCCGTCTGGCTGCTGCCCGGCAGCCCGTACCGCAGCGAGGCGGGAGCCCTGGCCGCCGTCCGGACCGCCCGCGAGCGCGGCATCCCCTTCCTCGGCACCTGCGCCGGGTTCCAGCACGCGGTGCTGGAGTACGCCCACAACGTCTGCGGCCTGACCGACGCCGTCCACGGCGAGGAGCACCCCGATGGGGAGCAGCAGGTGATCGCCCCGCTGAGCTGCTCGCTGGTCGGCCACGAGGGCCCCGTCACGCTCACCCCGGGCACCCTCGCCGAGCGGGTCCTCGGCACCACCCGCACCCTGGAGCGCTACCACTGCGCGTACGGCCTCAACGCCGCCTACCTGGACCGGCTGCGCGCGCACGGCCTGCGGTTCAGCGGCGCGGACGAGTCGGGCGAGGTGCGGATCCTGGAGCTGCCGGACCACCCGTTCTTCCTCGCCTCACTGTTCCAGCCCGAGCTGTCCGGCGACGGCACCCGGGCGCACGCCATGATCCGCGCACTGGCCGCCGCCGCCGTGGCCCACGCCGACGCCGGCGCCCACGCGGACACCGCCTGGGCCGTCACCGCCTGAGCCGGCCTCACACCGACGACGGGCGGCCGGCCTCACATCGGCAGGGACCGCAGCCGCACCGGTCCCTCCGGCCACCCGGCCCCCGCCGACAGCGGTGCCCACATCGTGCGCAGCGGCATCACCGCCAGCCTCCCCTCCGGCTGCTCCACCGTCACCTCCTCCGCCACCTCCCGGAAGCCGAGTCCCCGGTAGAACGCGGTCAGCGGCGGGCGGCAGAACAGCAGCGCGCGCCGGTGGCCGAGCGTACGCGCGTGGTCCAGGGCGGCCCCGACCACGGCGTGGGCGAGGCCGCCGCCGCGCCGGTCGGGCGCGACGCACACCCCGCCGACGCCCATCGCCGTCAGGTCGGTGCCGCCCGCGGTGAGCGACAGCGGCAGCAGCCCGGTGTGGGCGACCAGCCGGCCGCCGGCGGCCCGGACCCCGAAGTGGATCTCCTTGGGCAGGAAGGTCAGCCCGGTGTACGCGACCCCGTACGGGTCGTCCCCGGGGCCGAGGATCTCCTCCTGCTCGGCGCGGGTGTACCGCTCCAGCCGTTCGACGGCCGGCGCCCCGGCGAGGTGCGCCCCGGCGGGGTTCGGCTCGGCGAGGTGCGGATCGGGGGGAATCGACTCGGCAAGGTGCGGATCGAGCGAAAAACGATCATTCATTCCGCCATGCTCTCCCCACCGGCGGCCTTGCGACAGTCCCTTCCCGGCCACTCGATCCGAGCGGCCGCCGAACGCCCCGGCCGACGCGGGAGATGCGCGAGGTTCGCCCCGTGCCGCCCGGGCCGAGGAGCCGGCCGCAGCACGGCAGACACTCAGCCTGATCCGCAGGTCAGACCGCCGCGCGCTCCGCCAGTTCCGTCCAGACCTCGTCCACCCGGGCCGACAGTTCCGCCAGCCCGGCGCCGTTGTCGATCACCAGGTCCGCGATCGCCAGCCGGTCGGCCCGCGAGGCCTGGGCGTCCATCCGGGCCCGGGCCTCGTGCTCGGCCATCCCGCGCAGTCGCACCAGCCGGTCCAGCCGCACCTCGTCGGCCGCGTCGACCACCACGATCAGGTCGAACAGCGGCGCCAGCCCGTTCTCGGCCAGCAGCGGCACGTCGTGCACCACGACCGCGTCCGGCGCGGCCGCCGCCTCCAGTTCGGCGGAGCGGGTCCGCACCAGCGGGTGGACGATCGCGTTCAGTGCCTTCAGCCGCTCCGGGTCGGCGAACACGATCGCCCCGAGGGCCGGGCGGTCCAGCGCGCCGTCCTCCCGCAGCACCTGCGGGCCGAACTCGGCGACGACGGCCGCCAGACCGTCCGTCCCGGGGGCGACCACCTCGCGGGCGATCACGTCGGAGTCCACGATCACCGCGCCGTGCGCGGCGAACAGCCGGGACACCTCGCTCTTGCCCGCGCCGATGCCACCCGTCAGTCCGATCTTCAGCATGGCGTCAGGCTACCGGCGCCACACCGGGCCCGTCAGCCCGGCTCCGGGCTCAACCCGACCGCGGGCTCAGTCCGACTCCGGGCTCAACCCGACCGCAGGCCCGACCCGACCGCAGACGCAACCCGGCTCCGGGCTCAGCCCAGCTCCAGGCTCTCCCCGTCTCCGAGGACGGCCAGCTCCGCGCCCGTGCCCGGCCCGTCCGGTCCGACCAGCCGGCTGTGCACGGCGAACCCGGCCGGGCTGAGCACCGCCTCGTGGACCGGCACCGCCCGGCGCGGCCCCGCCTCCCGGACGTAGTCGACGACCTCGGAGGCCTTGCTCCACGGCGCCGCCAGCGGCAGCAGCAGGGTGTCCACGGTGTGCGGCGGCACGGTGAACGCGTCGCCGGGGTGGAAGAGCCGGCCGTCGAAGAGGAAGCCGATGTTCTGCACCCGCGGGATGTCCGGGTGGATCACCGCGTGCCACTCGCCGTGCACCGAGACGCCGAGCCCGCCGAGCTCGAAGGCGTCGCCCTCGCCGACCGCGGTGACCCGCTGCGCGACGCCGTCCAGCTGGGCGGCGACGGCGCTGTTGGTCCACACCCGCAGCGCCGGGTCGGCCTCCAGCGCGGCGCGCAGCCGGGACTCCTCGAAGTGGTCCATGTGCTCGTGGGTGATCAGGACGGCGTCCGCCCCGGCCAGTGCGGCGGGGTCGGTGAACACCCCGGGGTCGACGACGACGGTGGTGTCGCCGTGTTCGATGCGTACGCAGGCGTGTCCGAACTTGGTGATTCGCATGCCCGAAACTCTACAGCAAAGCTGTACAGTAATGCTGTAGATATTTTGGGTAGACTTCTCCCATGCCCAGCGAAGCCCCGCACCCGGACACCCTGGAACTCGCCGCCGACCTGCGCGCCGCCCTCGGCAGCGTGGTCCGCTCCCTGCGCGACAGCGACGAGCTGCCGCAGAACCAGGCAGCGGTGCTCGGCCTGCTGGTGCGCGACGAGCGCTCCTGCACCGTCGCCGAACTCGCCGACCTCCAGCGCGTCCGCCACCAGTCGATGGCCCGCACCGTCGCCCTGATGATCGAGGCCGGACTGGTCACCCAGCAGCCCCACCCCACCGACGGCCGCAAGCAGCTCATCGCCGCCACCGGGGCCGGCCGCACCGCCCTCCTCGACCAGCGAGCCCGCCGCGAACACCGCATCGCGACCGCTATCGAGGCCCGCCTCACCCCGGCCGAGCAGGACCGGCTCCGCGCCGCGGTCGGCCTGCTAGCCCGGCTGGGCTGAGCCCACCAGGTCCTCGGCCGCCGGCTCCCCGTCCACCGAGTCCCCGGCCGCCGACTTCCCGGCCGCCGACTCCCCGGCCACCGACTCGCCCACCGGCCGCGGGGCCGGGATCACCGCCGGCTCGATCTCCGGCAGCTCGACGTGCTCGCTGAGCCCGAAGCGCCGGTGCAGTCGCCGCAGCGGGGCGGGCGCCCACCAGTTGAACTCGCCGAACAGGCTCATCGCGGCGGGCACCAGCAGGCAGCGCACCAGGGTGGCGTCGACCGCGACGGCGACGGCCAGCGCGATGCCCATCTGCTTGACCATCAGCATGTCGCCGAGTGCGAACCCGGCGAAGACGATCACCATCAGCAGCGCCGCCGAGGTGATGATCCGACCGCTGCGCTGGACGCCCAGCTCCACCGACCGGGTACAGCTGTGGCCCTTGTCCCGTAGTTCCTTGATCCGCGCGAGCAGGAACACCTCGTAGTCCATCGACAGCCCGAAGGCGAAGGCGAAGACCAGCACCGGGATGAAGGTCTCCAGCCCGCCGGTCGGGCTGAAGCCGAGCAGCCCGCTGAAGTAGCCGTCCTGGAACACCAGGGTGAGCGCGCCGAGCGAGGCGCCCAGCGAGAGCAGGTTCATCAGCAGCGCCTTGACCGGCATCACCACCGAGCCGGTCATCAGGAACAGCAGCACCAGCGTCCCCACCGCGACCAGCCCGAGCGCCCATGGCCCGCGCGACATCAGCTCGTCCTTGAAGTCGACCACCGAGGCCGCGCCGCCGGTGACGTAGGTCTTCAGTCCGCCCCGGTCCGCCCGCAGCTCCTCGACCACGTGTTTGGCCTGCCCGCCCTGCGGGTCCCCGTGCACCAGCACGTCGATCGTGGAGACCGCGTCGCTGACCGGGCTGACCGCCCGCACCCCGCTCACCCCGGGCAGCTTGGCCACCACTTCGTCCGCGTACGCCTGTGCCACCGCCGCGCCGCCCTGGACCACCACGGTGATCGGCGCGGCCGAGGCCTGCGGGAAACGCTGGTCGACGGTCTCGGCGACCTGCCGCCCGGCCGAGGAGGCGGGCAGCACGGCGGCGCCCGAGTTGCGCATGTCGGCGTGGAGGAAGGGCGCCCCGGCCGCCATCAGCAGCGCGACGCAGGCGAGCGCGACCGGTACGGCCCGCTTGCGTACCCGGCGGACGGTCCGGCTGAAGAATCCTTCGTCCGGTACGGGCGTGGTGGGCGTCTTGATCCGCGCGCCGGCGAAGCCGAGCAGGGCGGGGATCAGGGTCAGCGCGGCGGCGACGGCGATCACCACCACGCTCACCCCGGCGGCGGCCACCGCCCCGAGCACCGGGCTGGTGAAGACGAACAGGCCCGACAGCGCGACGGCCACGGTCAGCCCGGAGAAGGCCACGGTGCGTCCGGCGGTCGCCGCGGTGCGTTCGACGGCGGCGGCGATGCCCGCGCCGTGGCCGCGCTCTTCGCGGAAACGATTCACCATGAGCAGCGCGTAGTCGATCGAGAGTCCGAGCCCCAGTACGGTCGCGATCGGCAGGACGCTGGTGTCGATGTCCATGATCTGGCTGAACCCGAACATGGCCAGCAGTGCGCCGCCCACCGAGGCGACCGCCCCGATCACCGGCAGCGAGGCCGCCGCGAGCCCGCCGAAGACCAGCACCATGACGACCAGCGTGAGCGGCAGCGTCACCATCTCGCCGAAGCGGGTGTCCTTTTCGGTCTGCTGCTTGACCTCCTGCTGCAGCACCAGGTCCCCGCCGACGGTCACGTGCGCGCCGCCGGCGCCGTTCAGCGCGGCGAGCCGCTGGGTGACGGCGTCGCTCTGAGCGGGGGTGGAGGTGTCGGCCATCCGGACGGTGACCAGGCTCGCCGTCCCGTCGGCGGAGCGCAGCGCGGCGGGCGCCGGCCCGGTGCCGTACGCGTCGAGCGTGGCGGAGACCCCGGGCAGTGCGGCGATCTCGGCGGTGGCCTTCTCGACGGCGGCCTTGACCGCCGGATCGTCCACCGGCTTGCCGTCCACCACCGCGGTGACGGTGCCCTTGACCGGGTCGGCCGCGGCGACCACCGCGCTGCCCCGGTCGGCCTCGGCACTGGAGGAGGAGGCCCCGGCCACCGAGCCCTCGAAGACCCGGCCGCCGATCAGGACGCCGACGACCAGGACGGCGGCCCAGAAGCCGAGCACCCAGCGGCGGTGACGGAAGCAGAACCGGCCGAGGGCGGCGAGCCGGCCGCCGACGACGGCGGCGGGGAGGGCGGAGGAGGGTTTGCGCATGAAGGAGCCTTTCGGGCAGCTCCACTCAATGTAGGTGCAACCCGAACTTCGACCTATAGACGGGCAATGAGCCTCATCTCACACTTCTCTTCACATAAAAGACACATAAGTCGGAGGCGTATAAGTCACCGCGGAAAACCAAATAGGCCCCACCCGGAGATTCCGGGTGGGGCCCATTTGCTAGCTATCGGCTAGCAGGAAGCGAGAGCCTCAGCTCTGGCCACCGGCCAGCTTCTCGCGCAGGGCGGCCAGGGCCTCGTCGGAGGCCAGGGCGCCCGAGCCCTCGTCGCTGCTGGACGAGTAGGAACCACCGGCGGCAGCGGCGACGGCGTCGCCACCCTCCTCGGCGGCCTGGGCGTCGGCCTCGCGGCTCTTGATGACCTGGGCCTGGTGCTGCTCGAAGCGGGACTGCGCCTCGGCGTACTGGCGCTCCCACTCCTCACGCTGCTTCTCGAAGCCGGGCAGCCAGTCGTTCGCCTCGGGGTCGAAGCCCTCCGGGTAGATGTAGTTGCCCTGGTCGTCGTACGAAGCGGCCATGCCGTACAGGGTCGGGTCGAAGTCGACCTCGGCCGGGTTGGCACCCAGCGCCTCGTTGGCCTGCTTCAGCGACAGGCTGATGCGGCGACGCTCGAGGTCGATGTCGATGACCTTGACGAAGATCTCGTCGCCGACCTGGACGACCTGCTCCGGGATCTCCACGTGGCGCTCGGCCAGCTCGGAGATGTGGACCAGACCCTCGATGCCCTCGTCCACGCGGACGAACGCACCGAACGGAACCAGCTTGGTGACCTTACCCGGGACGACCTGACCGATCTGGTGCGTACGGGCGAACTGCTGCCACGGGTCCTCCTGGGTCGCCTTCAGCGACAGGGAGACGCGCTCGCGGTCCATGTCAACGTCGAGAACCTCGACGGTGACCTCCTGGCCGACCTCGACAACCTCGGACGGGTGGTCGATGTGCTTCCAGGACAGCTCGGAGACGTGCACCAGGCCGTCGACGCCACCCAGGTCCACGAAGGCACCGAAGTTGACGATCGAGGAGACGACGCCGGAGCGCACCTGGCCCTTCTGCAGGGTGGTGAGGAAGGTCTGGCGGACCTCGCTCTGGGTCTGCTCCAGCCAGGCACGGCGGGACAGGACCACGTTGTTGCGGTTCTTGTCCAGCTCGATGATCTTGGCCTCGAGCTCCTTGCCCACGTAGGGCTGGAGGTCGCGGACGCGGCGCATCTCGACCAGCGAGGCCGGCAGGAAGCCACGGAGGCCGATGTCGAGGATGAGACCACCCTTGACGACCTCGATGACGGTACCGGTGACGATGCCGTCCTCTTCCTTGATCTTCTCGATCGTGCCCCAGGCACGCTCGTACTGAGCGCGCTTCTTGGACAGGATGAGACGACCCTCCTTGTCCTCCTTCTGGAGAACCAGGGCCTCGATGTTGTCACCGACGGCGACGACCTCGTGCGGGTCAACGTCGTGCTTGATCGAGAGCTCGCGGGACGGGATGACGCCCTCGGTCTTGTAACCGATGTCGAGGAGGACCTCGTCACGGTCGACCTTCACGATGACGCCCTCGACGATGTCGCCATCGTTGAAGTACTTGATGGTCTCGTCGATGGCGGCGAGGAACGCCTCGGCGTCGCCGATGTCGTTGACCGCGACCTGCGGGGTGGTGCTGAGGGAGGAGTCGGTGGGGCTCGTCATTAGGAAAAGGGCTCCGGTACGGACATGAAAGTCGTAGGTAATGCCACGCGGAGGGCCCGTATCGCTCCCACCGAAAGCCGGACAGCCCGGAAAACGGCACACCAAACTCCCGTACAACGAGAATCGGCGTCCGTCTTGCGACCGTGGGGTCTTCGACAGATGCGAGCGCGACCTGCTCCGTCCGAGGCGCGCAGGCCCGCAGCGCAACTTGTAGCATACGGGGACGGCCAGGCACGGTCAATGCCGAAGGACGGCAAGACGGTGGAGCCTGGTACGGATCAGGCCATATCCTCCGATTGCGCACCTCTCGGTGGCGCCCGCAGGAGCCTTTTCCCCGGATGCCACCGCCAGGACCCGGTCCCTTTCGGGGGCCGGTTCGCGACAGCGACGCTTCCGCGCTCCATACCCTACGCGATGGGCATTGTCACCGTGGCCACCACCCCCCAGTCCGATCTTCACGATCTTGACTCGACCGCCGAAACCGCCCCCGAAACCGAGGCCGGAACCGGGACCGGGACCGGGACCGAGGGCGACGACGACGCGGTGCGGCGCGAGGCCGGCACCGGGGAGAGCAGCCGGGCCAGCCGGCACTGGTGGGACCGCAACGCCGACGAGTACCAGGACGAGCACGGCGAGTTCCTCGGCGACGACCGCTTCACCTGGTGCCCCGAGGGCCTGGACGAGGCCGACGCCCACCTGCTCGGCGACGTCGCCGGCCAGGACGTGCTGGAGATCGGCGCCGGCGCCGCCCAGTGCTCGCGCTGGCTGGCCGGCCACGGCGCCCGCCCCGTCGCCCTCGACATCTCCTACCGCCAGCTCCAGCACTCCCGCCGGATCGACCTCGGCCGCGGCGCCGTGCCCGTCCCCGTCGTCCAGGCCGACGCCGCCGTGCTGCCCTTCGCCGACGGCTCGTTCGACCTCGCCTGCTCCGCCTACGGCGCCGTCCCGTTCAGCGCCGACACCACCGCCCTGATGCGCGAGGTGCACCGGGTACTGCGGCCCGGCGGGCGCTGGGTGTTCTCGGTGACCCACCCGATCCGCTGGGCCTTCCCGGACGAGCCGGGCGTCGAGGGCCTCACCGCGATGTCCTCCTACTTCGACCGCACCCCGTACGTCGAACAGGACGAGCAGGGCCACGCCACCTACGTCGAGCACCACCGCACCCTCGGCGACCGGGTCCGCGAACTCGTCGCCGCCGGCTTCCGGCTGGTGGACCTGGTCGAGCCCGAGTGGCCGGCCGGCCTGGAGCAGGAGTGGGGCGGCTGGTCCCCGCTGCGCGGGCGGCTCATCCCCGGCACGGCGATCTTCGTCACCGAGCGGGGCTGAGCCCTGCCATGAACCCGGCCTGGCACGACCTGCCCGTCCGCACCGCCCTGCCCGCGCTCCACGACGCCCTCGCCGGGCACGGCACCGCCGTCCTCGCCGCGCCGCCCGGCACCGGCAAGACCACCCTGGTGCCGCTCGCCCTGGCCGGGCTGCTCACCGACGGCCGGCCGGTGCGCCGGGTGCTGGTCGCCGAACCGCGCCGGCTCGCCGTCCGGGCCGCCGCCCGGCGGATGGCCTGGCTGCTCGGCGAGTCCGTCGGCGGCCGGGTCGGCTACACCGTGCGCGGCGAGCGCCGGGCCGGGCCGGACACCGTGGTCGAGGTGGTCACCACCGGCGTGCTGCTCCAGCGGCTCCAACGCGACCAGGAACTGCCCGGCGTGGACGTCGTCGTCCTCGACGAGTGCCACGAGCGGCACCTGGATGCCGACACCGCGCTCGCCTTCCTGCTGGACGTCCGGGCGGCGCTGCGGCCCGAACTCGGCCTGGTCTGCGCCTCCGCCACTTCCGACACCGCCGCCTGGGCCGAACTGCTCGGCGGCGCCCCGGTGGTGGAGGCGCACGGGGTCTCCCACCCGGTGGACGTGGTCTGGGCGCCCCCGCCGCGCGCCATCCGGCCCGCGCACGGCACCCGGGTGGACCCGGCGCTGCTCGACCACGTCGCGGCCACGGTCCGGCGGGCCCTCGCCGAACGTGACGGGGACGTGCTCTGCTTCCTGCCCGGCGTCGGCGAAATCGCCCGGGTAGCCGGGCAGTTGGCCGGTCTCCCGGCGGATGTCCTGCAGCTGCACGGACGCGCCCCGCAAGCCGTCCAGGACGCCGCGCTCACCCCGTCCCCCACACGCCGGGTGGTGCTGGCCACCGCCGTCGCCGAATCCTCCCTCACCGTGCCGGGCGTCCGCGTCGTCGTCGACGCCGGTCTCGCCCGCGAACCCCGCACCGACCACGCCCGCGGCCTCGCCGCACTGGTCACCGTCCGCGCCTCGCTCGCCGCCGCCCGCCAACGCGCCGGACGAGCAGGGCGTGAGGCCCCCGGCACCGTCTACCGCTGCTGGCACGAGGCCGAGGACGCCCGTGCCGCCCGCTACCCCACAGCGGAAATCGCCCTCGCCGACCTCACCTCGTTCGCCCTCCAGGCCGCCTGCTGGGGCGACCCGGACGCCACCGGCCTCGCCCTCCCCGACCGGCCGCCGGCCGGGGCGATGGCCGCCGCCCGGCAGACCCTGCTCGCCCTCGGGGCCGTCTCCGCCGACGGCCGGGCGACGAAGCGCGGCGTGCGCCTCGCCCGCACCGGGCTGCACCCCCGGCTGGGCCGCGCCCTCGTCGACGGCGCTCCCGCCGTAGGCGCCCGCCGGGCAGCCGAGGTCGTCGCCCTGCTCTCCGAGGAACCCCCGCGCGCGCTGGGGGACGACCTCGGCGCGGTGTGGCGCACCGTCCGTTCGGGCAACGACCCCTATGCCGGGCGCTGGCGCGACGAAGTCCGCCGCTTGCAGCGTGCCACCTCCGACGAACCCGCCACCCCGTTGCCCGACGCCACCGCCGCCGGACTCGTCGTCGCCCTCGCCTTCCCCGAACGAATCGCCCGCGCCCGGGCCGACAAACCCGCCCCCGGCGAGCGCAGCCCGTACCTGATGGCCTCGGGCACGGCTGCCGAACTCGCCCCCGGCACCGCACTCGGCGCCCTGCCCTGGCTCGCCGTCGCGGTCGCCGACCGCCCGGCCGGCGCGCACTCCGCCCGGGTCCTGCACGCTGCGGCACTGGACGAGGACACCGCAGTTCTCGCCGGAGCAGCCCTCATCAGCGCCCGCGAGGAAGTCCACTGGGACACCCGGCGAGGTGAAGTCGTCTCCCGCCAGGTGGAATCCCTCGGCGCCATCGAACTCGCCGAGAAGCCGCTGGCCCGCCCCGACCGGCCCCTCGTCCGCGCCGCCATCCTCGAAGGCCTGAGCCGCGAGGGCGTCAGCGAGCTGCTGACCTGGCCCTCCCCCAGCCTCCGCGAACGCCTCGCCTTCCTGCATTCCGCCATCGGAGACCCCTGGCCGGACGTCTCCGACGAGGCGCTGCTGGAACACGCCGACGAGTGGCTGGAGCCCGAACTCTCCCGCGCCCGCCGCCGCACCGACCTCGCCCGCATTGATACGACATCGGCCCTCCAGCGCCTGCTCCCCTGGGCGAGCGGACAGGCCGGCCGCCTCGACGAGTTGGCCCCCGAGCGCATCACCGTACCCAGCGGGTCGAAGATACGGGTCGACTACAGCACCGAACGCCCAGTGCTGGCAGTCAAGTTGCAGGAACTCTTCGGCTGGAAGGCCGCGCCGGCACTGGCCGGCGGCCGCGTGCCGCTGACCGTGCAGTTGCTCTCCCCCGCCGGCCGCCCCGCCGCCATCACCGGCGACCTGGAGGGCTTCTGGCAGAACGGCTACCGCGCCGTCCGCGCAGATCTCAGGGGCCGCTACCCCCGTCACCCCTGGCCCGAGGACCCGACCACAGCAGAACCCACCCGCCGCCTCAACGCCCGGAAGTGACAGGAGAGCACGACACCCAAAGCGATCTACCGGCGTGGCCTCGCCGGTCAGGAACGCCGAGCGAGTCGATGCGGGCCGAGGTAGTAGGACAGGGCAGCATGCGACGGACCGTCAGCAACCTTGCCGTTCGTCAGAAGCTTCACCACTTCGCTTTCCGGCACCCACTCCACACGGCTCGCCTCGGACACGTCCTCGGGCTCGCCGACCCGGGTGCAGTCGGTGACATGGTAAGCGCGGAAATGGGCGTCGCTGATGCCGGCCATGGCGTCGTACTCGGTCAACACCTCGACCCGGCCAGGACGCCAGCCGGTCTCCTCCTCGACCTCGCGGACGATGGCCGCCGCCGGGTCCTCACCGGGCTCGGCCCATCCGGCCGGCACCTCCCAGCCCCAGCGGCCAGTGATGAACCGGTGCCGATAGAGGAGGAGGAACTCGCCGACCTCGTTGGTGACGACGGCGGTAGTCGAGGCGCGGGGATAGCGGACGACGTGATGGTCGATCCGGCCGACACCGGGGATGTCGACGTCATCGAGCCAGACCTCGACCCACGGGCTCCCGTACACCTGCCGACGCCCGAACACCTCCCATTCCACGGCTAGTCCCTCCCTTACACGCGCACCAGTTGCGCTCCCGACTCTCTCACGCGTGCGGCGAGCTCCCGTACAGGCCTCTCGGTCGACCACGGCGACAGGGAGACCTGGAGTGCGCGGGCGCGCAGGACAATCGGCTGGATGATGGTGGCTCCTGCCAGGTCCAGGGCGGAGTGTGCGGTGACGCACGCCGCTTCGAAGTCTCCTTGGGCGAGCCGCACCTCGGCGAGGTCGAGGGTGAGGACGGCCCTCCCCTTGAGATCGACAGCTGCCCGGCGGCCGATGGCGGTCTCAAGTAGGCGGCCAGCAGCATCATGCTCACCGAGATGTGCGTACGTCTCGCCGGCGAGACCGTCCAGCCGTGGGGCGGTGAAGAAGTCCAGGCCGCCGATCGGGTCGCCCTCCGCGAGGTCGAGGTGGTGAGCGGCTTGGTCGAGCGCGGCCAACGCTACGGCCCGGTCGCCGCCTGCAGCAAGCACGCGAGCGAAGTTGGCAGTGATCCAGGCACGGCGCCGGGGTGCCGCAGTCTCGGCATACGCGGCGGCCTGCCGAAGGAGGACGGCAGCGGTGTCCCGACGGCCAGCGGTGTACTCGACGATGCTCTGCATGGTGAGGAGCCATGCGGTGAGATCATCTGCCTCCCCTTCGCCTGCAGCGACGGCACCGAGGTGGAAGTGCGCTTCGCTGCGGCTGCGATCGCCGATGTCGTGGTGGGCAAGCCCCAACAGACCGGCGACAGCAGCCAGTATCCGTACGCCGCGGCGCCGAGCGGTGAGGGACTGCGGACGAGCAAGCATCTCGTGTACGCCAGCCAGTTGCCGCTGGAGGATCGGCACGGACTCAGCTGGCGCAGTCGACGGGTAGCGGTAGGCGACGTCGGCGACAGCCGCTTCCAGGTGTGTCAGGGCGGCGTCGGACGCGGTGGAGCGGGACAGCATGTCAAGGACTTCCCAGGTCTCGGGTACGGCGGCCGGCTGGTAGCCGGTCGGAGCAGCCGTCGCCTCCCACGGCCGGTCGGCCAGGCCGAGCATCCGCCCGGGGAGGTGCAGGCCGTCGGCAATCCGCTCGATCACATCAATGCTGGACACTTCCCGAGGCCCGCTCATGATCTCCGTGACGCGACTGGTCGAGAGGCCGGTGCGTCGGGCGATCTGAGCCGGTCCGATACCTGCCCGCCTGGCGATAGCCCGGAACACGGGGCCGAGCTTCCTGTTCGCGCATGCCGCCACGAATGCCGGGTCGGTCAGCAGTCGCGCGGGGAGCGGTTCCGGTGCGGACAAACGGGCCTCCCGGGTCGATGGTGCCATGAGGGTATCGGCATTGGTGACTTGACGACGGCTCCACAGTGGGTACTCACCGTGACCCTAGTAGCGATCCTGATAACAGTCGAAGCTCTGCCTGTGACCATGCGTCAGCGACCGTTTCGCAGTGCTTGCTTCTAGCCCAAGGCCTGTATCCGTGCAGCGGCGAGGACGTCGAGTCGATCCCAGTTGGCCGTCCTGTCACACCCCTTTCGCACGCCCCTCTCCGCTCTCTTGAGGTGCTCCCCCATGCTCACTGTCCGTCGTCCCCCGATGTTCGTCGCGCGCCTCGACTCGCGAACCGAATCCACGCCCCTCGCGCGGTACTTGCTGCGCGCCTACCTCACCGGCCTCCCTTCAGGCGACCGCTACTCCGACGTCGCCGAACTCCTCCTCGGCGAGCTGTTCGCCAACGCCGTCCAGCACTGCGACGCGCCCGCCGACCGCCTCATCGAGGTCCGCTTCGCCCTCGTCGGCAGCCGTCTGCGCATCGAGGTCCACGACGCCGGCACTGGACGCCCCGCCCTAAACTCCCCCGCCCCCGAGGACGAGCACGGCCGAGGCCTGTTCCTCGTCAACGAGCTGGCCGAGCGCTGGGGTTGCTGCCCGCGCTCGGGCGGCATCGGCAAGTTCGTCTGGGCGCTCGTCGCTCCCTCCCCCGCCCTCCTCGCCGCCTGAAAGCAGCACCGCCCATGCACCCGCCCCTCGTCACCTTCGCCCGGCACGCCCTCGCCCAGGGCACCAGCCCCGCCGAGGCCTACGCCCTCCTCGCCCGCCGCAGCAACGAACCCCTGCCCTCCGCCCGGGCGGTCTGCCTCGCCCTCGACATCCCCCTCGCCGAGAGCACCCGCCGCCTCAACGACTGCTACCACTCCCTCCTCGCCAACCCGCGCCCCAACTCCGAGGCCGACACCGGCGAACTCCTCGAAGCCCTCGGCGTCTTCGACGTCCCCGTCACCCTCGACGCCACCAGCCTCGCCGTCGTCGACCTCTTCCTGGTCGCCATCGACGCCATGGGCGGCATCCGCCCCGGCCACCGGCACGGCCTCGACCGCTGGTTCACCACCGGCAACCTCACCACCGCCTACCTCTCCCTCGCCGCCGCCCACCCCATGCCCCGCACCGGCGACCCCACCACCTACTGGACCACCCTCATCACCGCCGGCGAACTGCTCCTCACCACCACCCCCGACACCCGCATCAAACTCGCCCTCACCCACTGTCACAGCCAAACCACCACCCTCTGAACACAGGAAGTCGACCCCATCGACTTCCCACTCCCCCACCACCCCCGCCCACCCACGGCGGGCCGATGAACGACTCTGCGCAGCAGCGGAGTTGCCGGAAATGACCGAATACCGATACAAGGAGGACACATGACGCAGACCCCCGCACCGTGGGGCATCCGCAGGATGCGGCCGTACGCAGCCACCGCCACGCTCCCGGCGTCCACGCCCGTGATCGACCCCGAGACGCAGATCGCCGTCATCGTGGACGAGCACGGCCGAACGGTCGAGTTGGGGAGCCACGGCACCAGCACCAGCGGTGTCACGCCCACCCACACGAGCCCCGCTGACGGGACGAAGCCGGGCGGGGCCACGGACAGCGATGTGACCGAGTCCTACGACCAGGACCAGAGCTCCGGCTGATGGACAGCCGAACCGGGTCGGTGCTGGTACTGACCAACTCCTCTGACGTGACGGCGGATGCGGTACTGCGGGTGCTCGCCGAGCGCCGCGTTCCGGTGGTCCGTCTCGATCCCGGCACCGACCTGCACGCGGGTGCCGCGCTGACCGCCACGTACCGCACGGGCGACCAGCGGGGCACCCTCCGCACGTCGAGCCGTGAACTGGACCTCACGGACGTTCGCTCGGTCTGGGTGCGCAGACCCTCGCCCTACGAAGGCCCGCCCGACCTCGACGGCCAGGACCGCCGGTTCGCCGCCTCGCAGGCGTTCTGGGGCGCGGGCGGCATCCTCGCCTCCCTCCCCGGGGCGCACTACGTGAACCACCCCTGGGACAGCCGGGCGGCCGAGTACAAGCCCGCCCAGCTCGCCACCGCCCAGCGCTGCGGATTCCGGGTGCCCGACACGCTGATCACCGACGACGAGCACGAGGCACGGGAGTTCACCGCCCGCCACGCCGACGGCACGGTGTACAAACCCGTATGGCACGCCCCGTACTCGGTCGGCGGGCAGGCCCGGGCCGTCTGGGTCCGCGAGGTTCGCAGCGATGAGATCACCGAGGCTGTGACGGTGTGCCCTCACCTGTTCCAGGCCAAGGTTCCCAAGGTGTGCGACACCCGGGTGACCGCCGTCGGGGACCGGCTCTTCGGCACCCGTGCGAGATCACCAACCGGATCGCGCACGCGATCGCCGACCGACTGGAAAGGGGCCACGACCAGTGACCACCTCCGACACCCTGCGCGCCGCCCTGGTCGAGCAGCTCACCGCGAACGGCACGCTCACCGGCCCCGTGTGGGCCGAAGCCGCCGCCGCCGTGCCGCGCGAACTGTTCGTCGGCAGCTACTTCGTCCCGACCGAGGGCAGCACCCCGACCGGCTACCGGGCCCTGCACCACGGCGCCCCCGGATGGCTGGAGGGGATCTACACCGACCGGACCCTCATCACCCAACTCGACGGCCGCACCCACCCGGAGGACGCCGGGGACCAGCCGGTGACCGGGGCGGCGCCCTCGTCCTCCTCCACACTGCCCTCGCTCGTGCTGGACATGTGGCAGCAGCTCGGCGCGGATGCCGGACACCGGGTGCTCGAAGTCGGCACCGGAACCGGCTACTCGACCGCCCTCGGGGCCCACCGCCTCGGGGACCGGAACCTCACCAGCATCGAGTACGACCCCCGGGTGGCCGCACGCGCCGCCGCCGCACTTCAGGCCGCCGGCTACGCCCCGCGCCTCATCGTCGGCGACGGTCTCGGCGGGGACCCCGACGGCGGCGCCTTCGACCGGCTGATCGCGACATGCTCGGTCCGGTACCTGCCGATGGCCTGGCTCCGCCAGGTGAAGTCGGGCGGCCGGATCCTGGTCACCCTGTCCGGGTGGAGTTACGCAAGCGCCCTGGCGCTGCTCGAGGTGACCGGCCCCGGTGAGGCCACGGGCCGGTTCCTGCCCGGCTACACCAGCTTCATGATCGCCCGGCCCCACGACCGGCCACCCCGCCCGACCCTGGCCCTGCTCCCCGGGGAGGAGCGCGCGAGCCGGATCGACCCCGCGAAGCTCGATACGTGGACCGGAGGCTGGGTTGCGCAGCTCGCGGCGCCCTCGGCCGAACGGATGGGAGCCGGCGGGCAACAGATCCTCGCGGACGTGGCCACCGGATCGCAGGCCCGGACCATGCCCGACTCCGAAGGCGGCTGGACCGTGGTCCAGCGCGGACCGCTCCGGCTGTGGGACCACGTGGAAGCCGCCATCGAGGCGTGGCAGAGCGCGGGCGAGCCGCACCAGGACGGCTTCGGCATCACGGTCTCGGCGGCAAGGCAACGAATCTGGCTCGGCAGCGAGAACGGTCCAGGCTGGGACCTACCGGTCTGACCTGCGGGGAGAGCTTTCCGCCCGCCGCCCGGGCAGCCAGGCGCGGGGGGGGGGGGGGGCCCCCCCCCAACCCCCCCCCCCCCCGCCCCCCCCCGCCCGCCCCCCGCGGGGGGGGCGGCGGGGGGGGGGGCGGGGGGGGCCCGCAC
>NZ_JBITFB010000008.1:0-21832 GCF_044455625.1 Kitasatospora sp. NPDC051164 | reverse complement strand
CCCGGGCGGGGACCTCGGGGTCTGAGGTGGGGGGTGAGCTTGCCCCCCCCCGCGCGGGACCCCCGGGGGCCGTGGTATGTGGGCCCCGCCGACTCCCCCCGCGGCGCGGGCGCCGGCCGGCGCATCACGATGGTGCGGGCCGGCGGGTGTCGCTGCGGCGCTGCCGCTCAGGAGGAGGCCCACCAGGTCGACGGCGTCGCGACCGTGTAGCCCAGCGACTCGTACAGCGGCCTGCCGAGCTTCGAGGCGGTGAGCGTGGCCGGCAGGTCCGCCAGGTGGGCGAGGGCCCCGAGCATGACGGCCCGGCCCACGCCGCGCGACCGGAACGCCGACGACGTAGCGACCCAGTAGTGGCTGCCGATGCCGTCGGCCACGACGCTGACGCAGGCTCCCGCGGCCACGCCGTCGATGGAGGCGACGAACACGTCCACGCCCGGCTGTTCGATCAGCGCCATCGGGAAGAGTTCGCCGGCGCGGTGGGGCTGGAAGCCGTCCAGGTCGAAGCCCTCGATCACGACCTGCTCGGCCGTCCGGAGGTCCTCCGCCTGCTGCACCCGGATCACGTCCAGCGCCGGTTCGCCGACGGGCCCGGGCAGGCGCAGCATGATCGGCATCTGCCAGTTGCGCAGGCCCAGGTGGTTCAGGTCGGCCGCGCTGAACGGGTCCTCGACGTAGGCCGTCCCCTTGGCCCCGCGGACCAGCTCGCTCACCTCGGCCAGTTCGCCGGGGTCGAGGTCGGGCTCCTGGATGAGGATCCGCAGGCCCGCCCGATCGTCGCCGTCGACCGCGACGAATCCGCGGCGCCGGATCACCTCGTGCCCCCGGCTACGGCCGGTCGCGGCCCAGAAGGCGGCGGAGTTGCGGGCCTGGCTCGTCGGCGCCTCGGCCAAGGATATGGACTGGTCGGTCGAAGGGGATCCCGTTGTCATTGTGCCTACGGTAGTACGAGATTGACCCACCGTACGGGCCGACTCCCTGCGAGCCGGCCGGGCCACGTCCCCATCGGACCACCCGGCGGGCACGAACATCCTGATACCCGCCCACACCGGACCGACCGCCCCCACGGCGGGCGGTCGGATCCGCAGCGGCGGGCCCGTGCGCGGCGGCCTCCCGGTCGGCGCCGGCAGAGAACTCCGCCACCCCCCGGGGGCGGTCGCCGCCCCGCAGGCGCACCTTCAGCCGCCGCCCGAGAAGCCGCCCGAGTTCGCCGAACCCGATCCTCCGGAGATCCACGGTGAGGAGGACGTCGGCGAGGGCTTCAACCGGACGCTGCGCTTGGTGACCAGTTCCACCTGCACCCCGGCGGGGCCGAGCAGCGCGGCCAGGGCCTCGTGCAGTTGCTCCGGGTCGGTGCCGGCCGGCGGTCGCCACGTCAGTTTCTCGTCGACGCATTCCAGGCGGACGGTGAGGACCTCGCCGGCGGGCGCGCGATCACCCGGGTAGGGCTCCACGATGGACCGCACCAGCCAGATCGCGCGCAGTTCGGCCGGTGGCCGCCAGCCGCCGGGGCGTCCGCCCCGGACCAGCCGGAACCGGTCCGCGGCCTCGGTCGGGGCGAACTCGACCCGGTGGACGGCGACCACTTCCATCCGGGCCATCACCGGAATGGCCAGCAGGTACTCGGCACCGGCGATCACCCCGACCACGGCGGCGACGGTGCTCCCGGCCGCGCCGAAGAGCCACAGACCGAACGCCACCAGCAGGGTCGGCGCGAAGAGCACCAGGGGCGCCCTCAGCGCCTCCCCGACGGAGGCCAGGCAGTACACCAGCGCGCTGCGCCGCGTCCCACCGCCCTCGCGCAGGACGAGATCGGTCGATGCGGGGCCGGTACGCAGGACGCTGTCCGGGGGCATTCCGTCAGCGTACGGGTGCGCACCGGCGCGGGGAAGCCCTCGGGCGCGGCCCGCAACCGGCGCGCGCCCGAGGGATTCTGATCGTGCGTCAGTGCGCGGCGGCCTCCCAGTTCGCGCCGACACCGACCGAGACGTCCAGCGGGGCGCGCAGCGGGTAGGCGCCCGCCATCTGCTCGCGGACGACGGCCTCCACCCGCTCACGCTCGCCCGGGACCAGCTCCAGGACGATTTCGTCGTGCACCTGGAGCAGCATCCGCGAGGTGAGCCCGGCCGCGCGCAGCGCCTCGTCCACCCGGAGCATGGCGATCTTGACGATGTCGGCGGCCGAGCCCTGGATGGGGGCGTTGAGGGCCATCCGCTCGGCCATCTCGCGGCGCTGGCGGTTGTCGCTGTTGAGGTCCGGCAGGTAGCGGCGACGGCCGAGCAGGGTCTCGGTGTAGCCGGTGGCGCGGGCCTCGTCGACGACCCGGCGCAGGTAGTCGCGCACGCCGCCGAAGCGCTCGAAGTAGGTGTCCATCAGGCCCTGCGCCTCGGCGGGCTTGATGCCGAGCTGCTGGGAGAGCCCGTACGCGGACAGCCCGTACGCCAGGCCGTAGGACATCGCCTTGATCTTGCGGCGCATCTCGGCGTCGACCGCGTCGCCCGGGACCTCGAAGACCTGGGAGGCGACGGTGGTGTGCAGGTCCTCGCCGGTGGCGAAGGCCTCGATCAGCGCCTCGTCCTCGGACAGGTGCGCCATGATCCGCAGTTCGATCTGCGAGTAGTCGGCGGTGAGCAGCGACTCGTAGCCCTCGCCGACGACGAAGGCGCGGCGGATGGCGCGGCCCTCCTCGGTGCGGACCGGGATGTTCTGCAGGTTCGGGTCCTGCGAGGAGAGCCGGCCGGTGGCGGCGACCATCTGGTTGAAGGTGGTGTGGATCCGGCCCTTGGGCGAGACGGTCTTGAGCAGGCCCTCGACGGTGGTGCGCAGCTTGGCCTGGTCGCGGTGGCGCAGCAGGATGACCGGCAGCTCGTTGTCGGTCTGGGTGGCCAGCCAGGTGAGCGCGTCGGCGTCGGTGGTGTAGCCGGTCTTGATCTTCTTGGTCTTGGGGAGCGCGAGCTCGCCGAAGAGGATCTCCTGGAGCTGCTTGGGCGAGCCGAGGTTGAACTCGCGCCCGGCGGCGGCGTGCGCCTCCTCGACGCAGCGCTGGATCTCGGCGGCGAACCGCGTCTCCAGGGTGGTGAGCCACGCGCTGTCGGCGGCGATGCCATAGCGCTCCATGCGGGCGAGCAGGGCGGCGATGGGCAGCTCCATGTCGCGCATCAGGCCGGTGGCGCCGACCTCGGCGAGGCGGGTGTCGAAGAGCGCGGCGAGGTCGAGCACGGCGCGGGCCTGGAGCATCAGCGACTGGGCGGCGGCGGTCTCGTCCTCCTCCGGTGCGTCGAAGGCGAGTTGGCCGCTCTCGGTGGCGGGGGCCGGGGTAAGCGAGCGGGCCAGGTACTCCTCGGCGAGCACCTCCAGGGTGAAGGTGCGGCGGCCGGGCTTCTCCAGGTAGGCGGCGAGCGCGGTGTCGGCGACGACGCCCTCGACGGCCCAGCCGCGCTCGGCGAAGGCGCGCATGACCTGCTTGGCGATGTGCAGGGCCTTGGGGGCGGCGGGGTCGGCGAGCCACCCGGCGAGGGCCTGCTCGTCCTCCTCCGCGAGCAGCGCCGGGTCGAACCAGGCGGCGGACTCCCCGGCGGCGAGGGCGACTTCGGTGACCTCGCCGGTGCCGAGCGCCCACTGGTAGACGGCGGCGAGCGCGACCGTGGTCTTGCCGTCACAGGCGTGTTCGCGCAGCCAGGCGGCCAGGGTGCCCGGGTCGGTGAGCAGTTCGCCGTCGACCTCGACGCCGGGGGCGAGTTCGACGGCCTCCTCCTCGCCGGTGGCCGGGTCGATGCCGTGGACGCGGTCGCGGAAGTTGGCGTTGCGGAACTCCAGCGACTCCATCAGGGTGGCGACGGCGGCCTTGTCGAACGGCGCGCGGGCCAGGTCGGCGACGCCGAGCGGGAGTTCGACGTCGCGGACCAGCTCGGTGAGGACGCGGTTGCGCTTGACCGAGTCGAGGTGGTCGCGCAGCTTCTCGCCGATCTTGCCCTTCACCTCGTCGGCGCGGGCGACCAGTTCGTCGAAGGAGCCGAACTGGTTGACCCACTTGGCGGCGGTCTTCTCGCCGACGCCGGGGATGCCGGGCAGGTTGTCGGACGGATCTCCGCGCAGCGCGGCGAGGTCCGGGTACTGGCGCGGGGTGACGCCGTACTTCTCGGTGACCTTCTCCGGGGTGAAGCGGGTGAGCTCGGAGACGCCCTTGGTCGGGTAGAGGACGGTGACGTGGTCGGTGACCAGCTGGAGCGAGTCGCGGTCGCCGGTGACGATGTCGACGTCGTAGCCGGCCGCCTCGGCGGCGGTGGCGAGGGTGGCGATGATGTCGTCGGCCTCGAAGCCCTCGGCGGTCAGCCGGGGGACGTTCATGGCGTCGAGCAGTTCGCCGATCAGGCCGACCTGGCTGCGGAACTCGTCCGGGGTCTTGGCGCGGTTGGCCTTGTAGTCGGGGAACTCGACGGAGCGGAACGTCTGCCGGGAGAGGTCGAAGGCGACGGCGAGGTGGGTGGGCTGCTCGTCACGGACGGTGTTGGCGAGCATCGACGCGAAGCCGTAGACCGCGTTGGTGGGCTGCCCGGTGGAGGTGTTGAAGTTCTCCACGGGCAGGGCGTAGAAGGCCCGGTAGGCCATCGAGTGCCCGTCGAGGAGCATCAGCCGGGGCCGCGGGCCGGCCCCGCCGCCACCCGTAGCGCCCTTGTCCGTACTCTGCGTAGCCACGTCAACGTCCGTTCCTGCCGATTCCACTACCGGCCACCGATCCTATGGCCCGGCACCGACAAAAGGGGCACGGCACCGGTGGGGTCGGGCCCCGCCCGGCGGGCCGGGCGCGACGCCCCAGGGCCGCCACGCCAGCCTCCGCCCGCGCGCTCTACCACCGAGTAGGACGGTCGTACGATCACAGGCAGCAGCACCCGTGATCCCCCAGCGGCAGGAGTTCCCCGATGACCGATGCGGCCCCCGACACCGCCCCCTCCACCACCCCCGTCCTGAACGTCCCGCAGGACGTGCTGGACCACTTCGCCAAGCTCGGCGTCAGCCCGGAGACCTTCTCCGGCGGCCACCTCGGCGAGAAGCTCGGCATCCGCATCGTCGAGGCCTCCGGCGACCGCGTGGTCGGCACGATGCCGGTGGAGGGCAACCAGCAGCCGTACGGGCTGCTGCACGGCGGCGCGTCGGCGGCGCTGGCCGAGACGCTGGGCTCGATCGGGGCGATGCTGCACGCCGGCCCCGGCCGGTACGCGGTCGGCGTGGACCTCAACGCCACCCACCACCGCTCGGCGACCTCCGGCCTGGTCACCGGGGTGGCGACGGCCGTGTTCAAGGGCCGTACCGCCGCCACCTACGAGATCGCGATCACCGACGACACCGGCAAGCGGGTCACCAGCTGCCGGCTGACCTGCATGCTGCGCGACCTCTGACGACCCGACTAACGGGCCGACAGCTGCCGCGAGTTCAGCGGATAGGACATCAAATCCCTTTCCCGCCCCCTTGTTTGACCTTCCGCCCCACTGGGCAGGCGTTGGTCTGGACAAGGGGGCGTTCGCATGCCCGGGCGCGGCCGACGAACTCCCGCGCTTGTAACACTGCGTAACAGGCAGGAAATCCGAGCACATGCCGGCTCCGAGGGCCTCCAGTCGCCCCGGAGCCGCTTCACCGCGCCCTCCTGGTCCGAAATCCGGACGCGCACGGTCGAAACCCGGGAATCGGACGCAGCTGTCCGATTATCGATGATGCCAGCTGCAACCTGCATTTCTGGCCCTTACATCGCCCTACCAGCGGGTAAACGTCCGACGACGCAAGGATCGATCGAGCCGAAACGACCACATGTTGAGACAACTCCTCCGTGTGCTCATAACAAGAGAATCACAGCCTGCTCGCACCACTGCCCGAGCCGCCCAACGACATCTAGAGTCACGGCCAGTCACCGCGCCACCCGATGGGCCCAGCCCGCCGCGCACTCCGGCTCCCGCCACTCAGGCGCGGGCGCCTCCTGAACCGAAGGGGACCCTCGTGCGTCATCGTTCAGCAGTTGTCGTGAGCATTGCCGTGATTGCCGCTCTCAGCCTCAGCGCCTGCGGCTCTCGCGGTGACAAGAAGTCCGGCGACGGGGGCGGCAGCGGCGGCGGCACCACCGTCACCATCGGCATCGACGCCCCGCTCACCGGCGACCTCTCCGCCATCGGCCTCGGCATCCGCAACTCCGTCGAACTCGCGGCCAAGAAGGCCAACGAGACCAACGAGGTCCCCGGCGTCAAGTTCCAGATCAAGGCCCTGGACGACACCGCCAAGCCCGGCCCCGGCCAGCAGAACGCCACCCAGCTCGTCGGCGACAACACCGTCCTCGGCGTCGTCGGCCCGCTCAACTCCAGCGTCGCCCAGTCGATGCAGCAGATCTTCGCCGACGCCAACCTCGTCGAGATCTCCCCCGCCAACACCGGCGTCGCCCTCAGCCAGGGCGAGAAGTGGGCCAGCGGCGAGAAGACCCGCCCCTTCAAGACCTACTTCCGCACGGCCACCACCGACGCCGTCCAGGGCCCCTTCGCCGCCCAGTTCCTCGCCAAGGACGCCAAGAAGTCCAAGGTCTTCCTCATCGACGACCAGAAGACCTACGGCGCCGGCCTCGCCGCCACCTTCAAGGCCGAGTTCACCAAGCAGGGCGGCACCATCGTCGGCGAGGAGCACGTCAACCCCGACGACCGCGACTTCGCGGCCATCGTCACCAAGGTCAAGAGCTCCGGCGCCGAAGCCGTCTACTACGGCGGCGAGTACCCCGCCGCCGGCCCGCTCTCCCTCCAGCTCAAGGAAGCCGGCGTCAACATCCCGCTGATGGGCGGCGACGGCATGCAGAGCGCCGACTTCATCAAGCTCAACCCCAAGAGCGCCGGCGACTTCGCCACCGCCGTCGGCGGCGCCGTCGAGCAGCTCCCGACCGCCGCCAAGTTCATCGCCGACTACAAGGCCGCCGGTTACAAGGACGCCTACGAGACCTACGGCGGCTACTCCTACGACAGCAGCTGGGCCATCATCCAGGCCGTCAAGTCCGTCGTCTCCGCCAACAACGGCAAGCTCCCCTCCAACGCCCGCGCCGCCATCGTCGACGCCGTCCAGAAGGTCTCCTTCGACGGCGTGACCGGCAAGGTCTCCTTCGACGAGTTCGGTGACACCACCAACAAGCAGCTCACCGTCTACACCGTCAAGGACGGCAAGTGGGACGTGGAGAAGACCGGCACCTTCAACGGCTGAGCCACCGCCTTCACGGCTGAGGCACCGCCTTCACGGCTGAGCCACCCGCCTTCGACGGCTGAGGCACCCGCCTCCAACGGCTGAGCCACCCGCACCACCCTCTCCACCACAGCGCGCGGGGGCGCCACGAGTGCCCCCGCGCGCCCCCACATCCACCACCCACGCGGACACCCCCGAACGCACTACGGAGGCCCAGCGGTGCACGACCTACCGCAGCAGCTGGCCAACGGCCTGATCCTCGGCGCCCTCTACGGACTCGTCGCGATCGGCTACACGATGGTCTACGGCATCGTCCAGCTCATCAACTTCGCCCACGGCGAGATCGTCATGGTCGGCGGCTTCGGCGCCCTGACCGCCTACCTCGCCCTCCCCGGCGGCACCACCCTCTGGCTGGCCCTACCGCTGATGCTGATCGCCGGCGTCCTGGTCTCCACGCTCACCGCCGTCGCCGCCGAGCGGTTCGCCTACCGCCCCCTGCGCAACGCGCCCCGCCTCGCCCCGCTGATCACCGCGATCGGGCTGTCCATCTTCCTGCAGCAACTCGTCTTCTCCTTCTACCCCGACGCCAAGAAGGCCCGTGTCTTCCCCAAGCTCCCCGGCGACCCCTTCAGCCTCGGCTCCGTCACCATCCAGCGCAGCGACCTCTTCCTGATCATCGCCGCCCCGCTGTGCATGCTCGCCCTCGGCTGGTTCGTCACCCGCACCCGCTCCGGCCGCGCCATGCAGGCCACCAGCCAGGACCCCGACACCGCCAAGCTGATGGGCATCGACACCGACCGCATCATCGTCATGGCCTTCGCCATCGGCGCCGCGTTCGCCGCCGTCGCCGCCATCGCCTACGGCCTGCGCAGCGGACAGATCGACTTCCGGATGGGCTTCATCCTCGGCCTCAAGGCCTTCACCGCCGCCGTCCTCGGCGGCATCGGCAACATCTACGGCGCCATGCTGGGCGGCCTCGCCCTCGGCCTCGCCGAAGCCCTCGCCACCGGCTACATCCAGCACCTGCCCGGCATGCACCTCTTCGGAGGCGGCGCCTGGAAGGACGTCTGGGCCTTCGTACTCCTCATCCTCGTGCTCCTCGTCCGGCCCCAAGGCCTGCTCGGCGAGCGCGTCGCGGACAGGGCGTGACCACCATGACCACCACCGAAACCACCCCGGTCATCCCCCTGCCGGCCCGCGCCGCCGCCGCCCTCACCGGCCTCGGCGCCCTCGCCACCGCCGCCTCCGCCGCCATGTCCTGGACCTGGACCTCCGACTTCCCCGGCGACCTCACCTACTACGGCTCCCCCGCCGGCCTCCAATGGCTCGCCCTCACCGCCGGCATCCTCACCCTCGTCCTGCTGCTCGCCACCCAAGGCGTCCCCGGCCTGCGCTGGGCCGCCCCCACCCGCAGCAACAACGCCGTCCTGTACGCCGCCACCGGCGCCCTCGCCGTCAGCGCCTACTCCGTCACCTCGATCGCCGTCGAACTCGACGGCCTCGTCAACCTCGAACCCGGCGGCTGGGTCCTCGCCGCCGGCGGCCTGATCACCGTCCTCGGCGCCCTCGGCCTCCCCCTCGACCGCCGCACCCACGTCCCCCTGCGGATCGTCGACAAGCGCCTCTTCCTGCTCGTCCCCGCCGCCCCCCTCGTCTGGTTCGGCGCCCACGCCATCCCCGGCGACAAGCCCGTCGCCCCCGTCCTCACCGCCCTCGCCGGCGGCGTGGCCATCGCCACCGGCGCCGTGCTCCTCCTCCAGCTCGGCCACCTCGCCAACAGCCGGCTGCGCCTCGGCAAGATCGAACGCCCGCTGCCCGCGCCGCGCCTACTGCCGTCCTGGGTCGAGGTCCTGATCATCGTCGGCGCCTTCGGGCTCGGCCTCTTCGCGATCACCTTCGGCATCGACACCGAATACGGCGAACTCTTCACCGGCTTCCTGCTGTTCACAGCACTCGCCGTCGCCGCCCTCACCAAGTCCGGCCTGATCGCCCGACTGCGCGCCCTGACCGTCAAGCACCGCCCCGTCACCACCGGCGCCGCCTTCGCCGCCGCCGCCAGCTTCCCCTTCACCCAGAGCAGCGACCAGTACACCTCGGTCGCCACCAACATCCTGATCTTCGCCACCGTCGCCCTCGGCCTCAACATCGTCGTCGGCCTGGCCGGCCTGCTCGACCTCGGGTACGTCGCCTTCCTCGGCGTCGGCGCCTACGCCGCCGCCCTGGTCTCCGGCTCCCCCGCCTCGCCCATCCACGTCCAGTTCCCGTTCTGGGCCGCGATGCTCACCGGCGCCGCCGTCTCCATGGTCTTCGGCGTCCTCATCGGCGCCCCCACCCTGCGGCTGCGCGGCGACTACCTCGCCATCGTCACCCTCGGCTTCGGCGAGATCTTCCGCATCACCATGCTCAACCTCAACGGCACCACCGGCCCCAAGATCACCAACGGCTCCAACGGCATCCCGCGGATCCCCGACCTGGAGATCCTCGGCTTCGACCTCGGCAAGTCCCACACCGTCGCCGGCATCGAACTCGGCCGCTTCTCCAACTACTACCTGCTGATGCTCCTCGTCACCGCCCTCGTCGTGCTGATCTTCGCCCGCGTCGGCAACTCCCGCATCGGCCGCGCCTGGGTCGCCATCCGCGAGGACGAGACCGCCGCCGAAGCCATGGGCATCAACGGCTTCCGCCTCAAGCTCCTCGCCTTCGCCCTCGGCGCCTGCCTCGCCGGCCTCGCCGGCACCGTCCAAGCCCACGTCAGCTACACCGTCACCCCCGACCAGTACACCTTCGCCGAAGCCCTCCCGCCCAACTCGGCCTTCCTGCTCGCCGCGGTCATCCTCGGCGGCATGGGCACCATCAGCGGCCCCCTCGCCGGCGCCACCCTCCTCTTCCTCATCCCGAAGAAGCTCGAGTTCCTCGCCGACTACCAGCTCCTCGCGTTCGGCGCCGCCCTCATCATCCTGATGCGCGTCCGCCCCGAGGGCCTCATCCCCAACCGCCGCCAGCAGCTGGAGTTCCACGAGGCCGCCATCCCGGCCCAGCCCACCGGCGAGCCGACCGCACTCACCAAGGCAGGGGCGTGACCCACCCGATGAGCACCACCGCCGCACCCCTGCTCGAAGTCACCGGCGTCACCATGCGCTTCGGCGGCCTCACCGCCGTCAACAACGTCTCCCTCACCGTCGGCGAGGGCGAGATCATCGGCCTCATCGGCCCCAACGGCGCCGGCAAGACCACCTTCTTCAACTGCCTCACCGGCCTGTACGTCCCCACCGAAGGCGCCGTCCGCTACCGCGACGTCGTGCTGCCGCCCAAGCCCCACCTCGTCACCCAGGCCGGCATCGCCCGCACCTTCCAGAACATCCGGCTCTTCGCCAACATGACCGTCCTCGAGAACGTCCTCGTCGGCCGCCACACCCGCACCAAGGAAGGCATCTTCTCCGCCATCCTCCGCGGCCCCGGCTACCACCGCGCCGAAGCCGAAAGCCGCGCCAAGGCCATGGAACTCCTCGAGTTCACCGGCCTCGCCGCCAAGGCCGACCACCTCGCCCGCAACCTCCCCTACGGCGAGCAGCGCAAGCTCGAAATCGCCCGCGCCCTCGCCTCCGAACCCGGCCTGCTCCTCCTCGACGAACCCACCGCCGGCATGAACCCCCAGGAGACCCGCGCCGCCGAGGAACTCGTCTTCGCCATCCGCGACAAGGGCATCTCCATCCTCGTCATCGAGCACGACATGCGCTTCATCTTCAACCTCTGCGACCGCACCGCTGTGCTCGTCCAGGGCCAGAAGATCGTCGAAGGCGACCGCGAAACCGTCCAGAACGACGAACGCGTCATCACCGCCTACCTCGGCGCCCCGCTCGAAGACAGCACCCCGGCAGGCCCGGAGACCGTTACGGAGACCGACCAGTGACCGCACTCCTCGAGGTCGAGGACCTCCGCGTCGCCTACGGCAAGATCGAAGCCGTCAAGGGCATCAGCTTCACCGTCGAACAGGGCGAGGTCACCACCCTCATCGGCACCAACGGCGCCGGCAAGACCACCACCCTGCGCACCCTGTCCGGCCTCCTCAAGCCCACCGCCGGACGCATCACCTTCGACGGCCAGGACCTCTCCACCGTCCCCGCCCACAAGATCGTCGCCCTCGGCCTCGCGCACTCCCCCGAAGGCCGGCACATCTTCCCCCGCATGACCATCGAGGAGAACCTCCTCCTCGGCGCCTTCCTGCGCACCGACACCGCCGGCATCGCCGCCGACGTCGAACGCGCGTACTCGCTGTTCCCCATCCTCGGCGAACGCCGCAAGCAGGCCGCGGGAACGCTCTCCGGCGGCGAACAGCAGATGCTCGCGATGGGCCGGGCCCTGATGTCCCAGCCCAAGCTGCTCATGCTGGACGAGCCGTCGATGGGCCTCTCCCCGCTGATGATGCAGAAGATCATGGCGACCATCATCGAACTCAAGTCGTCCGGTACGACCATCCTCCTGGTCGAGCAGAACGCCCAGGCGGCACTGTCGCTGTCCGACCAGGGCTACGTCATGGAGACCGGCCGCATCGTCCTCTCCGGCACCGGCGCCGACCTCCTCCACGACGAATCCGTCCGCAAGGCCTACCTCGGCGAGGACTGACCCGAGGACTGACCCCTTCCACGCGAGAGGGCCCGGCGGAAACATCCGCCGGGCCCTCCGTCGCTCGTCCTACTCGGACGTGCCCTCATCCGCCTTCTTGCGGTCCTGGGCGTCGCCCTCCTCGATGACCGCCTCGGCCACCGCCGCCATCGTCATCCGCCGGTCCATCGACGTCTTCTGGATCCACCGGAAGGCAGCAGGCTCGTTCAGCCCGAACTTCGTCTGCAGCACGCCCTTCGCCCGGTCCACCAGCTTCCGGGTCTCCAGCCGCTGGGTGAGATCCCCGATCTCCTTCTCCAGGGCCCGCATCTCGGTGTACCGCGACACCGCCATCTCGATCGCCGGCACCAGGTCCGCCTTCGAGAACGGCTTGACGATGTACGCCATCGCCCCCGCGTCCCGCGCCCGGTCCACCAGCTCCCGCTGCGAGAACGCCGTCAGCATCAGCACCGGCGCCAGGTGCTTGTCGTGGATCTGCTCCGCCGCCGACAACCCGTCCAGCACCGGCATCTTCACATCGAAGATCGCCAGATCCGGCTTCAGCTCCTCCACGAGCTTCACCGCCGTCGCCCCGTCCCCCGCTTCGCCGACGACGGTGTACCCCTCCTCCTCGAGCATCTCCTTGAGGTCGAGACGGATCAGCGCCTCGTCCTCGGCGATCACAATCCGGGTGATCTGGGGCGTATCGGTCTCAAGCGGCTGTGCCTGCTCGTCGGCGGTGCTCACGGGGCTCCTAGTTCCGGCGGGGTACTGCATGCACGAGGGTACCTAGACACGGTATGTTTGAGTCACTCGGTCGGGCCTTCGGGCTTCGATTCGCAGGCCCCGATAGCCCAATTGGCAGTAGGCAATGGTCTCAAACACCATACAGTGTGGGTTCGAATCCCACTCGGGGCACTTTTCCTTCAAATCGAAGGAGCTCGCCAGCCGGGCAACGGCTGGCACCCTTCACCGGTTCGAGTGAAGATTCGAGCATTCACCGGACAATTGCGAGCGCTTCGCACACGCTCGGTCACATGTGCGAGATCTCCGTGCGCGAACAAGCTGCCCACCTCCTGCGCAGCGGCGCAGGCACCGCCGATACTGCCCGCCGACTCAACGTTCCCGCCGGCACGGTCTCCTGGTGGAAGCACCGGGACCTCGCCAGACGCGGCGAACTCCCCGGCCGTAAGCACTCCACCTGCATGCGCTGCGACGACGACGACCTGGACCGACCGGCGTACTCGTACCTGCTCGGGCTCTACCTGAGCGACGGCCACATCAGCCACCCGAAGCAGCACCGAACCGCCAGCCTGTTCATAGCCTGTGACGACAAGTGGCCAGGAATCATGGACGCCGTCGAGGCAGCCATGAGGCAGGTCTTCCCCGCCCTCACCCCTTGCCGCGTTCGGCGTCCCGGCTGCCACAACGTCAAGGTGTACTCGAAGCACCTGCCGTGCTACTTCCCCCAGCACGGCCCCGGCAAGAAACACGAGCGCACCATAGCTCTGGAACCCTGGCAGCAGGAGATCGTCGATGCCCACCCCTGGGAGTTCCTGCGGGGCCTGATCCACTCCGACGGCTGCCGCATCACCAACTGGGCGACCCGCGCGGTCGGGGGCGTAACGAAGCGCTACGAGTACCCCCGGTACTTCTTCACCAACACCTCGACCGACATCATCGGCCTCTTCACCGCAACCCTCGACGCCGTCGGCGTCCAGTGGAAGGCCTCGATCCCGCGCGCCACCGGCCAGGTCAACATCTCCGTCGCCCGCAAGGACTCCGTCGCCCTCATGGACGCCCACATCGGCCCCAAGTACTGACGGCGACATGTACGACCTCGCCACGCGGCAGCGAGCGCTCGACCTCCACGCGTCCGGGCTGACCTTCAGCCAAGTCAGCCGCGCGACCGGAATCTCCCGGTTCACGATCCGCGAGTGGGCGTCCGGTGCCATTCCCAGCCCCCGTATGACCGCCGAGTGCCCGGTTCGCCATGACCAACTCGATCCGTCGCGTCCGCGTGCCGACTACGCCTACCTGCTCGGCCTCTATCTCGGCGACGGCTGCATCAGCGAGGGTCGCCGTAAGGTCTACGCCCTGCGCATCGCCTGCTGCGACGGCTGGCCCGGCCTCATCGACGAGTGTGAGCGGGCCATCTCTGCCGTGATGCCGCACAACAAGGTGATGCGCGTCCGCGCGCCCGGCTGCACGAGTGTCGTCAGTACCAGCAAGCACTGGCCCTGCCTCTTCCCCCAGCACGGCGCCGGCAAGAAACACGGGCGCACCATAGCTCTGGAACCCTGGCAGCAGGAGATCGTCGACGCCCACCCATGGGATTTCCTGCGGGGCCTGATCCACTCCGACGGCTGCCGCATCACCAACTGGGCGACCCGCACGGTCGGGGGCGTCACGAAGCGCTACGAGTACCCGCGGTACTTCTTTACCAACACCTCGACCGACATCATCGGCCTCTTCACCGCCACCCTCGACGCCGTCGGCGTCCAGTGGAGGGCCGCCGCCCGTCCTACCGGCGCCACCAACATCTCCGTCGCCCGCAAGGACTCCGTCGCCCTGATGGATGCCCGCATCGGCCCCAAGTACTGACAGCGGCGCGACCCCGAACGAGGCCGCGCCGCTAGGGAATCTCAGGCGTCCAACGTGCCCACGTGGTGGACGCGGACGAGGTTGGTGGAGCCGGCGAGGCCGGGGGGCGACCCTGCCGTGATGACGACGATGTCGCCCTTCTGGCAGCGGCCCAGCGACAGCAGGGCCGCGTCGACCTGTTCGACCATCTGGTCGGTCGTCGGGGCGAACGGGCCGAGGAAGGTCTCCACGCCCCAGGTGAGGGCGAGTTGGCTGCGGACGGCCGGTTCGTAGGTGAAGGCGAGTACCGGGATGGGTGAGCGGTAGCGGGTCAGTCGGCGGGCGGTGTCGCCGGATTGGGTGAAGGCGATCAGGTACTTGGCGTGCAGGAAGTCGCCGATCTCGGCGGCGGCGCGGGCGACGGCGCCGCCTTGGGTGCGCGGCTTGCTGCCGGTGGTCAGCGGGGGCAGGCCGGCGGCGAGGATGTCGTTCTCGGCGGCTTCGATGATCCGGCCCATGGTCTTGACGGTCTCGACCGGGTACTTGCCCACCGAGGTTTCCCCGGAGAGCATCACCGCGTCCGTGCCGTCGAGGACGGCGTTGGCGACGTCGGAGGCCTCGGCGCGGGTGGGCCGGGAGGCGTTGATCATCGAGTCGAGCATCTGGGTGGCGACGATGACCGGCTTGGCGTTGCGCCGGGCGAGCTTGATGGCGCGCTTCTGGACGAGCGGGACCTGTTCGAGGGGCATCTCCACGCCCAGGTCTCCGCGGGCCACCATGACGCCGTCGAAGGCGTCGACGACGGATTCGAGGTTCTCGACGGCCTGCGGTTTCTCGATCTTGGCGATGACGGGGACGTACCGTCCTTCCTCCGCCATGATCCGATGGACGTCCTCGACGTCGCGCCCGCTGCGGACGAAGGAGAGCGCGATGAGGTCGGCGCCGGTGCGCAGGGCCCAGCGCAGGTCGGCGACGTCCTTGTCGCTGAGTGCGGGGACGGAGACAGCGACGCCGGGGAGGTTGAGGCCTTTGTGGTCGGAGACGAGGCCGCCTTCGATGACGAGGCAGCGCACCCGGGGCCCGTCGACGGCGACGACCTCCAGGGTGACGCGGCCGTCGTCGACCAGGATGCGTTCGCCGCGGCTGACGTCGCCGGCGAGTCCGGCGTAGGTGGTGCCGCAGATGTCCTTGTCTCCGACGACGCCCTTGTCGGTGGAGATGGTGAACTCGTCGCCGCGTTCGAGAAGTACCGGACCGTGGGCGAAGGTGTCGAGCCGGATCTTCGGGCCTTGAAGGTCGGCGAGGACGCCGACGCTTCGGCCGGTTTCGTCGACGGCTTTGCGGACGCGGCGGTAGCGTTCCTCGTGCTCGGCGTGCGTGCCGTGGCTGAGGTTGAGTCGGGCGATGTCCATCCCGGCGTCGACCAGGGTTTTGATCTGGTCGTACGAGTCGGTGGCGGGCCCGAGAGTGCAGACGATTTTTGCTCGGCGCATAGTGCTGAGACTAGGCATTACCGGCGCGTAACAACGAGGCGGGTCCGGACTGCGGGATGACCTTTGCGGTAAGGCGAGTTGAACAATCTGACACATCCTCGGACCGGTGTGCGAGGCCTGTCACCCCGGCGCCTCCGGTCGCGCCCACGAACGGGTCGGTCGATGCGATTCCGTGAAGGGGTGTTCACCTCTGGTTCACCGTCACTTCCGTTACTGATCTCCGCCCGGCGGGACGCTCGTCACCCCGGGGTGACGGCCCGGAGGTTCGGGTGACCACCCGGACGACGTAGACGACGCGGCAGAAGTCGCGTCCGAGGGGGGTTCGGCATGAAACGCGGCGCTCTGGGGGTGGTGGCGACCCTGGCCCTGCTGGGCTGGGTGGCCTATGCGCTGATCCCCGACGGCGGCAAGGGGGGACCCGCGGTGGTCACGGTCACCGGCCTGATCGGGTCGGAGAAACGTGACTTCTTCGAAGATCCGGCCGTCAAGGCCGAGTTGAAGAAGCAGGGCCTGGAGGTCCGGGCGGATTCGACCGGCTCCTGGACGATGAGCGAGCAGGCGAAGAGCACCAACGGGCTGGACTTCGCCTTCCCGGCGAGCGCCGCGCCGGCCCGGGAGATCCAGCGCAACTGGGAGCTGAAGGACTCGCCGCTGGTGCCCTTCTACTCTCCGCTGGTGATCGTGACGCACGAGTCGGCGGCGCGGGTCCTGAAGGACAGCCAGCTGGCGGACGTGGACGCCAAGGGCGTCTGGACGTTCCGGATGGACAAGTACGTGGCTGCGCTGAAGAGCGGCCAGAAGTGGAAGGACCTCCAGGGCGCGGGCGAGCACCCGGAGTTGACCGGCCCGCTGTTCGTGTCCACCACGGATCCGGAGACCTCGTCCTCGGGCGCGATGTACCTGGCGCTGCTCTCCTACATCGCGAACGGCAACCAGGTGGTGCAGGACGACGCGGGGATCAACGCCGTCCGGGACGTCCTGGCCGCCTCGAACGGCGTCCAGGGCATGCAGAAGATCAGCAGCGACGAACCGTTCCGGGACTTCTTCGCGGGCGTGGGCACGCTGGTCTTCGCCTACGAGTCACAGGCCGCAGCGCTGCCGCTGCGGGGCAAGGACACCGGGGACATGGTGGTGATGTACCCGGACACGACGATCCAGTCGGACCACACGCTGGTGGCCCGGACGGACGGCGGCCGCAAGCTGGCCGACGCGCTGGAGAACGACGCGGTACTGCGCAACCTGGAAGCCCGGTACGGCCTGCGCCCGCAGGCCGACCAGGAGGCCTTCTGGAACCTGATGAAGGACAAGAAGCCGTCCTTCGCGCACGATCTGAGGAACTCCGGGTTCAAGCAGGCCACGCTGCCCTCACTGGACAACCTCCTCAAGCTGACCGCCGCGGCGAAGGGTGGGACCCCGAAGTGAACCTCCGTACGAAGCGCCACAGCCGGCTCACCGCCGCACTGGTGGCCGTCCTGGCGGCGGTGACCGCCTGCACCTCCTCCGGCGACAAGCCCGGCCCGGGGCCCTCGGACCCGCCCGCCGAGACCGCCCGGCCGGGGGTGCTGCGCATCCTGGCCGGCAGTGAACTACAGGACCTGGCACCGGTGTTGGAGGAGGCCCGGAAGGCCACCGGGGTGACCGTGCAGTTCTCCTGGACGGGCACCCTGGACGGCGCGGACGCGGTGTCCTCGGGCCGGGCCGACGGCAAGTACGACGCGGTGTGGTTCCCCTCCAACCAGTACCTGCGCCTGGACCCGACCGGGAAGTCCAAGGTGCTGTCCGAGACTCCCGTGATGGTCTCCCCGGTGGCGATCGGGGTGCGCTCCTCGGTGCTCGGCGATCTGGGTTGGGGCGACGGCTCGAAGGTCACCTGGGCGCAGGTCGGTGACGCGGCCGCGGCCGGCAAGCTGACCTACGGGATGGCCGACCCCTCACGTTCCAACTCCGGCTTCTCCACCCTGGTGGCGGTCGCCTCGGCGTTCTCCAAGGCGGACGGGGCGCTGGCCGAGGCGGACGTGCAGAAGGCGACGCCGCAGCTGAAGCAGTTCTTCACCGGCCAGAAGCTGACCTCCGGGTCCTCGGGCTGGCTGGCCCAGGCGTACACCCGGGCCGAGTCGGGCCTGGTGGGCGCGCTGGTGAACTACGAGTCGGTGCTGCTGTCGCTGAACAGGACGCTGCCACAGCAGCAGCAGCTGACGGTGGTGCGCCCGGTGGACGGCGT
Organism: Kitasatospora sp. NPDC051164; assembly: GCF_044455625.1. Lineage (NCBI taxonomy): Bacteria > Bacillati > Actinomycetota > Actinomycetes > Kitasatosporales > Streptomycetaceae > Kitasatospora > Kitasatospora sp. NPDC051164. Next base: position 3,736 of record NZ_JBITFB010000008.1, on the reverse strand, counting down.
GGTGTCGGCGGACTACCCGCTGTCGCTGCTGTCCTCGGCCGCGCCGGACCAGCGCGACGCCTTCCAGCGGCTGACCTCGTACCTGCTCAAGGACGAGGTGCAGAAACGCATCTCCGAGACGACGCTGCGCCGCCCCGCGACGGCGGGCGTGGCCCCGGCCGCCGGGCTGCCGACGGACCGCCGCCGGGAGCTGCCCTTCCCGGGCACCCGGGCGGTGGCGGACGGCCTGCTGGCCTCGTACCAGAACGACCTGCGCCGCCCGTCCCGGACGGTGTACGTGCTGGACACCTCGGGCTCGATGGAGGGCTCGCGGATCACGGCGCTGAAGAACGCGATGGGCCGGCTGACCGGGGCGGACGACACTCGCGGGGTGCGGCGCTTCCGGAACCGTGAGGAGGTCACCCTGGTGTCCTTCGCCTCCTCGGTGAAGTGGTCCAAGACGCACGTCGTGCCGCCCACGGGCAGCCAGCCCGGTCCGCAGGAGGAGCTGGCGGCGATCAACTCGGACGTGCAGGCGCTGGCGGCCTCGGGCGGCACGGCGGTGTACGGCTCGCTGGAGGAGGCGTACCGGGTGATCGAGCGCCAGCAGGCGGCGGCGAACGACGACCGGTTCACCTCGATCGTGCTGATGACCGACGGGGAGAGCAACGTCGGCGCGTCGGACGCCGACTTCAAGCGATTCCACGACGGGCTGCCGGCCTGGGAGAAGTCGATCCCGGTGTTCCCGATCAAGTTCGGTGAGGCCGCGGTGACCCAGCTGCAGGGGATCGCGGACATCAGCGGCGGCAAGCTGTTCGACGGCTCGGGCTCGCTGGACGGGGCGTTCGAGGAGATCCGTGGCTACCAGTGACGGGCCCGTCCGGCTGGCGCTGCGGTACCTGAACTCGGCCAAGAACCTGGCCGGCCTCGCGGGCGCCGCGGTCGGGGTGGGGCTGCACCAGTTCGAGCTCGGCGGGAGCCTGTGGCCCGGGGTGGCGGCCGCCCTGTACGGGGTGGGCGCGCTGGTGGCGCCCGGCCGCAAGCCCGACCCGCCCGACCCGCCCGGCCGGCCGACGACGGACCCCAACCCGGGCCCGGAGTCGGAGTCAGGGTCGGAGTCGGAGTCGGAGTCGGAGTCGGAGTCAGGGTCGGGGTCGGTGTCCCGGCCGGTCCCGGTGTCGGTCTCGGTGCCTCAGCCGGCGCCCCTGCCCGACCCCGAGCTGGAGGCGCTGGCCGCCTACCTGGGCGCCGTGCCGCTGCCGCCCACCGCCGGGGTGGACGGTCTGCTGACGGCACTGCGCGAGGCCGGTCCCGGCCCGGTGGCGGAGCGGATCGTCCGGCACCGGCTGCCGCTCGCGGTGGCCGGCTACCTGCGGGCGCGGACCTGGCAGCCGTGGGCGGGCCCGGACGCCCCGGACCCGGCGGCCGAACTGGGCCGCGAGGTGGTCCTGCTGACCGCCGAACTGTCCTGACCCGGGGCCGGCCGCGAGCCGGCCCCGAGCCCAGGGCTCCATACCAGAGCCCCGAGCCGGAGCCGCAGGTCAGGAGCGCAGGTCAGGACCCGCCTGCTCCCTTTACCACCCCCGCCCCCGCCCATCTTCGTCACGAACGAGTCGCCAAGATCTCACCTCTTGGACAGGTCCGGGGGCTATTCAGCGACCCGGCCCGCACGGCACACTTCTACGCGCGTCCCTCTACGCGCGTCGATGCATTGACGCGATGTCGACGCGTCGACGCGCACTCACTCACGTACGCCAGTTGACGGCCCATCTGCCGTCGTTCCCACCCGGGAGAGTCGTCCATGCCCCTGAACCGCCGTGACTTCGTCACCCGGTCCGCCGCCACCGCCGCCGGCGCCGCCCTGGCGAGCGGTGCCGCCGTGGCCGCCGCCCCCTCCGCCGCGGCCGCCGAGCCGGACACGGCGGCCGCCAAGGGCCCGCGCAAGCCCCGCAAGCAGGCCTTCACCGTCATGGGCACCACCGACCTGCACGGCCGGGTGCTCAACTGGGACTACTTCACCGACGCCGAGTACGTCGACAAGGCGCACAACGCGGTCGGCCTCGCCAAGATCTCCACCCTGGCCAACCAGGTGCGCGAGGAGAAGGGCTGGGACCGCTGCCTGCTGATCGACTCCGGTGACATCATCCAGGGCACTCAGCTGACCTACTACTACGCCCGGGTCGAGCCGATCGCCACCGACGGCGACACCGTCCCGGACCACCCGATGGCCGTCGCCATGAACCTCATGGAGTACGACGCCGCCGCGCTCGGCAACCACGAGTTCAACTACGGCATCCCGACCGTGAAGGCCTTCGAGGACCAGCTGGAGTTCCCGCTGCTGGGCGCCAACGCGCTGCACGCGAAGAACGAGAAGCCGGCCTTCCCGCCGTACGTGATCAAGGAGCTGCACCTCGGCGAGGGCAAGCCGCTGAAGGTCGGCATCCTCGGCCTCACCAACCCGGGCATCGCGATCTGGGACAAGGCCAACGTCAGCGGCCAGATGATCTTCCCGGGCATCGTGGAGACCGCCGCCAAGTACGTGCCGCGGATGAAGGCGGCGGGCGCGGACGTCATCGTGGTCTCGGCGCACTCCGGCATCGACGAGCCGACCACCTACGGCGACCAGCTGCCCTGGCCCGAGGACGCCTCGGGCGAGATGGCGGAGACCGTCGCGGACATCGACGCGGTGCTGGTGGGCCACACCCACAAGGAGGTCCCGCAGCGCCTGATCGTCAACAAGAAGACCGGCAAGACGGTGGTGCTCTCCGAGCCGCTCTGCTGGGGCCAGCGCCTGAGCTGCTTCGACTTCGAGGTCGAGTTCGCCAACGGCGCCTGGAAGGTCACCTCGGTCTCCTCGCGGGTGCTGAACTCCAACACCGTGCCGGAGAACCCGGAGATCACCAACGCGCTCACCGAGCAGCACAAGAAGGTCGTCGCGTACGTCAACCAGAACATCGGCACCAGCAAGATCGAGCTGTCGATCGCCGACGCCCGCTTCAAGGCGACCCCGATCATCGACCTGATCGGCAAGGTCCAGGCCGACGCCGTCAAGGCCGCATTGGCGGGCGGGCAGTACGCCAACCTGCCGGTGCTCGCCCAGGCCGCCCCGTTCAACCGGACCGCCCTGATCCCGTCCGGCCAGGTCAAGCTGCGCGACGCCGCGGGCCTCTACATCTACGAGAACACCATGGAGGCCCGCATCCTGACGGGTGCCCAGCTCAAGGACTACCTGGAGTTCTCGGCGAAGTACTACAACCAGCTCGCCCCGGGCGCCCCGGTCGACAAGGACGCCCTGACCGGCGCCGAGACCACCCCGGACTACAACTACGACTCGGTCTACGGCCTGAGCTACGACATCGACATCGCCCAGCCGAAGGGCCAGCGGATCGTCAACCTGTCCTTCCAGGGCAAGCCGATCGACCCCGCCGCCCAGTTCGTCCTGGCCGTCAACAACTACCGCGCCAACGGCGGCGGCAACTTCCCGCACGTCGCCGGCGCCAAGCTGGTCTGGTCGAACTCCGACGAGATCCGCAACACCATGATCGCCTGGGTGAAGGCCAAGGGCGTCATCGACCCCGCCGACTTCTTCACCAACTCCTGGCGCCTGGTCCGCGCCGGCCAGCCGGTCTTCTGACCGGCTCTCCCCCCACGAGGCGGGGGGCGGGCCCGGCCCCCCCCCGCGCCCCCCCCCCACCCCAGCGCGGGGAATATTAGCGCCCCGGCACAAAGGGGCACCGGGGGGGCGCACCCCCCCCCA